>CAMRCY010000012.1 GCA_947041165.1 uncultured Deferribacteraceae bacterium | reverse complement strand
TTGTAATTAATTGTATATAGTGTGAATAGGGTACGGTTTAGTTATTTTAGAATAGGTGTAAATCTTTATGCACGACATTAAGTTAAATATTGTAATTAATTGTATATAGTGTGAATAGGGTACGGTTTAGTTATTTTAGAATAGATATAAATCTTTATGCACGATGTTATGTTAAATATCGTAATTAATTGTATATAGTGCGAATAGGGTACGGTTTGGTTATTTTAGAATAGATATAAATCTTTATACACGACGTTATGTTAAATATCGTAATTAATTGTATATAGTGCGAATAGGGTACGGTTTAGTTATTTTAGAATAATAGAAAGTCGTTTACTTGATACACAGCTTGATAAGTTCTATCATCGTTATTAACTTTATAATCAATAACTATTTCTGTACCACGAATATTACTATTTGGTTCAATGATCATATCTATAAAACATTTCTCAAGAGGTTCTAGAACTCTAAAAACGCCTTTAGCGTTACAAGCGTTAATATTATCATTATTAACTTGTTCAACTTTCTCTATTTGAGAGTATTTAAAACTTATAGAATCAGAAAACATATTAGTTATAGTGAACGTTGCAGTTGAGAAATTCGTAATTGATATTTTTTGACCTAAATAGTTTTCAGCCTTTATATCAAGGTGGTTCATCGGTATATTATTTACAGGCACAATATTTTTAGCAACAACAGTGGGTTCAATAGCTGCCTTTAATTGTTTGTCGTATGTGCATGCATTAAGCATGTAGAAAGAAAAAACTAGTGAAAAAATAATTAATACATATTTCATTTTTATTAGAACCATCGAACCCTCTCAAAATCATTTAAATAATTTACTTGTAAGTTTAGTTTCGGATATAAAACGAAAATAATTAATTTTAATTTTATATTCAATTAATTAAAGAGATTCTGAGAAGAGGTTTTTAAAATTCTCGTCTAAAAATAGTTCAAGTATTTTTGTAGTTTCGGCAATGGTTTCACACTTAAGCACTGTGTCAAATAGTTCTCTACATTTCGTAGTATCAAGTTCAGTTATCAGTTTCTGTATAGCTTGAGATGATTGAGGATTCATAGAGAAAGATCTATAACCAATCCCCAGAAGCAGAGGTAGATATCTATAATCACCAGCGATCTCTCCACACACAGAAACCTCTTTATTTGCACTTGCAGTAGCTAGAAAAATATCAGACAACATCTGTAATATAGCAGGATGCAGTGGGTTATAATAATCAGCAACTAAAGAGTTTGTTCTATCAACTCCTAGAGTGTATTGTATCAGATCATTTGTGCCTATAGAGAAGAAGTCGGAGTAGTTAATAAATTTATTAATAGACACCGCAACGGCAGGCAGTTCTATCATTATTCCTATTTCAATTTTGTCGTTATATTTTATAGATTTTGCTTTAAGCTCATCTTTAACTTCTTCGATAAACTTTTTAACATCTATCAGTTCGTCAACAGATGAGATCATTGGTAGCATTATTTTGATGTTATTGTTATAAGATGCTCTAAGTATAGCTGTGATTTGATCTTTAAAGAAGTCTTTATTTTGCATACAATATCTAATTGCTCTAAGTCCAAACACAGAATCTTTTTCATATTGATGTTGGTTATGAGTTAGTTTATCTCCACCCAGATCGTATGTTCTAAGGATCAACTGTTTATTCTCTAATTTTTCAGAGGCTGATTTATATATATTATATTGATCGTCTTGAGTGATGGATTGATCTCTTAGAAATAAGAACTCAGTTCTATATAATCCAACTCCAGATAGGTTATTTTTATTAACTGCATCTATATCGGAGTTAGAGTCGATATTTGCAGATAGAGTGATTTCAACTCCATTTTTAGTAATAGTATTATTAAGTTCCTGAACAGAGTTTAGATAAGTTTTTAACGCTAGTTTTCGTTGCGTATATTTCTCTAAAGTTGTTTTATCTGGGTTGATAATTATAGTTGATAGGAGTCCATCGATAATTATTAAATCTCCATGATTAACTATTTCGTATATATTTTTAAGTCCAACAATTCCGAGTATCCCAGCTGATTTAGCGATGATAGAGTTGTGTGATGTTTTACCACCGATATCAGTTGCAAACGCATGAATTTTTTTAGATATCATAATATCAATATCAGTAGCGATTAGATCGTGCGATATAATTATATCACCAGTTGTTGCCTTATCGATTGATTGATAATTTTTAGATGTAAGTTCACCTTGCACTCTTTGATAGAGATGTTCAAGATCGTAAATTCTATCTTTTATATAATCACTTTTAGAAGCGAGCATAGTATTGATTAGGTGATCTCGAACTCTTTTTAAAGCGTATTCAGCGTTAATTTTATCTTTCTCTATCAGTTTTAAAGCTTCGCCAGTAAATAGTTCATCTTCTAAAATAAGTTGATAGGCCTCATATATTTCGGCACTACTTTTTCTGTCTTCAAATAAAGTTTTATATCTTTCATAAACAGCAACTGTTTTTTTAATTGCTTTTTTTAATCTTTCTTTCTCTTTTTCAACATCTTCAATTTTAGATCCACGCACAAATATTTTGTTTCTATCAATAAGATAAGCTTTACCGATAATGATATTATTTAAAATAGAAATACCTTGTTTAATTATCATTAATCTTCTCCAAATTTATTATCAACAAGCATTTCTAAATCTTTGATACACTCGCCTGCATCATCTCCTTGAACAGACACTTCGATTGTATCATCAAGTAGAGCAGTTAGCATTATCAATGACATAATACTTTTGCCATTAACTTTTTTATCATCTTTAATAACAGTAACCTCAGACTTATATTTTGTCACAATATTAACAAATTTTGCAGCGGCTCTTGCGTGAAGTCCCAATTTATTTTTTATTAGAAATGAATCTTTAAGTAATTTCATTCAATACCCACTTTAAATATTTTGTAAAAGCATAATAGCCGTAACGATCATTGCACCTATAATCAGTGTGAACGGTGCGCTCACATACCTAGATGTAGTAAAACCTGCAATAAAAAAGATAGCTGTTTTAAATATAGCTATAGAGTTTATAGCATCACTATTGCTAACATATTTTACAACAATAGCTAATGTTCCACCCATGAGAAAGATTGTTGCCATATCAGCTATATCAGACCAATTTGCAAATGATACAGTACGAAAGACATCAATAACATTTGTGCCGTAATTATATCCTAAATAAAATCCAAGAAATTTAAAACCTATATTGAATATATTAAAAAATATAAGATAGAAAAACATAGCAAACATCGGTTCGTATACCGCAATAAACAGGGATAGGAAGAAAGTGAGAGGGCGTAATGAGTGCCAGAAAAAAGTATCACCTAACGCTCCAAAAACTGATGCATAAGTAGATTTATATTGATCAACTGGTTTGCCTGATTCTGCTTCTTTTAAAAATATTCCAAGCATAAAAGTTACAAAATATGGATTAGTGTTAAAATAATCAGCACGTTCATTACCTTTAACATTACCAAAACTGATTTTAAATCTTTTTGATAAATCTTTAAGTAACCAAGAAAATCCAGTGCCTTGCATATTTTCAATATTCCAATTAGCTTGATAAAAGATACTCTTTACAAGTGTTGGAAGAGCTTTCAATAATAGTTTCATAATATTATCCATGAAGCTATAAAGCCTATAACAAGAAAGATGAGCTTCATAAAAAGTTCACCGTTAAGAAATCTAAATAAACATCCCATCAATAGGATAAATAATAAGACTAAATAATATATAGGAGAAACTTCTTGTTTAGCGAAATAACCTATATTGTGCAGGGTAAGAAATATTAAAAATGTTGCTAAATTATAAACCACTACTCCACGAATAAAAGATACAAGTAAACCTATTCGTATTAAAAACCCGTCACTATTTGTATTTGATTTAGTTTCATTAAAGGCTCGAGTAATCATCAACTTGTTCAATTTTCGACAATAAATATCGGTTAATGTTACAGGATAGATCATAAGTGTAACTAAAATAATTGCAAGTAGGATAGATAGATTATTGTGAGATATTGCACCTAATGATATAAGCACAGAAGATGAGTATCCAGCGAATGTATCATCTTTAAGTATAACTGTTCCAACGGGGACTTCGAGCATACCGATAAATTCAAAGATAGCACCGATTAGAATACATATAAGGATTTGATTAAAAGCGATACCGATTATGCTAGTTATAACAATCGGACGAGATAGCATTATGTTTATTCCAGCCACTCTATCAAGGGAT
The DNA here is from genome assembly GCA_947041165.1 of uncultured Deferribacteraceae bacterium. Lineage (GTDB taxonomy): Bacteria > Chrysiogenota > Deferribacteres > Deferribacterales > Mucispirillaceae > CAMQYB01. Next base: position 49,877 of record CAMRCY010000012.1, on the reverse strand, counting down.
GCAAATCCAGATAGGAAGAATAATAAAATCCCCTGTGCTAAGCTCATTCTTGTATCTTTTTAATATTCATTTGTTTATTGTGTATATCGTTTATATTGATAGGTTTTTCCCATGGAAGTTTATGAGCATAGATATCTTTAGAGTGTTTTTCTGATATATGAACTAAGCAATCTAACTCTTCTTGATTGAGAAAACAGTTATCAGTTACTGGTATATCGTGGTTACTTGTAGCCAAACAACCGATGTTTATATATGAATGCTCAAGAGGGATATTAGAGTTGATCAATTTTAAGTCGTTAATAGATCCGACTATAATAAGAAGATATCCTTTTTTATATTCATTTAAAATATCAAGCTGTAGAAAAGAGTCGATACTCATAACTTCAAGTTTTGCATTTCTTGGCATAATAGATTTATAGATGAAAGTTTTCTTAACATCATCAGCGATACTATCATTTATTAAGATAATATTTTTAATACGGAAGTGATTAATCCATCCTTCAATCACCTGTCCGTGAATAAATCTATCATCAACTCGAAAGATTATACGCTCCATTTTACACCATGTTATAAAACATTTTAAGATAGGGGAGATACGAATGAAAAGTAGACTATCTATAATTGAGTTTCAGTTTTTATATACGAACAATTACAATATATCTTTATGCAGAATTTCTCCAGCAACTTTAATAGAATCATTTCCTGCTTTAGCAGTTTGTAAAGCTAGTTCATGAACAGATAAATCAGTATCATTTCTTAATGAGAACACTTTTAATAACATCGGAAGATTAACTCCAGACACCACTTCACATTTACCACTATCAAGAAACCCTATCGATATATTAGATGGCGATCCACCAAACATATCCGTAAAGATGATACTTCCATATTGTCCATTAACATTAACAATAGCCTCAAGTTGTGCAGCGATTTCATGTACAGAACTACCATCTTGTATAGAAAGTATCTCAACACGATCTTGTTTACCAACTATCATTTCAGAAGCTTTAAACAACTCTTCACCAAACAAACCGTGCGTTAAAATTACAATATTTACCATTACATCACCAAACCAAAATAATTGAATAGATATTATTTATCTACTTCTAATATAGTATATTTGTTTTTATACCTATTTGTCAATATCACGATGTTTAATCATGGTATCTATCTTCATATTCATCATATCTATTTTTTTAGCGAGGTTTTCAACAATCATAACAGATCGATGTTTTCCACCTGTACAGCCTATCGATATGTTGAGATATTTTTTCCCTTCGTTGATATATAGAGGGAGTAGAAATTGTAACATATCAACAAGTTTATCTAAGAACAGATGATAGTTTTTATCTGTTGCAACAAAGTCATCTATCACTTTATCACGTCCGGTGAATTTTTTAAGTTCAGGATCGAAGTATGGATTTTTAAGAAACCTAACATCAAATACAAGATCCGATTCAATAGGCACACCGTATTTAAATCCGAAAGATTGAACAGATAGTGAGAGTAAAAGTGAGCTATCTTTATCACAGAAGTTTTTAAGTTCATAAGCGATATCATGCACGCTTTTATTATCAGATATGTAGACGTAATCAGCGATATCTTTTATATCACTCATTATGTCAATTTCATTATTGATCGCAACAAGCAGATCTTTCCCTTGCGGGTGAGTGTGCCTAGTTTCTTTATATCTTTTAATTATGGTTTCAGGTAGAGCGTCCATAAATATAAGTTTTGCATTATACCTATCTTTAAGCATTTTAATTGTGGTTAAAGCAAGAGAGCTATCTTTAGATCTAGAGTCGATAACAAGTGCAATCTTAGTGATAGGTTTGCCAGTGGCATAGAATATATTAGCGACCCCTTCAACGACTTCTAAAGGGACGTTGTCGATCGTGTTATATCCGATATCCTCAATAACTTTAATAGCAGATGATTTACCAGCTCCTGATAAGCCAGATATCACAATCATATCACACCGATTATCCATAAATTTGCCTCAAGAGAAAAGAATTTGTATGACTATACATAAAATAATTGTACACGAATTTTCCTACCATATCAACAATTAAGAGAGGCGTATGTAAATTTGATCTCTATATTTGAGAGAATAAAAAAAAGAGAGTAGGGCAATGATAAGTAATGAGGATATACGAGAAGAGGGATGACGTATATTGTTTAATGAGAATATACTCATATAAGTTTTATAATCATGGCTATGTATTATCACATAAATTTTATAATGATAGATATATGAAAAAAATAGTTAAACTGCAACTTATTTATAATCCCACTATTTATTATCAATGGAAGTTATTTTAGTTATGCAACATTTTTACAATTACACAAAAATATTTTCATACAACATCTATTTTATAATTATTAAAGAAGCGTTTTAATTATATTCTTGAGGAGTTAAACTTTTATTAGCAGAGGCAGGAAGATTAACACCGAAAGGTAAATATCCTGTTTTTTTCCCAACAGAATCTATTTGAGGTTTAGGATGTATCGGTGAAAAGTCAGCATCTGATTTTAAGAAATGTTCTTTTCTTGAACTAGTAGAGTTTAATGTCATAGAGTCGTCCCAAGTAGAATCAAGATTATACCACTCTCCGTTAAGTTCTACTTTATTCCAAGCATGAAAACCTTCAGGAGTCATTCCTATAATGTATATCGCTTTAAGCCCTAAGCGTTGTAAAAGATATAGCATTGAACGAGAGTAACCATCGCAGATAACAAGATAGCGTTTAAAATAATCAGTAGATATCGGTGCTAGAAAAGATCCAGTTATATTTCCTGCAGAACTAAAATTCATACCACCATAAGCAACAGTTGCAAGATACTCTTCATGAAGCTTTCTAACTATTTGAGGTTTAGTAAGTTTAGATGTATCGCCTATTGATTTTATTATTGCAGATACTTTAAGTTCAATAGTTTTCATGTCATCACGATATTTTTCATAACTCAAATACGTTCTATGTATACGAATATAAAATTCTGTAATATTTCCGTATGCATCTTTTTTATAGGTATATCCAAATCCACTAGGGTTCGCCATCGGTGAATTGCTAGATATATGAAATAACCTAGCTTCATCTTGTTCTATAAAAGATACAATTTTCTTTAGTTGTTCATTATATTTTATATTTAATATTTTGTTTTTGCCTAGATCAATTTTTACTCTTCCACCAGCTCCATCATTAGTCACAATAGATGAGTAGTTGTCTAGCATGGTTTTTAATGCAAGATCGTATGCTTTTTGCTCATCAGTGTTTAGATTAGCTCTTCCAAAATATAACTCTTTGTTAGCAGGTTTGAAGATAGCGTTGTTATCACCGATAGTCCCATCGCCACCAGTACTGCCATCTCCACCAGTTCCAGTATCTCCACCAGTACTGCCATCGCCACCAGTCCCACCATCTCCACCAGTACTGCCGTCCTCACTAGAGCTATTATCACCATTAGGCATAAAAGCAGAGTTCTCTGCACAAGAGGTAATGAGTATTAAAAACCCTAACACCAAAAATATATTAAAAATAACTGTCTTCATCATAAACATAAACTACCTACTGTTGGAACTATTGCTTATTCTAGAAACTAACCATAAAATGGATTTATATTACTCGTAACTACATTAACTGTAACCATAAACATGGTTCTATAAAAACGTAATTATAAAATTATAACAATCAAAATAAAACTAAAAAACCATAACACTATTCATATTCTGCAGGAGTTAAACTTTTAGAAGCTGAAGCAGGAAGATTAACATCAAACATCAAGTATCCAGTGTTTGCTCCATCTTGATCTTTTTGAGGTTCTGGATGTTTTGTTGAAAAATCTACATCTGATTTCAAGAAATCATATTTAAATGAAGCAGTAGAATTTCCAGGTTTATCATCATCCCAAGTAGAATCAAGATTATACCACTTCCCATCAATATCTACTTTGTTCCAAGCGTGTAGAAGTTTTTTTTCACCATCAAAAGCTGAGCCATTAATATAGATAGCTTTAAATCCTAAACGTTGAAGAAGATACAACATTGAACGAGAATAACCTTCGCATAAAACTTTATAGTAGCCGTAGTAAGTATCAGCAGGTTTTAAGAACGATCCACGCATATCTGAGGGAGAACCTTTCTGTCCATACGACACAGTTGCAAGATATTCTTCTTGAAGTTTTCTAACGACTTGAGCTTTACTCATTTTAGATGTATCACCAACAGCTGTTAGAATATTATTAACTCTAATCTCCATCGTATTCATTTCATCTGCGTATGTTGAATATTTTTCATATCTCATACCTATACGAATATAAAACTCTTTGATATTTCCGTTAGTGTCTTTAAGATACGAAACAGTCGCATCTCCCGTTGCAGAAGATCTAGCAGAAGTTCTTATATGAAATAACCTAGGTTCATCATCTGTAGCAAACGCTATAATTTTATTGATGTTCTCAGAAGTTTTAATATTTAATATATTGTTTTTAGCAAGATCAATTTTTATTCTTCCTTCAACTTCATATCCATCATCATCAAGATATATTGAAAGTCGCTCTGTGTAATTAGTCATCGTGTTTTTTAATACTAGATCGTATGTTTTCTGTTCATGAGCGTTTAAGTGAGCTCTTCCAAAATATAGATCATTGCTGAATGGTTTGAAAATCTCGCCAATTACAACATCTCCACCTTCACCGCCAGTTCCACCGTCGCCACCGCCAGTATCACCACCGCCACCAGTATCACCACCGCCAGTATCGCCACCGCCAGTGTCACCGTCAGGATCTATATTCTCATTAGAACCATTATCTTTCTTTGGCACAAAAGATGATCCATCGGCACAAGCTGAAACCAACCATGCTGTCATCAAAACTATTAAAATGTTTAAAATACTTCTTTTTTCAATAAACATAACTTACTCACTTTTATTACTACTTACTTTTCACAAACTAACCACAAACAAAACTTTGTTTGTATGCCGTAAAACTTATTGATACTCTACAGGATCTAAACTACTTACTGGTGTTGCAGGTATCGAAACTCCATGCAATAAATATCCGATAGATTGATCGGTTTCATTTTTATTTACACCGATATATCTCGCTTGATAATCTGCATCAGATTTTAAGAAGAAATTTTTAGATCCAGGTCCACCAGGTCCAGGAGCTCCAGTTGTAGGTAGGTCTACTTGTAAATCATCATCAGATGCAGGATCCATATTATACCATTTACCGTCCCCAACATCTACTTTATTCCATGAATGAAGATGTTTTTCTGTAGCACCCGTATCCTGGTTATCAATTTGATACGTACCAGTTATATAAATAGCTTTAGTATTTAAGCGTTGCAGAAGATATAGGAGCGTATGAGAGTGTCCATCAACAGTAACAACATAATGTCCCTGTGAGTTAGGATTTAGAAAAGCACCTCTAATATCAGAACTAGGAACACCACCTGTGAAACCGATAGTAACTTGTTCATGATGTTTTTCATGAATTATGTTTACAATTTGAGGTTTAGTTTTAGTAGAGATATCTCCCATAGATTTTAAAATTGTTTTAACTCTAATCTCCATTTTATTCATATCTGTAGAATATTTTTTATAATCACTATATTCATCATAAATACGAACATAAAACTCAGTAATATTGCCATCACTATCTTTACCAAACGGTTTATTCAAATTATCCCACTGAAATATGTTAGAGATCGACATAGGGATAGTTTTACTTATATGAAATAATCTAGGTTCATCACTTTCAAGAAATGACACTATTTTATTAAGTTGTTCTTTATTTTTAATACCTTTTATATTGTTTCCTTTAAGATCAATTTTGATACTATTTTCAACTGGAAAAGTTGCACCTTGATCGCCAACTAACGTAGTGTAATTATCTAACATAGTTTTAAGTGTCAGATCGTATACTTTTAGTTCATTTTCATCAGTCAACTTAGTTCTTCCAAAATATAGATCATTGTTAAACGGTTTGAAAATCTCGCCAATTACACCATCACCACCATCACCACCGCCGTCGCCACCACCGTCACCACCGCCAGTATCACCGCCGTCGCCACCAGTATCGCCACCAGTGCCACCGTCGCCAGTTGGAGGTATAACCGAATCATTTGAGCAAGCTGAAAACAACCCAACAATCATTAAAATTAAAAAAATGTTTAAAATGCTTCTCATTTTTATAAACATATAATATTACCTACCTGTATATATATAACTTTTCACTACTAAATTATTAGAACTTAGACAAAAATAACGATTAAAAGTTCTTAAAATTACATATATTAAATATATTACATTGTTAAGATTAATCAATAGATAACTGATTAGTTGATGTTACAATTAGATATATTAAGAGCAGGTCATATCGTTAATAGTTGTAGAAAATCTTAGATATTATATAGTCGGGATTACTACACTGTTACAATTTGTTGTTATATTACGCAGAATGCATCACATCTTACTTATAAGATCGTTTTTAAGTTTTTCGTGTTCGGTGATAGTTTTAGTGATATGGGTTGCGATTTTCAGCACAATGAGAACATCTTCACTTAATACAGGTGTAGTTATATCTATTATATCAAAAACAGGAGCACCTTGATTTCCGATAATCCGAACATCAGTTACGAGGTTTTTAATATTTTCATCGACAATATTTTCATCAACGAGTGCGTTAACATTTTCAAGGTATGTACTCACTCTTATTCTATTCTCTCTCAAAATTTCTTTAATAAGTGTTTCTAAACACATTTTAGCAAGAGCTAATGCTGAGTGAGGAGAGAGTTCTGCAATTGAAAAAGCCTCATTAAGTAACTTTAATGCATTGGGATATTTTTTAAAACTATCAGTATTAACTTTCTCTTTTTTAGCAAGAGGAAAGATTAATATATCTTTATAAAACAGAACATCTTGTTCGCAGTTTTTACATTGTGCAAATAGTATTTTAGCGTAATCGTTATCATGAAATTGATAAGATAGATAATCTCCACCAAACTCAAGCCAGTCCCAGTGACAAAGAGTATTGCAGTGCGGACATTCAGCACTTTCTTTCTCTCTCGTTAAGATGTTTTTATCTTTATTCATAAATATCCTCTATAAAATAATATAAACAATATTTTTGAGTAGTAGTTTTTTATCTATAACTCAAGTTTGTTTAAGATATCTTTTAACGCGATAATCTCTTCTTTAGTAAGAGTGACACCTTTACCCATCTTAGTTCCATCAGGAGACCATTCACGAATATCATACTTAGGATCATAATCGTTCCATTTAACAAAGTTAAGTTCTTTATTCCAGCCTTTTGGAGTTTCTGCTAATAGACCAAGTTTTTCAACGATTTCATATTTGATTTCTGCCATAAAATTATCCATCCTTATCCGTATTATATTTAAGTCAGTTATCTAATAGGATAGATATATTATATCATAATAAATAGTGGTTTGGCTATTTTTATTATCATCATTTTTTTATCAATAAGAAACTACTATACAAATAAACAATTATCGTAATATAATGTTATTAATTAAAGATTATTATAGAGATAATGATACTTTTTTTTTTATAACTTATAGGTTATGCTTATATCATAGTTTATATATTGCATAGAACTATAAACAAATTAATATGTCTTTGTTTGTATAGTTGATAATGTATACTCTTAATTATTACTGTAAAGCAAGATTGTTTCTTATTACTAAGATGTTGTATGAAATAGGAGAGAAATTAAGAATGTTTAAAAAAAGAGATAAGGCAAAAAGTAAAGAGTTGTTAATTAGTGCGGCTATAGTTGTTTTTGCTAAACATGGTTATGAGAGAGCAACTTACAAGAATATAGCAGTGGTTGCTGGTCTAAATGAGTCCCTTATAACTCGTTATTTTGGTGGTAAAAAAGGTTTATTAATCGCAGCTATGGAATCTATAAGAGAAGAGTTTTACGCCGTATTAGATGTAGCTGAACATAAGCAATCTTTTTCAGAAGAGATTCATCATGCAGCGCATATATTAGCAGGAATGTATGAAAAAAATATGAATAATTTTTTAACTTTTTTTATGTTGATCCCTAATGATAACAATAACGAGTATTTGTTGATTAGTAAAGATAGGAGAGAATTTGTTTTAAAATTTAATAGCAGTCTTTTTCAACAATTTCAAGATAATGGAGAGATCCCAGCAGGTGTAGATCTTGAGCAATTATACAAACGCTTAGTAATGCTTCTTCATTCAACATTATATTTTGCATTTATCGTGCTAAAACTTCCGATAAAGGAAGTAGAAGAGCTTCTGCATTATCATATAGATATTTTTATCAAAGGTTTAAACTTTACAAACAATTAGTGTCTGTCTTTATTTTCTTTTTTTCAGTAACTGTTTTTATATCTATATCAAAATTATTAATACGCAAATAATTAATGAGTTTTAATTAATTAACTAACTGCTTTATAGATCGTATAGTAGTCTACTACGTCAATTTTTAGTTTTTATATAATAAGTTAGTTTTAGATATTTTGAGTTTTATATTATTATATTACGGTTTCTATTTTCTCATTTATAAAACATCTTTCACATTAAATCCTTTTATTATCACTAATCTTACAACAAAATGTTAAAGTTATATATATAAGTCAACACACTTGTTTATGTGCGACTATTGACATTTCTTGTCAACTAGACTATTTTTTAATTATGTTATTAATTATTTAATTGGGGTACATATATGCACGATGTCAATATCTTGGTGCTTCAAGATATAACTGTTATATTTTTCTTTGCAACGGCTTCACTTCTTTTATGTTCAAGGCTAAAGATACCAGGGATAATAGGGTATTTAATAACAGGACTACTAGTAGGTCCAAACGGATTTTCATTAATAACAGGAGTAAGTTCTGTTGATACCCTTGCAGAGATAGGAGTGGTTCTACTTTTATTTACAATAGGGTTAGAGTTTTCACTTCAACAACTAATATCACTTAAACGATTAGCGATCGGTGCAGGTTCGCTTCAAGTTTTAATAACAATAATATTCTTTACATTATTCTATATATTTACGGGACAAACATTTAACCGTGCAGTATTTATGGGTATGTTAATCGCATTATCATCAACAGCTATAGTATTGAAACTATTGGTTGAAAGATCAGAGCTTGAGTCACCTCCAGGTAGAGCATCAACTGCGATACTTATATTTCAAGATATAATAATAGTTCCGATGATGTTAATAGCTCCTATGCTTGCAGCTGAGGCTGAAACATCGGCAGTACAGATATTATTTACGTTCGTTAAAGCGATTGTAATTATCGTTCTATTATTTGTTGTTGCAAGGTTTCTTGTACCACCGATCCTTTCACAAGTAACAAAAACAAAAAGTAGAGAGTTATTTTTAATATCGATAGTTCTAATATGTATGACAGTTGCATTTATAACAAATAAAGCAGGTCTATCTTTAGCATTAGGTGCATTTTTGGCAGGAATGGTTGTGTCAGAGACAGGGTATGGATATCAAGCATTAGGAAACGTAATACCTTTTAAAGATGTGTTTACGGGCTTTTTCTTTGTGTCTATTGGCTTATTAATAAATCTCGATGTGTTTATTGCAGAGCCTGTGTATATATTTGGCATGGCGATTTTGATTATATTGGTAAAAGGTGGAATTGCAGCTTTATCGATGAATTTAGTTGGCTATCCGACAAAAATGTCTGCAAGGGCAGGGTTTTCATTAGCACAGGTTGGAGAGTTTTCATTTATATTATCATCAGTAGGGGTAACGGTTGGATTATTGAGTGAACTTGATTTATCTAAGTTTATAGCGATTTCGGTTTTAACTATGGGTGCTACTCCATTTATTATTCAGTATGGTGATAAGTTATCTAATTTGGTTAACAAGCTTCCTATTCCGTCAAGAATTAAGAACGGTTATTTTTATAAAGCGGGTAAACGTCTTCCAGCTGTTAAGGATCATATCGTTATAGTTGGGTACGGCTTAGCAGGTAAAAATATAGCAAAAGTTGCAGACAAATTTGATATCAAATATATTATTATAGAGATGAACCCATCAACAGTTAGAGAAGAGAATGCAAAAGGCACGCCTATCATATATGGCGATGCGTCAGATGAAGTAGTTTTAGCACATGCACGTTTAAAATATGCTCGTGCAGTTGTTATGTCATATGCAGATAATAGTAACACAAAACATATAGTAGAAGTTATCAATCGTTTATATCCATCAATCCCAATGATCGTTAGATCAAGATATCTATCAACATCAACAGAGTTTAAAGCGTTAGGTGCGAAAGAGGTTGTGGTTGATGAAATTGAAACAACTATCTCATTACTTAGCAATGTTTTAAATCTTTACTATCTACCATCAGATGGTTTTGAAGATATTGAGAAAGAGATCCGTAATATAGATGTGAAAAGAAATATCAAATATAGATCAAAAAGAGATCAAGCAGATAAGAGTTTAGGTTTAGCTGGCGTTAATGTTGGTAGTATCTTTGTTCCTGTTGCATCATCGTTATCAGATAAGTCGTTAAGAGATATCGATGCAAGATATAGATTTTCAGTTAATATAATAGCTGTACGCAGGGAAGGGAAGTTACTGGTATCACCAGGATCATCGTTCTATATAGCAGATAGAGATGAATTGATTATAACAGGCAAGCAGGTTAATATCACAAAATTTGCATTAGAGTTTGAAGAGAGTAAAGATTTACATTGATAATGCCAATCTTCAATAATAATGCTAATCTTTAATAAATTAATAAAAAAAAACTTGCCATAAGGTTCACCTATGACAAGCTTGTTATAACAATTAACTATTATTTATTATTTATTAATTATTGTTTATTGATTATTAATTACGGTTGTTTTTTAAATATTCCAAACGGTTTACCAACAGGTAAGAAAATTCTTCCAAATTGGTTATTTAAAACAACTGCTGCACAACCATAAAATGATGATAAAGCAACTAACAATTCAGCTATTCCACCAAGCAACATCATCTCTGTTTTTGCAATACCAAATGCACCTAAAGTAAGAGCTACGAGTAAGATATCAACAAAGATCATAATAGTGAATAATAGTTTATTCGTCTCAACAGCAGCGACAGTCATAAACAACACAAATATAAGATATGCTAAAAATGCAAACCCTAATTGTAGAGGATCAGCATCTGCTGCTAAATCAGCTCCTAAAGCACCAGTTGAAATCGTCCAACTCATACCAACTGCTAGCCAAAACATAGCGAATGCTCCGAAAGCTGTTGCACCAAAAACATTGTTCTTTTTGAAATCAACAATACAAGCAACGAACTGTGCAATAGATCCTAGAAAAATAGCCCAAGGAACAATGAAGGAAACCCCTGTAGTAATTCCAAGTTTCTGACTTGATGCAACTAAGGTAACAACTCCCAATCCAAAAAGACCTAACCCCGTAGGATCTGCTATAATAGGTCTAACATTTCTTTCTTCAACATTCATTATTCAACCCCTGATTTTATTCCCCTCTCTACAGTAAACTGATTAACAGTAGAGAAATGGTTTATTCATTTATCTTATTATAGAAAAAAAGATGAAATAAGTCTACTATAAATTACAATTTAATACTAATTAGGTCTTAAAGGTAAGAAATATATCTTTTATTATTTGAATTACTGTTAATATAATGAATTGTTTGTTTTTAATAATAATGGGTTATAATTTAAATCATAGTCCATATTATTCATTATATTACGTACTATTGATATTTGTTAGATATATTAAGTATGTGGTTAAGAGTATCATAATGGATATGATAAGTATGGGTTGATTAAGAGTTCTGATACTATTTAATGTTGATCGCACTATGTTTAAAAAACTGTTAAGGTGATTGACTTGATTAAGAAAATGAATTAAAGTAATACTTTGTTCTGTGTAGGTGTATAGTTTTTAAAAAAGGATATATTGATTATGAGTTTAGATGTTATTAATGTTGCAGTAGTAGGTTACGGAGTTGTTGGATCAGCGACTGTACAGACTTTAATAGATAATTATGAAGTAGTTAGAAGAAAGACAGGTATATCTATAAAAGTTAAGGCTATCGTTGATCTATACATAGATAAGCGTGATGATAAATATCTACCACATGTAGAGATCAAGAGCAAATCATATAAGGACATTTTGTCAGATAGTTCTATATCTATAATAGTTGAACTAATCGGTGGTGTAACGATCGCTAAAGAGATTATGTTAGAGGCTATACGAGCTGGCAAATCGGTTGTGACTGCAAACAAGGCGTTACTTGCGATTAATAGTAGAGAGATTTTTGAAGAGGCTAAAAAACATAATGTTATGATAGGGTATGAGGCATCAGTAGGTGGTGGTATCCCTATAATAAGAGTTCTAAAAGATGATTTAGTTTCTAACAACATAAATGATATCTACGGTATTATAAATGGCACATGCAATTATATATTAAGTAGAATGAGTAGTGAAGGTAAACCGTTTGATGAGATTTTAGGTGATGCTCAAGCTAAAGGATACGCTGAGGCGAACCCTACGTTTGATATAGATGGCATAGACACGGCGCATAAGATTGCGATATTATCATCAATAGCGTTCTCAAAATATATTCCGTATGAGTCAGTTGATGTTGAAGGTATTAGAGATATATCGTTTACAGACATACAGATAATAAGTGAGTTTGATTGCACATTAAAGCTTTTAGCGATAGCTAAGAGGGTAGATAATAAAGTTGCGATATCAGTTCGTCCAACGATAATAGATAACGATAATCTGTTAGCATCGGTGAACGGAGTTTTCAACGCTGTGATGTTAGATGGCGATAGAGTAGGCAAGACTTTATTTTATGGAAGAGGTGCAGGAGGGGATGCTACAAGTTCGGCTGTTGCAGGCGATGTTGTGGCTATTGCTAAGGCTTTAAGTTCAGGAAATATAGATGCTAAAACTCCACTAGGGTTTACAGAAGAGAGTGATATTACGATAGTTTCTATGGACTCAATTCCATCATCATTTTATCTACGTTTTATGGTTAAAGATGAGATCGGTGTTTTATCTATCATAACTAATATCTTAGCAAAAAATGGCGTTAGTGTTTATAAAGCGTTACAACGAGATTTTTCAGAAGATGGCAAAACAGTTCCATTAATATTTATGACTCACGAGGTTGAAGGCAATCTATTGAATAAAGCGATTAAAGAGATAGGTGAACTTTCAATAGTTGTTGAGAAACCAGTTGTTATAAGAATGGAGATTTAGTTTAGTTGTAATAATTTGCGATATTGGATGTGTAACACACAGATCGTCATCAAACTTATCACATAGATGAATTGAAGATAAGTTTATTATAAACTAAGCGTAGAGCATAGATTTAAGCAGTTACAAAATATATTTTTGTGAGATAAGGGATTATATGAAATATTTAGTATTATTAACAGATGGACTTTCAGATCGTCCAATAGATAAGTTAGATGGCAAAACGATAATGGAAGTAGCCAAAACTCCTAACCTTGATAGATTAGCAAAAGAGGGTATTGCAGGGTTTATCCATACAACACCTGAAGGCATGCCTCCTGGAAGTGATATCTGTAACTTATCTATTTTTGGATACGATCCTAGAAAATATTATACAGGCAGATCTCCACTTGAAGCGTTATCAATCGGTGTTGATTTAGGTAAAAATGATATTGCGATGAGATGCAATTTTGTAACGATTAAAGATGATGTAATGGAATCTTTTTCAGCTCATCATATATCAAATGAGAACGGCAAATATATCATTGATGAACTTAACAAAGTTTTCAAAGATGATGATATTATGTTTTATCAAGGTGTAAGTTACAGAAACTTAATGGTTGTTAAAGATAGATCGTTAGATATTGTAACAACTCCACCGCATGATATTACAGATCAGGTTGTTTTATCACATTTTCCAAAAGGAAAAGATGCTGATTTTTTATTAGATATAATAGAGCGATCAAAACCTATTTTTGAGAGTAATGGAAAAGTAGGTAAAGCAAGTAGTATATGGCTATGGGGAGAGGGATCACGTCCAGAACTTCCAACGTATAAAGATATGTTCAACTTAACAGGATCAGTTATATCAGCTGTTGATCTTTTAAGAGGGATAGGTATTTCTGCAGGTTTAGATATTATTGAAGTTCCAGATATCACAGGGTTAGTTGATACAAATTTTAAAGGTAAAGCTGAGTACGGTATTGCGTCGTTAAAAGATAAAGATTATGTATTTATTCATCTTGAAGCACCAGATGAAGCGGGACATTTAGGTGATATAGATATGAAGATTAAGTCTATAGAGTTGATAGATGAAATCATGTTACCGATAATAATTGACGGCATGAAGAAGTTCAAGGATTATAGAGTGATGGTAACACCAGATCATCCAACGCCTGTTGAACTTAAAACTCATGTGAATGATAAAGTTCCAGCGATCATTTGGGGATCAGATATTAAGCCTGATGAAAATATAAGTTACGATGAGAAAGTGAAACCATCGTTCGAGTTTAAAGATGGGTATAAAGTAGCAGAGTTTTTTATTAAGGGTTAATGTTAAAGTTTAGATTTAAGTTTTAATAATAATTAGAATATTTAGAATATATATATGTATAAGTATACGGAGGGTGTTTTGTCTTTAATAGTAATGAAATTCGGTGGAACATCAGTAGGTTCGGTTGATAGGATAAAGAATGTTGCAACGCTTGTTGCAAAGAAGGTTGATGCTGGACATAAAGTTATCGTGGTTGTATCTGCTATGTCTGGTGAAACGGACAGGTTGATAAAATTATTAAATGAGATAGATGAAGATTACTCACATAGAGAGTACGATCAATTAGTTTCAACAGGTGAGAGTGCATCAGCACCGTTACTTGCTCAATCGTTGATATCAATAGGACATAAGGCAAAATCATTTACAGGCATACAGATAGGCATGCAAACAGATAAATCTCACTCTAAGGCAAGAATATTAGGTGTTACAGGTGAGAGATTAGTTAAAGCGTTAGATGAAGGTTTCGTATGTGTTGTTGCAGGTTTTCAAGGTTTTGATCCAGAAAGTTTAGATATAACAACATTAGGCAGAGGTGGATCAGATACAACGGCTGTTGCAGTGGCAGCTGCCTTAAAGGCTGATTGTTGCGAGATATATACAGATGTTGATGGTGTATACACAGCTGATCCTCGTATTGTTGCAAATGCGAAGAAGATAGATGTTATATCTCATGAAGAGATGTTAGAGTTAGCATCACTTGGAGCTAAAGTATTGCAATCAAGATCTGTAGAGCTTGGTATGAACTTCAATGTTGATATAGTAGTTTTATCATCATTAGAGGATCTGCCAGGAACATTAGTAACATCAAAGGAGGAGAATGCAGTGGAAAAGGTTATGGTCACAGGCGTTACGTCTGATAAAAATCAATCAAAAATAACTATATCAGGAGTGCCAGATAAACCAGGTAGAGCATCGGATATATTTACTGGTTTAGCAGAGGCTAATATCAATATAGATATAATTATACAAAATACAGCAAGAGATGGAGTTGCGAACATTTCATTTACTCTTCCAAAAACTGATCTCGTAAAATCATTAGCAGTATGTAAAGAGCTTGCAGAGAAAGTTGGTGCAATAAGTATCACTTCAAATGAAGATATTGCAAAAGTATCAATTGTAGGAGTTGGTATGAAGAGCCACTCTGGAGTTGCAGCAAAAATGTTTAACACGTTATATAAGAACGATATCAATATAGATATGATCTCAACTAGCGAGATCAAGATTTCATGTGTAATAGAAGAGAAGTCAACAGAGCGTGCTGTAAAAGCATTACACGACACATTTATATCATAGCAGTTTATGTTATAGTGATATAGAGTGTATGTAGAGTATGTTAATATTATTAACAATGTTACAATAAATTAGTGGGCAGAAATGAGTAAAAAAATAGTTATATATGACACAACATTAAGAGATGGTACTCAGTGCGAGGAGATCAATTTTACGGTATCGGATAAAGTCCGTATAGCTGAGAAGTTGATTGATTTCGGAATTGATTATATAGAGGGTGGATGGCCAGGTTCAAATCCACGAGATATAGAGTTTTTCAACGAGATCAAATGGAAGAAGATTGATGCATCAAGAATAACAGCTTTCGGATCAACAAGACGAGTGAATAGAAAGGCTGAAACAGATGAAACATTAGAGGCGTTACTAAAAGTTGATGTTCCTAATCTTACAATATTCGGCAAGACGTGGGACTTTCATGTTAAAACGGCTTTAGGCATAAAACTTGAAGAGAATTTAGAGTTGATTGATGATACGATTAGATATCTAAAATCAAGAGTTGATAAAGTATTCTATGATGCTGAACATTTTTTCGATGGATATAAGTCAAAACCAGATTACGCTATACAGACGTTGTTAACAGCAAGAGATGCTGGAGCTGACACCGTTATATTATGTGAAACAAATGGTGGTTGTTTACCGAGTGAGATTATAGAGATTGTTAAAGCTGTGAAAGAGAAGTTAGGTGATTTCCCGTTCGGCATACATGCTCATAACGATTCAGATGTTGGAGTTGCGAACTCTATATTAGCAGTTGTAAATGGTGCTACACATATTCAAGGCACGATTAATGGATTTGGTGAGAGATGTGGCAACGCAAATCTTGTATCAATTATCCCTAATTTACAACTTAAATACGGGTATGATTGTATCCCTAAAGAGAATTTAAAAGAGATCAGAGTTCTATCAAGATTTGTGAACGAGCTTGCAAATATCAAGCATGACATTCATCAACCGTATGTTGGAAAATCAGCATTCGCACATAAAGGTGGAGTTCATGTTTCAGCAATATTAAAAGATTCGTCGATGTATGAGCATATAAGTCCAGAGTTAGTTGGTAATACTCAGAGGGTTTTATTATCAGATTTATCAGGTAAGAGTAATTTAATATATAAGGCGAAAGATTTCGGTATAGATATAGATAGTAACGATGAGGCTATTGTAAAACTACTTCACAAATTGAAAGAGTTAGAGAATAGAGGATTTCAATTCGAAGGAGCTGAGGCATCATTTGAACTATTAATATTAAAAAGTTTAAATAAACTACCTACATTTTTTGATATCAAAAAGTATCGAGTAATAGATGAGATTAACGAGATAGATCAAGAAGCTAGAGCATCAGAAGCAACGGTTATGCTTGAGGTGAATGGAGTACAAGAACATACAGCCGCGATCGGTAACGGTCCTGTTAATGCGTTAGATATTGCGATCAGAAAAGCGTTATCAAAATTTTATCCAAAGATAGATAATATAGTTTTATCTGATTATAAGGTTAGAATACTTTCATCGCATAACGGCACAGAGGCAACGATTAGAGTGTTGATATTATCAACAGATAATGAAACAGGAGAGAGTTGGGCAACAGTTGGTGTTGCAGAAAATATTATTGATGCAAGTTATCAAGCATTAATAGACTCCATAAATTATAGGTTGATAAAGTCTTAAAAATATTGATAATTTAGTATTGAGTTTTTTTTAGTATTGTTTAGAGGTTAGGGTTATTTTTAGTTTATTTATTTAGTTAGTATCGGTCACATTATAAAGTCTAGGAGATTTATTTATGAAAAACAGTTTTTTAATTATTTTTATGTCGGTTTTTTTAACTACTGCAATTGGTCACACACAAGAAGTTGCAACAAAAGCTCCAGTTGAAGTGGAAGCTATAACTTATGTATCAAGTGATGTAAAGTGTGATACGGTATACGGAAAATGTGTAGATAAAAAAGGTAATGGTATCACGGGTACGCTTATTGATTCGTATATGGTATCGGATAACAGTAGTGGTACAGAAGTTTTAGTTGAAAAAAAGTTAGTTGAAGCCACTTATAAGAACGGTTATTTAAATGGTTATCTACGTGAGTATTATGATAATGGAGCTATTTGGATTGAGTCAAATTTTGTAAACGGAAAAATCAATGGTGTTAAAAAAACTTTTACAGATAAAGGTATTCTTACTAACGAGAGCAATTTTGTTGACGGTGCATTAAGTGGCGTTAGTAAAAATTATTATCCAAGTGGAACAATATCATGGGAGAGTACATACTCAGCAGATATGTTAAATGGCTCAGTTAAATCATATGAAGATAAAGATAACGGTTCTCTACAATATGAGGCTATGTATATAAATGATAATAAATCTGGTGCAGAGAAATATTATTATGCAGGTGGCAACACTTATGCAGAATTTATTTATGATAACAATGTATTACAAGCTGGTAAATGTTATAACACTTCAAATGAAGCAACAGTAATAGATGATAACGGATTACTGTTATATAGAGCAAGAGATATTGTTCCATGTGATATCACAAAAGAAGATCTAGCATTATTACTATCAAGCCTTATGATATTAGATGATACTGAGGAAGAAGTAATTGAAGCTATAGAAACTGGGGTTGATAACGGTACGGTTGAAGCTCAAGTTATTCAAATTAATGCAGAAGATGCAGAAGGCAATAAAGTTGAAGGAACAGATGTTAAAGCTGTTGGTGATAAAGGTAACAGTGTAGAAGTTATCGATGTTAAAAAAACAGATAAAGAAGGCAACAGCGTTAAAGTTATCGATATAAAAATTGAAGATAACAAGAGCAATAGTATTGAAGTTATGGATACAAAAGTAGAGGATGCAAAAGGCAATAGTGTTGAAGTTATTGAAGCAGAGGCAGTAGATAGTAAAGGCAATATTGTTGAGGAAGAAGAGGCAGTAAAAGTTTTAGAAGCTGAATAGTTTTATTATAATGATTGGTTTGATTTATAATATTTTATAATATAAGTGGCACTATTTTTTAATTAAGATAGTGTCATTGTTGTATGTAGTATACAAATATGTTACAATATGGGTATCAAAGAAATAAAAGGAAAAATGTCATGAAAAAAATTATATTAGTATTAGCGTTACTTATGTTTGCAACGCAATTGTTTGCACAAGAAGTTTTAAAAAATGAGTTATCTGTACCTGTTGATAAGGCAGTGAAAATTTTAGAGAAAGATATTAAGTCTAAAGGGTTGAAGATATTTACCGTAATTAATCATGAAGAATCTGCGAAAGAAGTTGGGATTAAAATAAATCCATCTGTAGTTATTATTTTTGGTAATCCTAAAGTAGGAACTAAATTAATGAAATCAAACCCTGCATGGGGTTATGAACTTCCATTAAAAATAGCAATTTATAAAGATGATAATGGTAAAGTATGGGCACAGACAAGATCATTACCAACAGATATTAAAACGCCAAATAGTGAAAAAATAATAAGTAATATGAATGGACTTCTGAAGAAATTAATAAAAATTAAAAAATAAATATCATAAAATAGGAAACATTTTATATGTGGAAATTCACATATAAAATGATTATCCTAATATCATACTTCATGATTGTGTGGTTACAAAAATCACACAATTATGGTGATGATCTAGTTATGGAGTTTGATGACTATGGGTTTTGGATAGGTGAAAAGAATAAACAGAACCCATACAAAAATCTATTACGCACAGAGAAGTCGGAACTTCGTTTTGTTGATTTTGATACGTGGAGCAATATTTATATTTTCAAAAGGTATAATTTATTTAAGAAATTTTTTTATACAAGTAGAGTAGATGTTTCATTAGATAAATTTATTTCAAATGTGAATAGTGGTAAATGGACATTTGAGTTTTTATATGAATATTATGCAAACCGTAACCAGAGTAGAGCTATTTTTAATGGTTGTATAAATATTAAGAATAAACGACAAAATTACGATTGTCAGATAAAGGCAGATTGTAGTAAGATGATATATTACTGGAACAAGATACGTGAAGATGCTAGTTGGTGATTTTAAAGTTATGATAGTGATTGTTTAAGTTACTAGGTGATTTTAAAGTTACTAGAGTTATTTTAAAGTTATTGTGGTGATTGTTTAAGTTACTATAATAAGTGATGAGTTTCAGTAAATATCAAATTTATAACAAAAGGTGTCATATGAAATTCTTGAGTTTTTTTCTAATTTTATTATTTCCAGCAACTATTATTTTTGCAAATGAAAGCGATAATAGTTACTCATCTATATCGGTATTTGAGTCAGAGATATACTCTTCTTTATTTAGCAATGAAGAGATCAGGAATATATTTAATGATAAGTCATTAGTCACAAATTGGTTGAGAGTGGAATCAGCTATTGCTAAATCTCAAGCTAAATTAGGTATAATTCCTAAATCTGCATCGGTGTCTTTAATAGAGATTTTAGATATTAAAAATATCGATCTAGTGAAGCTCGGCAGTCAAACTCGTAAAGTTGGTAGAGGCATAAAAGGTATGCTTGATCAGTTAAGAGCTAAGGGCAATATGGATGTGAAAAACTATCTTCATTTAGGCACAACAACTCAAGATATAATGGATAGTGCAACATCTATGCAGATAAAGCAAGCGATCGGTATCACAAAAACAAATTTAAAAGAACTGATATTATTACTAAATAATGTTGCTTATAAAAACAGATCAACAATTATGGTTGCAAGAAGTAATGGACAAGATGCGATCCCTACAACATTCGGACTTTATCTATCAACTTTCATAGGTGAGCTTGATAGGCATTACACTCGTTTAGAAGAGGTGGAGTCGAGAATATATCTTCAGTTTGGAAGCACAGTAGGAACATTAGCGCCATATAAAAATAAAGGGTTAGAGCTTCAGAAATTAGTATCAAAAGAGTTAAAACTTCCTATCGCATTAACGCCGTGGAACCCAAGTAGAGATAGTTATGTTGAGGTTGTTCAAACAGTAGCATTAATCACATCAACGCTCGGACGCTTAGGTTTAGATGTAAATAATTTAGGCAGAAATCAGATCGGAGAACTATCAGAAGGAGAGAGTGGAGCATCATCAACTATGCCACATAAGCGTAATCCTAGGGCATCAGAGTTTATGGTTTCATTTTCATATTATGGCAAAATGTATGCTTGTGCAGCACCTGATATGATGAACCATAATGATATTAGACAAGGTGCTCCGTGGATACTTGAATGGTCTATTATTCCTGAATCATTTATGATTAGTAACACATCAATTGATCGTGCAACGGCTATGATCAATAAATTGAAAATCAATAAAGATCAGATGTTAGCCAATTTTGGATCGTCTAACAATTTTGTTATGTCAGAAGCTGTGATGAATTTTTTGGTGGACAAAGTTGGACGTGGCAAAGCGTACGATATGATGAAAAAAGCTGTGAAAAATGCACCAGCTGGTATGTCATTCACTGATTTATTAAAAAGCGATAAAGACCTATCATTACTGTTGAGCGATGAAGAGATTGTTGTGTTAACAGATCCTAAAAATTATTTAGGCAGTGCAGTTGAACAAGTTGAAATGATATATAAAAAGATTAACTCTAAATATAAATAAGTAATTAATTAGTTTGTACTATTAAGTTATGGGGATGTTTTATGGTAGATATGTTACATGATTTTAGAGATATTTATATAAAATATCCCTTTTACAAACTTTTTAAAAAAGAGGATAAAAAGCAACGTCATATCGTATTAACTATTTGGAAAAATACAGAGTATGAACAAATACCTGATATCGATAAAATTATTGAGTTTAGCAACTCGTTAGAAGGGTTTCAGCTCAAACATGATCATATATTTATGGAGAAAGTTTTAGCTCCGTGCGTATTGCGTGATATTGAAGCTGGTGATTTAAAATCGTTACTATACGTATTTTCAATGATTATAGATGTTAAGTTGATGGATGGAAATACTAATTCAGGTTACAGGCACTATACAGTCAATGGTTATAATAGCCCTCTATCTATTATTTGTGCTGTGTCAAAATATAAGTATGAACCTCTTGAACTTGTAAATAAAGTGTTAGAGGTTTATCCTGATGATAGAGCTACACTTGAGAGTAAATATGCGTTGATATCTTCTTCAATAGGTTTCTCACTACACGAGCTTCCGACTTGTGTTATATGTAACGATCTTGAAGTTTTAGCTAAATTTAAAATTGACTTAAATATCTTAAAAGAGTTATCAAAAAAGTTGAATAAAAATGATGCAGATTTTCTTGAGTTATGCACGGTAGCATACGATGCTTACGGCGATTATTTAGAAAATTCAGATAGGTATGAAAATTTTGAAAAATATATAAAACAGAATAAATTATATATTCTTGATTGAGTTTTATAGTTGGTAGATTTAATTATTTAGAAGAGGGAAGTTAGATGGATTTAGATATTGTTGAGATTGTTGATGTTGAGGGACGTGAAAAATTTATAGTTAAACTAGAAACTATAAATACGTTATTAAACGAAGTTGTTGAATTGACAGAAAGTGAAGTTTTAAAAATATCTATTTTAATAAATAGAGAGGCAGCAGACGAAAATACAGAGTATCGAAAAGAAGCTTTTGCAAACATGAAATATATTGTAAAGCTTATGAATATCGGTGATAAGTATAAAGACAATGAAATAGTGGTGCGAAATATAGTATCAGCTATCGGATTTATATCTACAAAATACAATTACACAACTGATGTTGCATATAAATATCTCAGTAGGTTTAAGACTAATAAGAGTGACAAAATTGCATTAGCTATCGTTAAAAACATCTATAAATTTCCACAATTTGATTTATGGGTTAAGAGGTGGAATTATATTTTATCTATCCCCGAAATCAAACCTCACCATGAGTCTTTAGATTATTTTAGTCATATTATATCGCTATCAATGGATAGTATCCCTAAAGATTATATTGATAGTGTTTCATCAATTTTTAGAGAGTATATAAAAAAGAATGGGGCAGAGGATTACTTATCAATAGAGTATGAGAAAATGTTGGCTAAAATAAAAATAATAAAAATTGCAAAACATAGTAGATTTAATATTGATTTATAAATTTCATAAAAACCCTAATTCTAGTTTTATAGGTTTATAAAATTGAGAAAGAGTGAAATAGTTTTAGAAAAAGATAAAACCTATTGAACGTGATATTGTGAGATTGAAGCAACAGATGATGCTACTAATTTAATTGGTAGCAAGTTTGGTAGACTTCCTTATCTGTCTATCTATCACAGAACCTTTCCACAAGATGAATGGTTTGGAAGAGTGGTAATTTATATGTGGTTACTCAATTTAACTTGTCAGAATTACCAGTAATTTTTTTTCCTGTACACTTTAGGGTACTACAGTTGTATTACAAATATTGATGGCTTCGTATAGATTATGATAATTATATTGGACTGAAATATATAAGAGCAGTTTGTTATGAGGCTGTTGAAACTTGTTATTCAGAAGAGCGATCTAAAGCACATTATTCTCCAACTTTAAAGTGTTAATATCTCCCTGTAACGCTTATCTATAAATTGATTATGGAAGTTATTAATTACAGTTATTATATAGTATAAAACGTATTAGAAAATATCTATTTTCTTATAGTCCAAATTCTACACTCTTTAATTCTTTTATCGCTATCGCCTTTATTTGAACAATCAATAAATTATACAATCACCACATTTATAACTATTTTTAAACTTCAAAAACAATTTTACCGTTCTTAATTGTTTTCACAGCTCTGCCTTTAAGTTCTTTGTTAAAGTATGGTGAGTTGACAGATTTAGATTTATTAACACTCTCATTGAAAACATATTTATCGTTTGGATCAATGATTGTGATATCGGCTTTCTTGCCTCTTGCAATCTCTCCTCTATCTGTTTTACCGATGATATTAGCAGGGTTGTATGATGCAGTTCTTGCAAAACTTTCCCATGTAAATTTTCCTTCATCAATAAGTTTAATGGTTAGAGGTATCATTGTTTGAAGCCCTATAATACCAACTGGAGCTGACGCAAACTCTACAAACTTTTCATCAGCTTGATGAGGAGCGTGATCGGTTGCGATACAATCAATTGTACCATCGTTCAACGCTTCAATTATAGAGTCGATATCTTTCTGTTCTCTAAGTGGAGGCGACATTTTATAGTTAGTGTTATAATCCATACACATTTTATCAGTGAGTGAAAAGTGATGAGGAGTAACTTCAGCTGTAACCATAATCCCTTGTTCCTTTCCAAAACGTACAAGCTCAACAGACTCTTTAGCTGATATATGACAGATGTGAACTCTTGAACCTGTTAACCTTGCAAGTTGAATATCTCTAGCTACGATCACAGATTCAGATTCAGATGGAATTCCTTTAAGTCCGTTCATTGTAGATGTTTCACCTTCGTTCATAGAACCAGTTCCTTGAAGATTTACATCAATTGCATGAACTGCGATGAACGAGTTAAAATATTTAACATACTCTAAGGCACGACGCATAACTTCAGCGTTCATGATCGTATAACCATCTTCAGAAAATCCAACTGAACCAGCGTTTAGAATATCACCCATTTCAGTTAACTCATCTCCCTTCATACCTTTAGTTACAGTACCGTATGGAAAGATATCAATTAAGCCATCAGCCAAACTTTTATTATGTATGTATGATGCGATAAATGAGTTGTCAACGCACGGTGATGTGTTTGCCATACATAAGGCAGATGTTACACCACCAGCGACAGCAGCCTCAGCAGCAGATCGTAGATCTTCTTTATACTCATGTCCAGGCTCACGCATATGAACATGCATATCTATTAGTCCAGGTAAAACTAGTAGGTTAGAGCAATCTATAATCTCTAAATCTTCTATGCTTGGAGATAGAGAACCGATCGGTAGTATATCTTTAATCTTGTCACCAGCGATTAATATATCGCCTTCTGTTGTGCTGTTATGATTTACAATTTTGCAATTTGTTAAAAGTATATTTTTCATTTTATAATTCACCTGATCTATTGAAAGCTAATATAGAGAGCATCGCCATTCTAACGGCAACACCAGCCTCTACTTGATCTAAAATAAATGATCTATTTGAGTCAGCAACAACTGATGAAATTTCTATACCTCTATTGATTGGGCCAGGGTGTAAGATCATAACATCGTTTTTTGCATTTTTCATAATTTCTGGAGTGATAGAAAATATTTGACAGTACTCTCTATTAGAAGGAATAAGTAGTTTTCCCATTCTCTCACGCTGAATTCTAAGCACAATAATAACATCAGCATCTTTTACAGCATCGATTATGTTATGGGCAACGGTAACACCTAGCACTTCAACATTTTTAGGTATCACAGTTGGAGGGCCGAAAACTTTTATATTCATACCAAATTTTTTCATAAGATGTATATTACTTCTAGCAACTCTAGAGTGTTCGATATCACCTATGATAGACACATTTAATCCATTCAGATCTTTTTTATGTTGTTTTATGGTCAGTAGATCGAGCATAGCTTGAGTTGGATGCTCATTTTGACCATCTCCTGCGTTGATGATAGATGCTTCCACATTATCTGCTAGGAATTTAACAGATCCAGAGTGAGAGTCTCTCACAGTGATAATATCGGCACTCATAGCCTCAATGTTGCGAACAGTATCAAGTAATGTTTCGCCTTTCACAGCAGATGAAGTTGATCCAGATATATTAATCACATCAGCACCTAATCTTTTCCCAGCGATCTCAAAAGAAGTTCTAGTTCTTGTTGAGTTTTCAAAGAAGAGATTAACGACAGTTCTACCTTTTAAAGTTGGAACTTTTTTGATCTCTCTTTTACCTATTTCAAGAAAAGCTTCAGCAGATGTTAGGATAAAATCGATCTCATCTAAGGTTAGCTCTTTAGTCGATATAAAATCTTTATGTTTATACATTAAGCGATCCTTTATATTTTATATTTGTTATTTATTTCTCTATTGTAGCGATTGCAACACAGTCATCTATGCCGTCTATCTCTTTCACTTTCACATGGATAACTTCATTTGATGTTGTTTGAATATATTTACCGACAAAATTTGCTTCTATCGGTAGTTCTCTATGTCCTCTATCTATTAGTACAGCGAGGAGTATTTTGCGAGGTCTACCAAAATCTAATATAGCTTCGATTGCAGAACGAATAGTTCTCCCAGTGTATAAGACATCGTCGACTAATACGACAATTTTATTATTTACATCAAAATCAATAGTTGATTTTTTAACATCAGGGATAGAGTTAATTTCTGTAAGATCATCTCTATATAAAGTTATATCAAGCTCACCGTATAGAAACCCTTTTTTATTAAAATTATTCATATGATTAGTAAGTCTATTAGCGATATTAACGCCTCTTCTTTTTATACCAACAATTGCAAGGTTATTTAAATCGGGAGATGTTTCTACTATTTGCAAAGACATTCTTTCAAGGATAGAATTTACTTCTACTGACTCAACAATAACCTTTTCGTTAATCATATAACCACCAAATTAAAATATATTTTGAACAATATTACAATATTACATTGATTATGTCTAGTATATATAGTTAAGATATTACTTGAAAATATTATTATGATATACGATACTGTATTTTAATATAACTGAGTGTGGGAAAAGATATGATAAAAGATTGTGTAGTGTCAGATGCAGGAGCGATCCATGAGCTAGTTAATAAGTATGCATCAGATGGTGTGATGTTGGCAGTTAGCTTGAGTGAGATTTATGAAAAGCTGTATGAATTTTCAGTATATGTGAATGAGAGTAATGAGATAGTAGGTGTAATAGCGTTACATCCTATGTGGGAAGATATCGCAGAGGTTAGATCATTTGCAGTAAAGAAAGGGTATGAAGGGCAGGGGATCGGCAGAAAGTTGTTAGAGTATAAATTGGAGAAAGCAAAGAGTTACGAGTTTAAATCTATTTTTGCGTTGACGTATAGAGTTGATTTTTTTACAAATAACGGTTTTCATATAACAGATATAGAAGGACTGCCAAGAAAGATCTGGACAGATTGTCTTAAATGTCCAAAATATCCGAACTGCGATGAAACGGCTGTAATCATAAATATTTAGTAAAGAGCAGGTTAAGTTTGCGAATATTTATGGTTGACGTTGCGATTGTTGAAATACGCATGCAAATCACATGCACGCAAATCACACGCACACTAATCACATGCACGCAGATCACACGCACGCTAATCGCATGCACGCAGATCACATGCACATAAATCACACGCACATAAATCACACGCACACTAATCACACGCACACTAATCACACGCATGCAAATCACATGCACGCTAATCACACGCACATAAATCTCACGCACATAAATCACACGCACATAAATCACACGCACTCAAATCACACGCACGCAAATCACACGCACGCAAATCACACGCACATAAATCACACGCACATAAATCACACGCACACTAATCACACGCACGCTAATCACACGCACATAAATCACATGCACGCTAATCACACGCATGCAGATCACACGCACACTAATCACATGCACGCTAATCACACGCACACAGATCACATGCACGCTAATCACATGCACACAAATCACACGCACACTAATCACATGCACGCAAATCACACGCACATAAATCACATGCACGCAAATCACACGCACACTAATCACATGCACGCAAATCACACGCACATAAATCACATGCACGCAAATCACATGCACGCAAATCACATGCACGCAAATCACATGCACGCAAATCACACGCATGCAGATCACACGCACACTAATCACATGCACGCAAATCACACGCATGCAAATCACACGCACATAAATCACATGCACGCAAGTTGCAAATTCTAACACGTAAGTCGCATGAACATCAATTGAGTAAGCAAACTTTATCACATTCGTACGCAATCAGCTAAGGCACACAGTTTGCAATCGCACACAGAGTATTTATCAATAAAAAAAGAGTAACCTATCGATATTTTGTATCAACAGATTACTCTCATAATTTACTCTAAAACATTAATCTTAAAATGTTACTTTTAAAATTATAGCTCTAATTATATTTTATCTAACGCTTCTTTGATATCCCCTAAGATATCATCAATATGTTCAATCCCGATCGACAATCTTACAAGATCGGTTTTAACACCAGCACCTATAAGTTGTTCTTCTGTCATCTGTGAATGAGAAGTTGATGCAGGGTGAATTGCTAAAGATTTAGCATCCCCAACATTTGCAACGTGAGAGAACAATTTTAACAATTCTATAAATTTTCCACCAGCCTCAAGTCCACCTTTAATACCGAAAACAACCATGCCACCAAATCCGTTATTAAGATATTTTTTAGCAAGTGCGTTCGATGGATCAGTTGCAAGTCCTGGATATCTAACCCATTCAACTTTATCATGTTTATTTAAATACTCAGCAACTTTAAGTGCATTTTCAGAGTGTCTTTCCATTCTAAGAGAAAGCGACTCAAGCCCTTGAATAAATATCCAAGAGTTATCAGCAGATAAACAAGCACCAAGATTTCTAAGTGGTACAGTTCTAAGACGTAATGCAAATTTAATAGGTGCTAAAGGCTCAGGTAAATCTGTTGCCCATTTCATTCCGTGATAGTTTGCATCAGGTTTATTATATAGGCTAAATTTCTTATCAGAGAAATCAAATTTACCAGCATCAGTCACAACTCCACCGATAGCAGATCCGTGTCCACCTATCCATTTAGTAAGCGAGTTTATAACGATATCAGCACCATGTTCAATAGCACGCATTAAGTAAGGAGTTGAAAAAGTTGCATCAACAACAAGTGGTAGATTATGTTTATGAGCCATATCTGCAAAAAGTTTAATATCAGCAACATCTAATGTTGGATTACCGATCGACTCTAGATAGATCATTCTAGTTTTTTCATTGATCTGTTTTTCAAAAGTTTCAGGTTTATTGATATCTGCAAATTTTGTAGTTATACCAAATTGAGGTAGGATCGCACTAAACATTGTATATGTTCCACCGTACAATCTATCAGATGCTACGATTTCATCACCCATTTCAGCGATATTAATAACTGTGTAATGTATAGCAGATGTTCCTGAAGCTACAACAACTGATGCAGCACCACCCTCTAAAGCTGTGATACGTTCTTCTAATACTGCGTTAGTTGGGTTTGTAAGTCTTGAATAAATGTTTCCAAGTTCTTTAAGTCCAAAAAGATTTTTCGCATGTTCGTGGCTTCTAAATAAAAATGCCGTTGAACGACAGATCTCAATTCCTCTAGCCATGGTATTTTGATTCACTGTTTGTCCTGAGTGTATCGCTAACGTTTCAAATTTCTGTTTCATAATTACATCCTACTTCATTTTTCTTTTACTACTGGTAAAAATTTATTAATTTTAATTTATTTAATTCCACTATATTATTATGCATATAGGTGAAATTTGCCAACTACTATCACTCTATAATTTCTAATTTATTTATCTTCTTGAAATAACCAAGTAGATAGATATCTTTCACCAGAGTCAGGTAGAAGCACTACGATATTTTTATTTTTAGCTTCTTTTCTAGCAGCAATTTTAACAGCAACAGATAAGACAGCGCCTGATGATATACCGATTAATAATCCTAATTCTTTAGCTGATTTTCTAGCAAATTTTCCAGCTGTTTCATCATCAACAGTTACGATCTCATCGATAACTTTAGGGTTATAGTTTTTAGGAACAAATCCAGCTCCGATCCCTTGTATTTTATGAGGTCCTGCAACACCAGTTGATAACACAGGAGATCCTTTAGGTTCAACAGCGATAATTTTAATATTAGGGTTAAGAGCTTTTAATGCTTCTCCAACACCTGACACAGTTCCGCCTGTTCCAACACCTGCAATAAAGTAATCAACTTTACCATCAGTATCTTCAATAATCTCTTTAGCAGTAGTTTTTTTATGCATAGCTTTATTAACAAGGTTATCAAACTGTTGCAACATAAGGTAATTTTTATTACTCTCAGCAAGTTCAGTAGCTTTAGCGATAGCGCCTTTCATACCAAGTTCAGCTTTAGTTAATATAAGTTCAGCACCGAGTGCAGAAAGTAACATACGTCTTTCCATACTCATACTCTCAGGCATAACAAGAATAAGTTTATAACCTTTACTAGCTGCAATATATGCAAGTCCAATACCTGTGTTTCCAGATGTTGGCTCAATAAGTATAGTATTCTTTTTAATTAGGTTCTTTTTTTCAGCTGATTCGATAAGTGCTTTTCCTAGTCTATCTTTAACTGACGATAGTGGATTAAACATCTCTAACTTAGCAAATATATTTGCATTTTGTTTATGGAGTTTGTCAATTTTAAGTAGCGGCGTTTTGCCTATAAGGTCTGTTATCTGTTTTGCGTATTTCATATCTACCTCTTTTATGATATAATTTTTTAACTGTTTTCTTTCACACAGTTTTTTCTGATATCAGAGATAATAGCACACAATAAACATATAGCAAGTAAAAATAGATATTTCTTGACATATATATGTTCGTTATGGTATAAGAATAAAGTTGTATTTTATGTTGTAGAGGGGTGGAATATAATCCACTTTTTTTTCGTCTTTTTTTATATCGAGGTTGTTACTATTATAGACTTAGTTAAGGCTTATTAATGCAGTTTTTAAACGAATTAAAATCTTATTTATCACCAATTATACCGAGTGATATAGAGTTATTTGATATAACCTTTGCTAAAGAACAAGGTGGCAGAGTTTTACGTATTACTCTTGATGGTGCAGACCTATCACTTGATCGCATAACTACTATTAGTAGACTTACATCAAAATATTTAGATGCTAATGAAGATAAGATTCCATACGATAAGTATACACTTGAGGTAACCTCAGCTGGACTTGACAGACCACTTCGAGGTGTTTTAGATTATAAAAGAAGTATCGGCTACGTTTGCAAGATTGAAACAAAGAGCAAAGCGGAAGATGGCAGAAAGAAGTATAACGGAATAATTAAATCAGCAGAAGAGGATACATTAACTTTATACTCAGAAACAGAGAGTAAGACGTTTGAGGTATCAATAAGTGATATAAAGAAAGCTAAATTAGAGTATTTGGTAGTAGAATAGATAACTAATATGGTTTTGTTATAAAATATATAGTAAGATTTTCATAGATGTTGTTCTTGGAGGCATAATGAACAGTAAAGAGATAGTAAGATTTGTTGACGAGTTGAGTAGAGAAAAGGGTATTTCAAAAGATATCTTAGCCGAGTCGTTAAAAGATGCTATTTTTGCAGCAGTAGTTAAAAAGATAGGTAAATACTTAGAGCCAGAGATCGACGTTGATATAGATAAAGGTGAAATTAACATATATATACCTAAAGAAGTTTCAGAGTCAGAAACTAGTAACTGGTATGAAATACCGTTAGAAGAGGCGAAAGCATTTAAAGAAGATCCACAACTGGGTGATATTTTAATGATACCTACACCTCTTGAGGATTTAGGACGTCAATCGGCTTTAGTTGCTAAGCAGAAACTTTTAGAGAAATTAAGAGATGTTGAACGTAACTTCATAATGGATGAGTACGAAAATAAAATAGGTGAGATAGTAAATGGAGTAGTCTTAAAGATGGATAATAACAATGTTATTGTTAATCTAGGCAAAACAGATGCTGTTCTTCCACGTAGAGAGATGATTAACGGTGAGTTTTATGGTCGTGGCGATTATATCAGAGCTTTACTATTAGATATTAAAATGGTTAAAAATTGGCCTCAATTAATTTTATCAAGAACACATCCATGTTATTTGAGGAAATTATTTGAAGCAGAAATTCCTGAAGTATTTGAAGGAATAGTAATAGTTAATGCAGTTGCGAGAGAACCTGGTGACAGAGCTAAAG
Source organism: uncultured Deferribacteraceae bacterium (assembly GCA_947041165.1). Classification (GTDB taxonomy): domain Bacteria; phylum Chrysiogenota; class Deferribacteres; order Deferribacterales; family Mucispirillaceae; genus CAMQYB01. Next base: position 18,105 of record CAMRCY010000012.1, on the reverse strand, counting down.
TTGCAGTATCAACAACAAACAGCAATATTGATCCTAGAGGTGCTTGTATCGGTATGAAAGGTTCAAGAATTATGGCTATATCTAACGAGCTTAAAGGCGAGAAGATAGATGTTATAGAGTGGTCACCTGACGCTGTACAATTTGTATGTAATGCGATCTCTCCTGCACAAGTTACATTAACTAATGTGATAGAAGATGATAAAACATTAGAGTTAATTGTGCCAGATGATCAATTATCACTTGCAATCGGTAGAAAAGGTCAAAACGTGAAATTAGCAGCGATGTTAACAGAGTGGCGACTTGATGTGTTAAAAGAGTCTGAGTATGCACAGATCAGAACACAACGATTAGAAGTTCAAGAAGAAGAGATGAAACAATTTTATGTTTTATACAATTTAGAAAATATAACTACATTAACTCAAGAACAGATATCAATGCTTATTGAAGCTGGACTAGATGATGTTGTGAAATTATCAGATGCTCAAGTTGATGAAGTTAAAGCTGCACTAGATGTAGATGACGAAACAGCTGTTGAGCTTATCAACTATACGATCGATTATCTTACTGCTAAATTAGAAGAGATAGAGAGTGGTAAAGGTGATGAAGATAATGGTGATAGTGAAGACGATGATAATGTGGATAGTATATTTAACAATGACGATAGCGATTTAGCTCCTATAACAGAAGATGTTTTGAGAGATGTTGATAAATCGGCTACATTATCAGATAGTGACACAAATATTGAACAAGAAGATCCTAGATAAGCTTAGTTTAATAAATGTTGTTGATACGCTCTTAATATTGGGTATGATTTCAATAATAATATTACGGTTTAGTTTAGGTTAAGGTGTATTATTTATATGAACTTGAAACACATTCCTAAAAGAAGTTGCGTTTCGTGTAAAGGTAGTTTTTCTAAGAATGAACTACTAAGGTTAGTTTATGATAAGCACTTAGAAGAGGTTTCTTTAGATATCGGGCAGAGGTTTCAATCACGAGGTGCATATATCTGCAGTGATATGAAATGTTATAATAAGATGTTTAAAACCGGTGTTCTGTTACGTTTTTTAGGTAGTAATAATCTATCAGCAAAGATTGTTTCTTATATCGTCAAAGAGCGTACTTAGTTGTTATCAAGAATTGTTTACTTGCAATATAATCAAGGAGATTAAATGGCTGTATATAAGGTTTCAGAAGCTGCAAAAAATGTTGGTATTGATCCAGAAGAGATGATAAAGAAGTTAAATGGAGTAGGAGTATCGGTTTCATCATCAGATGATACGGTATCAGATAATGATTTATCGCTTATAAATGACAAATCTCAACAGAAAACCTCTCTTGATAAACGACAAGAGATGTTAAAAAAAGCTATGGAACGTCATAAAAGTGGCGTAAAAATAAAAGAAGTTGTTTTAGGCAAAAGTACTCCAAGTGTTGCTAAAAGCATGATCAGTAAAGAAGATCTTTTAAGAAAGAAAGCTGAACTAGATAAACGTATTAAAATGGTTGATGAAGGAAGAGAGCAGACGAAAGCGAATACTGTAAGCTCTGCAAAAGCAACTGATAATATGGTTAATCAAGAGAGCGTTCAATTAACTGATACAACAACGGCTTCTAAAGGCATTGATGCAAATAGTAGCAATGCAGAAGTAGTTAATATAGATAAAGCAGTTACCACTGGGACAACTGAAGCAACAGCTACAGCAACTCCAACAGGAATAACTGGAACAGCAACTCCAACTGGCACAACAGCAACAGCTACAGCAACTCCAACTCCAACTGGCACAATAGCAGATCGGACTGAAGCAACAGCTACAGCAACACCAACTGGAACAACTGGAACAGCAACGCAAACGGGTACAGCAACTCCAACTGAAGCAACAGCTACAGCAACGCAAACAGGTACAACTGGAACAGCAACGCCAACTGGTACAACTGGAACGGTAACGCCAACTGGTACAACTGGAACAGCAACTCCAACTGGAACAGCAACTCCAACAGGAACAACTGGAACAGCAACTTCAACAGGAGTTAGAGCTCCAACACCAAGAACAAAAGATTTTAACACACCACTTAATAGTGATGGTAGTAGAGCTTTCAACAATAACGGTACAGCTAGAACATATACGAATACTACTAATAGCAACAGTAGAACATACACAAATAACACAAGTTCTACAGGCAGTAGACCTCCGTATAATACGTCAGGCACTAGCAATTACAATAATAGTTCAGGCAGTCGTCCACCATACAACAGTACCGGTGGCAGTAACTACAACAGTACAGGTGGCAGTAACTACAATAACAATAATACAGGTAGTAGACCGCCATACAATAATAATTATAATAACAATACAGGTAGCAGACCTCCGTATAACAACACTAGTAGTACAGGTGGTGGTTATAATAGAGATGGCAGACCAGATAATAGAGCAGGAGCAGGTGGTAGCAGACCATACTCTCAAGATGGTGCAGGTGGCGGTTACAACAGATATGGTAGTAACAATAGACCAGCAGATGGAAATAATCCTGGATATAGATCATCAACAGGTCCACAGAAAGGCAAGATTGAAACACCTGGATTAATGTCGGAAGAAGAACGTCGTAAGGTAGTTAAGAAGAAGATTGAAGAAACACAGAAAGATATAGATGCAAAACGTATTAAGGCTAAAAAGGATGCTAAGAAAAGTAAAAACTGGACTAATGCAATTCAAGAGGGTATAGAAGAACTTAATATCGAGAAAGAGGTAGAAAGTGGAGTAGCTCCAACTATTGATATCTCTGATTTAGCAAGTTTTGATAGTGATTTCAAAAGACAGAGAACAAACAATGGTCGTAGTAATTACAGATCAAGAAATGATAGAAGACCTAGAAGAAAAGGTCCAGTTCAGCCTAACTTATTTATCAGACCAACTGAGGTTTCAATAGGTGAGAGAATAGTCTTATCAGATTTCAGTGCGATGATCGGTGTTAAAGTTACTGAATTGGTGAAGAAGTTATTTAATATGGGTATAATTGCGAGTGTTAATCAAGCGATTGATGCAGACACGGCACAATTATTAGCTATAGAGTACGATATAAATGTGAATATCACTATATTAACAGAAGAGGATCTTCTTCCAGTTGAGATAGATGAGCCTAGTGATTTAGCTAAACGTCCACCGATTGTTACAGTTATGGGACACGTCGATCACGGTAAGACATCATTACTTGATGCTATTCGTTCAACATCGGTTGTTGATAGTGAAGCGGGTGGAATAACTCAGCATATAGGTGCATATGAAGTTGAGTCATCATCAGGTAAGATCACATTCTTAGATACTCCAGGACATGAAGCGTTTACAACATTAAGAGCAAGGGGAGCTTTGCTTACAGATATTGTTATATTGGTTGTAGCAGCAGATGATGGAGTTAAACCACAAACTAAAGAAGCGATAGATCATGCAAAAGCAGCGGGTGTTCGTATCGTTGTTGCGATCAACAAGATAGATAAAGAAGGCGCAAATATTGATAAAGTTCGTCAACAGTTATCAGAACATGGTATTATCTCAGAGGAGTGGGGTGGAGAACATCAATTCCAAGAGATATCAGCTAAAAAGCGTGTTGGAATAAGTGAACTATTAGAGAGAGTTTTATTAGAGGCAGAGGTATTAGATCTTAAAGGTAATCCAAACAGGATGGCAGATGGAGTTGTTATTGAGTCAAGACTTGATAAGCAGAAAGGCCCAGTTGCAACTGTTCTAATTAAAAACGGTACATTAAGAAAAGGTGACACGTTTATATCTGGAACACAGTTTGGTAAAGTTAGAGCGATGTTCAACTTTAAAGGTGTTCAGTTAAAAGAGGCATCAGTTTCAGTACCATGCGAAATTTTAGGATTTAGTGAAGTTCCTCAAGCAGGAGAAAGATTTTTATCAGTTGATGAGAAAACAGCTAAACAGATATCTGAATTAAGAAACTCTCAGATTAAAGAAAATCTTCAATCTAAAACTGGTAAATTAACGTTAGCGGAATTATTCTCAAAAGCGAAAACGGGTGAATTAAAAGACCTTAATATTATATTAAAAGCAGATGCACAAGGTTCTGTAGAAGCATTATCATCATCATTACTTAAACTATCTAACCTAGAAGTTAGAGTGAATATTATTCATGATGGAATAGGTGGAATTACAGAATCAGATATTTCTCTAGCAGCAGCATCAAACGCTATTGTTATCGGATTTAATGTTAGACCAGATAATAATGCTAAAGGGTTAGCAGATAAAGAGAAAGTATCGATTGAACTATACTCTGTAATCTATCAAGCGATTGATGATATTAAAGCAGCATTAGAAGGATTATTAAATCCTGATATTAAAGAAGTTGTATCTGGTAAAATAGAAGTTAGACAATTATTCTCAGTTCCGAAAATCGGTAAGATTGCAGGATCATTTGTATTAGAGGGGAAAGTTTCAAGAAGCTCACTTATACGAATTGTTAGAGATTTAATTGTTGTATATGAAGGTAAAATCGGAACATTAAGAAGATTTACAGATGATGTTAAAGAAGTTGTTGCAGGATATGAGTGTGGTATATCTTTAGAGAATTATCAAGATATCAGACCTGGCGATATATTAGAAGCATACGAAATGACAGAAGAGAAAAGAACGTTAGCAGATGTTGAAAGAGAAGAATTAAAGGCGAAAAATGAGAGTAAAGAGCAAGTATAATAATTATATTTACTTTAAGTTTGTTCATTTAAGTATGGTAGGTTGATATATGAGTGATAGTTTAAGAATGCGTCGTGTTTCTGAACTAATACGTCAGAGTGTTGCTGAGGTTTTAAGTAACGAGATAGATGATCCTAAAGTTAAAGATGTTGTGATTACAGAAGTTAAGGTGACGAAAGATTTGTCAATTGCCAAGATATTTTTCACAACTTATAATAGAAAAGAGTTAGGAACGATAAAGAAAGCTTTAGTACGTACAACAGGGTATCTGCATAAGAGGTTAACGAAACTTTTACACCTTAAACGAGTTCCTAAGATAGAATTTTTATTTGACGAAGTTGAACAATATGGTGCTAAGATAGAGGCTCTTATAAAAGAGAATTCTGTAGACTTAAATCCTATTTGTGAAAATTCAATGAATGAAAACTCAACAGGTGGAAGTTCGGTGAATGTAGATTTAGTAGATGAAAAATCAGTTGGTATGAATTCTACAGATGCGAAATCTATAGTTAAAAACTCAACTGGTACAAATTTAACTGATAAGAATTTAGTAAAAGAGAAGTTGATTGATGAGTGAAATTTTTGGTATAATAAATTATTATAAAGAGAAAGATATCTCATCGTTTCAAGCTGTTTCATACGTTCGTAAACTTTACGGAGTTAAGAAAGCAGGACATATAGGTACGCTTGATCCATTAGCAGAGGGTATTTTACCGATATGTTTAGGAAACGCAACTAAATTTGTTCAGCACTTAATGAGCAGAGAGAAGACATATATTGCAGAGATGCAGTTAGGTATGAAAACAGATAGTTTTGATACAACAGGTAATGTTTTGTCAACGAACGCCGATATAATCCCAACTGAGGAAAGATTGGTTGAAGTATTAAAAGGCATGTGTGGTAAGCAAACATTAACAGTTCCATCGTTTTCTGCGAAAAAGATTGATGGTGTTAGAGCGTATAAATTAGCTAGACAGGGCTTGATTGAAGATGCTGGTGTTGCAGAGATGGATATAGAATCTATCAAGATGTTAGATTATAGCTATCCTTTTTCTACAATTGAGGTAGTATGTGGTAAGGGAACATACATTAGATCGATTATAGACACAGCAGGCGACACTCTTGGAAGTTACGCAGTGATGAGTCAATTGATTAGAGCGAAGAACGGTTATTTTGATATATCAAACTCAAGCAGTCGTGAACATTTAGAGATGTTGAGTGTTGAAGATAGATTAGAAGAGTCGATCATAGATATAAGGGATGTTCTAACTAATTGGAAGAGGGTCACAATAATAGATGATTTTCTACCAAGATTATTGAATGGTGCAACACCTGGAACGGCTGATTTTGTAAGTATTGAAACGGTAGACTTAACAGAGGACAATCTTTTTATAGAGGATAATTCTGGAAATATCGTTGCAACGGCTACAGTAATAAATAGCAGATTAAAATTAATAAATGTTTTTAATTAATAAATTTTTAGATTAATAGAAAAAAAAGAAATATGTCGGAGGTATTAGATATTTATGTTAACAGAGAAAGAGAAAAAGCAATCGGTAATTGAGACTTTTAAACTACACGGTACAGATACGGGATCATCAGAGGTTCAAATTGCATTATTAACTGCACGTATTACGCATTTAACAGAACACTTCAAAACTCATAAGAAGGATCACCACTCAAGACGTGGATTACTTATGATGGTTAGTAAGCGTAGAAAATTGTTAGATTATTTAAAAAGAAAATCATTTGATAGCTACAAAAAAATCATTGAGACGTTAGGCATAAGGAAGTAATAAATTATGATAGAAAAGAAAAAACATTCGTGTACGATTGTTCTTCCAGATACAGAATGCCCTATCGTTATTGAAACGGGTTGGGTTGCTAAGCAGACAAACGGTGCTGTATGGGTAAAACAAGGTGGCACAGTGGTTCTTGTAACAGCTGTTGCTGGTAGAGCACCTGAGAAGTATCAAGATTTTTTTCCATTAACGGTAAACTATCTAGAGAAGATGTATTCAGTTGGTAGAGTACCTGGTGGATATATTAAACGTGAAACTAAGCCATCAGATAGAGAAACATTAACTTCAAGGTTAATAGATCGTCCACTTCGTCCATTATTTGACGATGGGTTTAGAAATGAAACACAGGTTGTTGCAACAGTTTTATCAGCAGATGGTATTAATCAACCAGATGTTTTAGCATTAAACGGAGCATCATTTGCGTTGCTTATATCAGATATACCTTACAACACGGCATCAGCTGCTGTTCGTATAGGTAAGATTGATGGCAAATTGATTGTTAATCCTAAGTTTGAGGATTACGATAAATTAACTATGAATATCATAGTAGCTGGATCAGCAGATGCTTTATCAATGGTTGAAGCAGGAATGGATTGCTCAACTGAGGCAGAAGTTATTGAAGCTTTAGAGTTAGCACACGATCAGATCAAACTGATAGTTGGTGTACAGGAAGATTTTAGAAAAACTTGTGGTAAGCCAAAAATGACTTATACAGATTTTTCTATCCCTAAAGATATCTTAGATGATGCTTGTTCTAAATATAGTGATGATTTCAGAAAAGCGTTCAAAATTGATGGCAAATTAGAAAAATATACAGCTATTGATAATGTTAAAGATGCGTATGCTGAATATATGAAAGCTAAAAATGCTGATGATTATGCAGCGAACGTTGGTTTATATAAAGACGTTGCTAAAGAAGTTGAGAAGATCGTATTTAGAGATGAGTTAGTTAGAACTCATTCAAGAATTGATGGTAGAGCTTTAGATGAAGTTAGACCTATTGATATTGAATGTGGAGTTCTACCTTTCGCACATGGATCGGCACTATTTACACGTGGTGAAACACAAGCGTTAGTAGTATTAACATTAGGTTCAAAAACTGATTCACAGATTATCGATGATATCGGTGGAAGAGTTGAGAAGAAATTTATGTTAAACTATAATTTCCCTCCATATTCAGTTGGTGAAACAGGACGCATGGGTGCACCAGGTAGACGTGAGATCGGACACGGAGCATTAGCAGAACGTGCAGTTATGGATATGGTTCCACCACATGAAGATTTTCCATACACATTAAGAGTTGTGTCAGAGATTTTAGAATCAAACGGTTCATCATCAATGGCATCGGTTTGTGGTGCTTCATTAGCTATGATGGATGCAGGTGTGCAGATTAAATCACCAGTATCAGGAATTGCTATGGGTTTAGTTATGCAGGAAGATGGATCGTATGTTATTTTAACAGATATCATGGGCTTAGAAGATCATTTAGGCGACATGGATTTTAAAGTAACCGGAACAGATAAAGGTATCACAGCTTTACAGATGGATATCAAAATCAAAGGTTTATCAAGAGATATAATGAGTAAAGCATTAGATCAGGCTAAAGCTGGTAGAAGTTTTATTATGGGTGAGATGTTGAAAGCGTTACCTGAGGCAAGGGCGGAGTTATCTCCATCAGCTCCACGTTTCCAAGTTCTACATATTAATCCAGAAAAAACTGGAGCATTAATAGGTCCACAAGGTAAAAATATCAAAGCGATAATTGAAGCAACTGGAGCATCTATTGATATAGCAGACGGCGGAATAGTTAATATTTTCGGTAAAGATAAAGCGATCATTGAGGAAACTCTAAGACTTATTCAACTATCAGTTGCAGAAGCGATTGAAGGCGAAACGTATACATCAACAGTTAAAAAAGTTATGGAATACGGAGCGTTTGTTGAGATTTTACCAGGACTTGAAGGTCTATTGCATGTATCACAATACTCTCATGAGCGTATCAACAATATAGCTGATCACGTGAATGTTGGTGATAAGATAGATGTTAAATATATCGGTAAAGATAGATCAGGTCGTATCGAGTTATCACGTAAAGCTTTATTAGATTAATTTTTAAATGATTAGATTACATATTTTGTAGTTATGTAATTTTGATATAATATTAATATAAAGTCTCTTTTATTATTTTAAACAATAGTAGAAGGGGCTTTTTTTTTATGAATAAGATATGAGTTTATGAGTGCGATTATCTAATTAATAAAATAAGTATTGTGATAATAGATATTATGAAGTGGGAGATAATATTGATGAATAATTGTAATTGGATGACTACAGATTTAGAGCGAAGATATCATGAAACTGAGTGGTGTGTTCCAAAATATGATGATGTGATTTTGTTTGAGTTTTTAATATTAGAGATGATGCAAGCAGGGTTAAGTTGGGCTATTATATTGAATAAACGAGAGGCGATGCGAGAGGCGTTTTCGGGTTTTGATATAGATAAAATTTCTAAATATGATCAATCAGATAAAGATAGATTGTTAGATAATAAAGGGATAATTAGAAACCGATTAAAGATTAATTCGTTAGTTAGTAACGCACAGAAATTTATAGAGATACAAGAAGAGTACGGCACATTTGCGAAATATATATGGGAGTTTGTGAATAATAAGCCTATTAATAATAAGTTTAAAACTACTATTGATATGCCTGCGACGAGCGATATATCAGATATAATTAGTAAGGATTTGAAGAAACGAGGCTTTAAGTTTGTAGGCTCAACAATATGTTATTCGTATATGCAGGCGATCGGAATGATCAACGATCATCTTGTTGGGTGTGAGTATTATAATTGTGGCAAATAGTAGATGTAAGTGTAACGGTTTAATATGTTTTAGGGTTGTGAGTTTCTGTTGTGATGGATAGTTCATTAGAGTATTAATTATTAGAGTGTTTGACAATATGATTATTCTTGTTATGGTAAATAATCTATATAATTATTATGTTTTAAGTATATATTTATAATAAAGATATACTTACTTAATAAGCTTGACACTTTCCAATTCATCAGATATAGTATCGTCTGTTTACATAAAAAATGGAGAGTATTATGAAAAAGTTTATGTTATTGATGTTACCATTATTAGTTTTTGCAATGGTTTCTTGCAGTGAAGGGACAGACAAAACAGATGACGGCAAGAATCCTGTTGTTCCACCAAAACCTACAATTCCACCAGTAATAGCTACAAATGTTAAATGGGCAGATATTGCATTTCCAGAAGGATTGTCAACAATAGCAGATCCTGATACTGGTTTGGCTACACCAACAGGTACGCCAACAGTTGCAGATAAAGTTATATATGATAATAATTCTGAGAAACATAAAGTTACAATAATTGTGAGAGAATCTGACTCAGCAGAAGTTGGTACAGACTTTGGTGGTAGCATGACTGGTCCAGTACCATTTTTATCAACTTTGACAGGTGCAAATTTATGGGATAATATAAGTTTTGTAACACATTATGCTATACCTAACACGGCTAAAGTAGCAATTGGGACATTACTCGTAGACTTAGGATTTGGTGTTAATGAAAATAACTCTGCAACATGGGTGCTTAAAGATAACGGTACTGTTAAATCAGGTTACTTTGTTTCTATAAATCATTTAGGCAAAAACTCTAAAGTTTATAAAGCGTTACAAGCTGATGATAAGTATACATACAGATTAGATATATCAACTGAAGATCCGTTCGCTAAAGGCGAAATATCAACTACAGAAGAATTAACTTATGCAGATGCTATAGCTAAATTGCCGAATACAATAAAACCTACTAAACCTGACTTTATAACAGCTGAACAAATGGTTACACTTGTTACATATAAAAATACGAAGAAAGGTTATGAGATAAGAGTTTCTGATATTAATGATTATACTGCTTTTAGAACATATCTTGATACTCAACGTAAAACTGGTGGACAGTATGAAAATATATCTCATCCAAAATCGTCTGCTCCTTCTTTTATAGGTGGATTTGATTATTCATTTGGCCTCGCTGTTCCAGAGGCAACGAAATTAACAGACACAACTACTGCTGCATGGGCGTTTGTTGATGGAGTTAATTATGTGTCATTTATATATCATAGTCCAAAATCTCCAAATAATCCATTACCTGATGACACTAAGAACATATTCATTATAGAAGTTATGCAGGATGATCCTATGTGGTTTATGCCGTTAAAAGATGATAATGCACAATAATCACAATTTTTTAATTTAACATATAAATCCCTATGCTTATAACCAGAGTGTAGGGATTTTTTTAATCTCTCAAAAAGTAAATATAAACATATAAAAGAATAAAATTGTATTGATTTATTTTATATTATCGTTTACCTTAATAGTTGGGTATGTTGTAACCAAATAGTAGTAAACAAAATTAATAGATTAATAGTTAATCGTAAGGTATAATAGAATGTTAACAGTTAAGGTTTTAAAGAATAGCTCATTAACGGATGAGAGTTTACCGATATATTTAACGGTAGGATCAGCTGGTGCAGATATAAGATCAAATGAGAACGGTTCGATCGCACCACGAGAGATTAAGCTTGTTAAAACTGGACTTTGCGTAGAGATCCCAACAGGGTATGAGATGCAACTTCGTCCTCGCAGTGGGCTTGCTTTAAAGAACGGTATAACGCTTCTAAACTCTCCTGCAACGATAGATTCTGATTATAGAGGCGAGATCGGAGTGATACTTATAAATCATTCAGATAAAGTGTTCGATTATAAGATAGGTGACCGTATCGCACAACTTGTTCTTGCAAAATATGAGCAAGCACGTTTTGAGTTCGCAGATGATATATCAATAACTGTTAGATCAGATAAAGGTTTCGGTTCAACTGATGTCTAGGCTAAATAGATAATTAATGTTCGTCAAATATTTTAAGTTCACAGATATTTAAAAGTTCAATATATCTCTCAAGTTTCATAAATGAAGTTATAATGTTTTCGTATGTAAAAAATATTTTAGTTTTTTTAAAAATGTTTAGTATATAAAACTTGTACGTTGTTTAGTACATGCCTTTCCACAATAAAATAAGTAGGAGTTTGTAATGAATATTCGTGAGTATGAAATTCAAGTTTCTTTACCTAAAGAACTTAAAGTTTTAGAGTTGATAGCTAATAATCTTTGGTGGGCGTGGAACACTCCTGCAACATCGCTTTTTAAATCAATCAATCCATCAGTTTGGGATAGTTCTCTTCATAATCCAATCGCAGTAATTTCTTCAATAGATAAAACAAAAGCTAATGAGTTAATTCATGATGCAGTATTTATGTCAGAGTTAAATATTGTTCATCAGTCGTTTGAGCAATACATGAAACTACCTCGTTGGTACGGTACTGAGTATCAAAATGATTCAGATATGTTAGTTGCATATTTTTCTGCTGAGTATGGTATTCATGAATCAGTACAATTATATTCTGGTGGTTTAGGTATTTTATCAGGCGATCATTGTAAATCTACATCAGATATGGGTATTCCACTTATAGCTGTAGGATTATTATATCGTCATGGATATTTTCATCAATACACAAATTCAGATGGTTGGCAACAAGAAGAGTATCCAAATAATGAATTTTATGAGATGCCTATCAAACCTGTTAAGAACGATAAAAAAGAAGATATATATGTAGATCTTAAAATCGGTGACAACGATGTTAAAGTTAGAGTTTGGGAGTTACAAGTTGGACTTATGAGAATAATTCTTCTTGATTCTGATCTAGTTGAAAACAAAGTTGAAGATAGAGCGATCACAGGCAAGCTATACGACGGCGAAACAGATATGAGAATTAAACAAGAGATGATTTTAGGAATCGCTGGTTGTAGAGCGTTAAAAGCTGCTGGTATTAAACCAACTGTTTATCATCTAAACGAAGGACATCCAGCGTTTGTATCATTAGAGCGTATAAAAGGTTATGTTGAAAACGGTTTAGATTTAAGATTAGCTATTGAAAACGTTCGTAAATCTACTTTATTTACAACTCATACACCAGTTCCAGCGGGGTTTGATGTTTTCCCAATAGAGATGATCAAGCATTATATCGCAGGTTTATATGCAGATATAGGACTTAACTTAAACCTACTAATGAGTTTTGGCAGAAAAAACAGAGCCGATGATAAAGAACCATTTAACATGGCAGTATGTGGAATAAATCTATCAACTTATCGTAACGGTGTGGCATGGTTACACGGCGTTGTAAGTCGTAAGATGTTTCAATCAATGTGGCCACAAGCTTTACTTTCACAAGTGCCGATTGGACATGTAACGAACGGTATTCACTTGCCAACATTTATGTCAACTGATATGAAAAATATCCTTAATAGATATGTGTCTGAAGATTGGATGTGGAAACCGTATCATTTTGATATATGGGATAAATGTTCTAATATTCCTGATGATATCATTCATGAAATGCGTGATAATCAGAGAGGCAGACTTGTTACATTTATTCGTAACAGAATAAAGAACAGTATTAAAAGAAGAGGTGGTTCATTATCAGAAGTTGTAAATGCTGATATAGTACTTAATCCGAATGCTTTAACAATTGGTTTTGCAAGAAGATTTGCAACATATAAAAGAGCGTATCTTTTATTTATGGATGAGAAAAGATTGTCTAAATTGGTGAACGATCCTGACCGTCCAGTACAGTTTATCATCGCAGGTAAAGCACATCCAAAAGATAATGCAGGAAAAGAGATTATAAAACAAATTATTTCTATTGCACGTAAACCTGAGTTTATGAAGTCTATCGTATTTGTTGAAGATTACGATATCGATGTTGCAAGATATATAACACGTGGTGTTGATGTATGGTTAAATAATCCTAGACGTCCTATGGAAGCATCAGGAACATCAGGAATGAAAGCATCAGCAAACGGTGGGCTTAACTTATCTATACTAGACGGTTGGTGGGTTGAAGGTGCTAACGGTAGTAATGGTTGGTCGATCGGTGAAGGTGAAGAGTATCCAGATGATTCTTACCAAGATCATATTGAAGGTATGGATATTTACAATAGACTTGAAAGAGATGTTGTTCCATTATTTTATACAAGAGATAAATATGGTATGGCAAAAGATTGGATAGCTATGATTAAAGAAAATTTTAAAACTATACCAAAATTCTTTAACTCATCAAGAATGTTAAAAGATTATACAGATCAATATTATGTAAACTTACACAGATTACATAAAGAGTTTTCAGCATCTGATTATAAAGAAGGGAAACAGTATATCGAGTGGAACAACTTAATTCTAGAGCGTTGGGATGGAGTTACATTTGGTAATACAGAGATAGTTGAGAAGAGTTTTTCAGTTAATGAAAAAATAACTCTTAAAGCAAGTATAAACACGAACGAAACTCCTGCAGAACATTTAGGTGTGTTTGCAGTTGTTGAATATAACGGTGAGCCAGGCAAATTTATTGAGCCAGAATTTATAAGATTAACTTGCTGTAAGGCGAATGATAAAGAGTCTAATTATGAAGGTGAGTACACGGTTAGATTACCTGGTAAATTAAAGGTTGGATTTCTAGTTACACCATTTCATAAATTATTAAAAAATCCATTTGAACTTAATAGAGCTAAATGGTCGTAATATTTTTTAGTTAGATTGTTACGAAATTAAAATGTTTTCAAACTTAATTCCTTTATGTATCTGTAGTTAGTTATAGATGCGTAAGGGAAATTATTTTTATAGGTGGCGGTTATGAGCAAGAAGTTACATCTCCCATACTCTACAGGTTGTTTTATTTGTGGACATGATAATCCTCATGGATTATCTATTGAGTTTTATGCTATTGAGAATACGTCTAAAGTTTTTATAGATATTGATATCGATAAAAGATATATAAGTTATCTGAACACTGTTCACGGTGGTGTACTTTCTGCATTGCTTGATGAAGCGATGGGTTGGGCTGCTTTTCTTTACTCGGATTCTAGTTGTTTTTTATATACGAGATCGTTAGAAGTTACGTTCAAAAAACCTGTTCAACCAGATATAAAACTTCTTGTTTCAACAGAGTTTGTAGAGATGAAAAGGGGACTTGCAACATCAAAAGGAATGATCACGGATATAGATCAGAAAGATGTTTATACGATATCAAAAGGTATTTTCTTTCAAACATCTCAAGATAAGATGGATGAAACAAAACAGTATTTAATATTTGATGAGAATAAAGAGTATCATCCTAAAGTTGTTGAGTGTTGTAAATTATAAGTTATAGAAGAGTTTTATATAAAGTAGAGGAGTTGTTGTAATGTTTAGGCTTAAAGAGTTATCAAGAAGTTTTGATATTGGTGAAAGGGATCAAGATAATATACGAAGAATTGGTGTTAGTTTAATTGATAAGAGAGAGCAGTTTGTTATATTGGTTACCGATTATATAGCGAAGAAGTATGATATGCCAACCCGTGTAAAGGAGATGATGAGTAAAAATTACAGTCATCATTTAGGTTCATGGTTTGATGCTATAATTAGTGGTAAGGCTTCGAAGGATATCGTTACTTTTTTAATGGATTTTAATCTTTCACAATATTCACATGAGTATTATATAGATGACCGTATGTCAAATGTTTTCTCATTTATAAGAACGTATTTTATGGAACAGATTTATAATTTAGCGCATACAGATTGGGAGTATCAAGAGGTATCAAAATCATTTTCGAAGATGTTAGATCTATCTCAGTATATGGTTAACCATGATTATCTAATACATAAATCAGGTTTAAAATCTGATATTCGAGTAAAAGATTATGTTATAAAATATGCAGAAAAATTTTCTGTTATGGTTCATACACTTTTAATATTATTTTTAGTAGTTATGACGATGGGTGCTGTAACTTATTTTGTGTATGATGTGTTTAATACATTTGACACAGTACCTATGAATAAATTATTTATCACAGCGTTAGGTTCGTTGCTTATTGTTTGGGTGCTAGGAGAGTTATTGCACTCTGAGATACAGATGTTACGGGGAGATAGTTTTAAGATATCGATATTTGTCGGAGTAGTTTTAATCGCATTTATTCGAGATCTCCTTATAATGACATTAAAGCATGATGAAAATTATCAATTTTCACTTCTCCTATTGTTAGGAGTTCTGATAATTGGTTTTGTATATTGGCTTCTCCAGCGTGTTGAAAAGAAATAATTTAACAGGTTTAATTGATGATAAAATTGAGTATATTGTATCAGCAAGATATAATAGTTGTTAAATAGATTGTGCTAAGTTACGATATAGCTGATGAGTATCAGTTATAAAATTATAAGTGGTATGTAGTTTTAATGCTATGAACTTATCGAATTTAGAATATTTTAGTACAGTAAATAGATTGAACTATTAAGTGTTTTAATGCTATAGATTTATCGAATTTTTAATGTTTAATGCAATAAATAGATTGAACTAGGGTAAGTGCTAAATGTCTAATATAGATAGTTTTACGGCAGGTTAGAGTGGTTTTAAATAAAATAAATTAAGGTGAGTAATAAATGTATCGAGTATCAATAAAGAGTGATTTTTCCTCTGCACATAATTTAAGAGAGTATCAAGGTAAGTGCGAGCATCTACATGGGCATAACTGGATAGTAGAGGCTATATTATGTTCAAATGATTTAGATAAAACAGGTATGGTTGAAGATTTTAAATTATTTAAAATAGCGTTAAAGACTATACTTGAAAGATTAGATCATAAATATTTAAATGAGATTGAACCGTTTACAACAGTGAACCCTACTGCGGAAAATATATCAAAGTTTATTTTTGATGAGTTAGCTAAAAGTTATCCAGATAAAATGGAAACAGTACATGTATGGGAGTCGGCAGACTCTAAGGCAACTTACTCTATAATCTAGTTTTAAATGCTTAGACTTAAACTTAGTTTTTGTTTAAAGTTTTGTGCGAAGTTTTAGTTTAGACATTATAATTATTTTAAGTTTAATTTAGGTTAGAAATTAAGTTGATTTAAGTTTTAGTTTTGGTTTGAAATTAAGTTTATCATTGAGTGATAAGGGAGTTTTTAAATGAGCATAAGTATATGTGATTCAGATATAGTTAAAGATATGAAAGAGCAGGCGAAAGCGTTAGGTAGAACCATTGTGCTCCCAGAAGGGTATGATGCGAGAACTATTGAGGCAACAGCTAGAGTATATAAAGAAGGGATAGCTAAATTAATTGTTTTAGGTGATAAAGATAAAATTTTGTCAGAGTTAAGCAGTAAGCATGGTTTAGATATAAAAAATATTGATGAATCAAGATTGAATATTTTTAATCATGAAAAGGATACATTATTAAATGACTATATTGAAAGATATTATGAGAGTAGAAAGGCTAAAGGCATGACAATGGAAGAGGCTGAGAAATCTATTCGTAACGAATTATTTTTCGGTTGCATGCTTATCAAAGACTCAAGAGCAGGTGGAATGGTTGCAGGAGCTGCGAACACTACATCAAATGTTTTACGTTCAGGACTAAGAGTTATAGGTGCAAAACCAGGAATGAAAACTGTTTCATCATGTTTTATTTTAGTAACATCAAAGTGTGAGTTTGGACATAACGGAGTACTATTATTTGCAGACTCAGCAGTTAATCCAGAACCAGATGCATCAACGCTTGCAGATATCGCAATTAACACAGCAGAGAATTTTAGATTGTTTCTTAAAGATGAGCCAAGAGTAGCGTTACTATCTTTTTCAACAAAAGGTTCAGCGTCATCTCCATCAGTAGATAAAGTGGTTGCAGCATTAGCAGAGATTAAGTCACGAGTTCCAGAGCTTAAAGTTGATGGCGAAATGCAATTAGATGCAGCATTAATTTCATCAGTTGCAGAAAGTAAGGCACCTGATAGTGAAGTTGCAGGTCGTGCAAATGTTTTAGTTTTTCCAAATCTTGAATCTGCAAATATCGGTTATAAATTGGTTGAGAGATTTTCAGATGCTCAAGCGATAGGTCCTATAATACAAGGACTTGCAGCACCTATTAATGATTTATCAAGAGGTTGTTCTGCAAATGATATTGTAAATGTTGTTGCGATAACATCATTACAAGTAGATTAGTTTTATATATTAATTAATGGAAGGTATGTTTAGCATATGATTATATTAGCGTTAAATTGTGGTAGTTCATCACTAAAGTATCAGTTATACGATTATTCAAAGAAGCATCTTTTGGCTAAAGGTATAGTTGAGCGTATAGGGTTGGATGATCCGATAATCTCTCAAGAAAGTGACAAAAATAAGAGTAAAGATATAGATCTATCAATCAAGGATCACACAACGGCTATTAAGGCTATGGTGAAATTGTTGACGGATAAAGAGAATGGAGTTATAGAGGATATGAGTTCGATTTCTGCAGTTGGACATAGAGTTGTTCATGGTGGAGATAAGTTTACTCAGTCGGTAAAATTAACGAAAGAGATTATAGAAAGCATTCGTTCTATGTCGTATTTAGCTCCGTTACATAACCCTGCAAACATAGATGGTATCGATGCAGCGATGGGTATTTTGCCAAACATAGATCACATAGCAATATTTGACAC
>CAMRCY010000011.1 GCA_947041165.1 uncultured Deferribacteraceae bacterium | reverse complement strand
ACGATAAAATTAAACTATCGAATAAGGACGATGAATATAAAAACAATGAATATATACATTTAGAATAATACACATACATCTACAATTTAATACTTATTCATATATTTGTCAATGGGATACATAACATAAATCTATATACAAAAACACCCCTACAGCGTTAAAATTATAGGGGTTTTGTTAAAATATTATAAGAGTGTCTTAAGCTATGTTACCTTATTAAGATGATTTGTAGCCATCGCTATAAATATCCCTTCTGTTGTATCTATCTTATCTAGATAAACTATATTTGGGTACTCTTTATTACTTTTCATATCATTATATAAATCTTCACACAATTTTGCGTCTGCTTCCTCTGCTAAGGTTAAGATACTCGCACCAACAACCACGCCAATGCCTTTTTGTGTTAATGTCCATGATAGTAAAAATAACTTACTAGAATGATTGCTACTTTTATTCAATTTTGATAATTGATCCGATTTCATATCAGCATACTTATCTGTGTCTGAGTAATGATCATATACGTTTAGTTTCTCTTTAAGAAAAAATCCACTTCTTGCTCTAACTGATAAAACTTCCTTTATCGTTTTATACTCTGAACCACAATCATCTGCACCTAATAAAATTATTACTTTTGAACTGTCTTTGATAAATTCTGACATAGTACAATCTAATAAAGATGTGCTTGTGTCTGAATGTTTACTTCGAATTCCCTCTAGTTGATCTAGTAAACGATTCCATTCATCAGCGTTTAACTCTCTATAATTGCCGTACCCTACATCAGTATTGTATGCATGAGAAATTCTTATAATCACTAACTCATTTCTATTATTTAAAAACTCGTTAAACTGTGAAATTATACTGCTTAAAATCTGACCGTTTGCACCTGCATCTGGGGATAAATTGTAATGACCTGTATAAAACTGTCCTCCACTTATTACTGGTCTTATATCAAAATAACGTGCACCTAAATGAAGTTGTCCTTCTATATCCTTTGTCTGAGTAACAGTATTGTAAGCTGTTGCTCCAACTGTTGAAGCACCACTCTCACTCATTCCTGCATCATGTGAGCCAAGTAAAGTCATGTTTTTAAGTTTTCTATTGCCGAATACACTTAAACTATCAGCCATCCAGTTAGAGAAATTATCACCCATTACTTGATAACCATCTCTATCTCCAGTTATGCCAAAATTCATAACACTATCTTGTCGCCATTCTAAACTTAATGAGTCTGTTTTATTGCTCGCAACAGCTCTTGTAATCTTAGAAATATTGATCTTAGTGTTTTTCTCCGATCCATTACTGCACTTAATAGAAAATAATTCTTTTATATCATTCCCTGAACTATCTTTTCTTTCATCGAAGCTATATGTAACATCACCTGCATCATCTTTTGAGTGATGAAATATATTCTCGTCCCACTCTATATAAATACCTACTGATGTATACGCATTAATTTTCTCTGGAAACTCCCAACCATGCATCTGATAGCTATGCATATTTGAGCGAGTCCAATCGTATGGCGTATTATTTATCAATACCATTCTTGAATCTTGTCCCATTATGTCCCCTTATATTCATCATATTGCTCTGTCGCAACTATTAAATTATATTACCGTTACTTAATTGAACTATAATCTTTATTATGAATATCATTGAAAAGTACGAACTCAATATTTCTAAACATCCACTCTATCGCACACCAAGAGTTTAACGACTCGCCGTAAGGGTTGTTCTGTTGATGAGGGAGAGAAGTGTACGGTAAATGATCCACAAAAACATCAATCTTTGTGCCCACTGAAACATAGTCTAAAAATTGAAAAATATCATCTGTCAAATGATACAATGAAGATTGTCTTGCTATCAGCTTTATCTCATTATCTGTAAACGGTAAATGAGGTACTGCATCTGCAAATGACTCATAACGATAATTTTCAATCTTATAATTTCGTGCAAATTCACTTGATCCAACACGAGGAGATCCATATGTAATAACTTTAACTTTTTCTACTTTCCTTACAACATCACATGATAAAAGTGTTGCCATTGCACCACCTTTGCTGTGTCCTGTTATAAATAATTGTTTCTTATCTGAACTCATATCACTTAACATATCTATAGCTTTATCAATCATTTTAGGACCGATCTCTAAAAGAGAATCATGAAATCCTTTATGTACATTTCCATAATCTTGCAAATATACCTGTCTAATATCAAGATCTGTAAAATAATCTGCTACAGTATCACTTCCTCTAAAAGCGATTACAATTCCATCCTTAACTTTTGCAACAAATCCAGCATCAGCTTTATTTTTTGCAAGAAACACAATAGGAGTGCCGATAATACCTGCTGAACTTATAGAAGAAGAAGATGCATTAAGCGTTCCATCATCTTGTATTTTTAAACATAAACCTGAAATTTTCCAAAACATTTTACCATCAATATTGTATTCACTCATAATTAATCTTCCTCGTATGTTGCAGTTAATGTTATTCTCAATCCGCCACCAGTAAAAACACCAGCATTTGTTATATAGCCTGCAACCAATAAACTGCTCTTTTTATCAATATTAAATTCAAATATTTTTGAAGATGTCCCAGATATTGTAAAAGAATCTTCCAACAGATCCATTCCATATAAATCACCATCTACCAATAAGGTTAATAAACATCCTGTTACTTGATCCTTATCTCCCACAACCTCAATCACACAGCTTTTCCAATGATGAGTTGCGTCAATACCCAATCCCTCGATACAACTAATTCCTGCTGTTGAATCACTCCAACTTTTCTCAACCTTTTTTATAGGTTTTTCAGTCTTGCTATACCCTAGACTTACCGATACTAACGCTCCAGCTCCGAACACATACCAATTTTGCAACTTCCCTGTAACTGCTACTGCTCTACATTCTCGCACTTTAAAGTCAAAATACATCACTTCTTCATTCTTAATCTTAAACTCTGTATCTAAAAGATTCTTTGAACCAGCGTTAGCCTCTATCTCTAGCCAACTCTTACTACGTGTACCTGTTACAGTAATCTTGCCATCAGTCCAGTTATGATCAGCATCGAACGTAAGACGCTCAATTTTCGATACACCACCAGTTGCATCTTCCCATTTCTTTACCACATATCCAATAGTTTCAGGATTATTCCTATCTTCATCACTCATAATTACTCTCCCCACTCATAATTAATCTCCTCACTCATAATGATATAATTGACGAAAATCTAACAACATCAACTAATATCAATACTTAATATAATAATTAAAATACACGCAATGTGTTTTCACATATAATTATCTGTATAGCACCTTATTTACATATAGTCAATTATTTTTATTTATATATTAAATTAGATATATAGGCTAATAAGCAATATCAACATATATAATTATATAATATAGAGATAAATAGATATTTTATAATCTTAAAGTAGTTATTAGAATAAGATACAAGAAACCCCTACAGCGTTAAAACTATAGGGGTTTTTGTGTTTTTTATATGATATTTTTCTACTTATTTTATACTTTTAATTTACTTATTTTATACTAAATAAGTACTAAGTTACTTGTTACGTGTTACTTAGTAACTTGTTACACTGTAATGTGTTACGGTATTACAGTGTAACTTGTAATGTGTTACTAAGCAATGTGTAACGTGTTACTTAGTTACACCTGGGATTACTAGATTTTTAAGCGTTGGATATAAACTGTTTGTAAGCTCCCAAACTGTAGAGAAATCCCAAGTTTTAAAATTAGTAGAAACTGCAAACTCTGCAATAGTAAGTTTTTTAGACGTACCTGCTAACGTGCCACCGCCTACTGCTACTGCAATACCTTGTTCCCCTGCTGTCGCACCTGCATCATGCAACCAATAAACATTATTCGCTGTAGGATCTGTCATCACCTGATTCTTACCAATGATACCACCAACTTTACCTGTTCCTGTTACAATGTTCGCATAACTATGAACATTGGTTAAAATTACAGGACCCATCATTGAAGCATTAGATCCCATAATCCCACCGACATTAGCACCTGTTCCTGTTCCTATTACGTTACCGATATTTGAACTGTTAGAGATTGTTAAAGGCTTCGACTCACCAGGATTCGCCGTAATCATCCCAATAAGTCCACCGACTTCAGTCGCACCTGTTACGTTACCTGTGTTTGAACTGTTATCTATTGTTGACGTGTTCGCATCATATCCAACAAGCCCACCGACATACTTAGCAGCACCTGTAACTGTACCTACGTTTGAACTGTTATCAATTTTTAAAGTAGCTTTACTCGCTCCAACAAGTCCACCGACTTGTTCTCCGATACCTTCCACGTTACCTATGTTTGAACTGTTCTCTATTGTTAAATTATTTTCATCTAGAAGACTACCACCAATAAGTCCACCGATATAATCAGCACCTGTTACTGTGCCTTTGTTTGAACTGTTAGAGATTGTTAAAGTTGTACCACTAGAACTCATTCCAACGATCCCACCGATATAATTATCCTTTAGTCCTCCTGATGTTCCTGCTTGGTTGCCTTCTACTGCTGTATGATTTGTAACGTTTGTTATTATAACTGTTGCATCTGCTGCAACTTGCCCTACAAACGCACCAACATTACCGTAACCTTTGATCGAACCACCTTTTGCGATTGTAAGATTATCTATCGAGCCACCATTACCTAATATAGAAATTAAACCAACGTTATTCTCTTCTTTAACAATCTTTAAACCGTAGATCATCTTATGATTACCATCTAATTTACCTGTAAATTTTCCGATACCTGTGAAAACTTTACCAACCGCACTACTGTTATTATCTATATCAACTGAGTTCATGAACCTTACTGTTTTAGTTGCAAAATCATTAGCACCTTCTACGAGGTTAGTTTGTTCTGCTATCCACGCAAGCTGTGAACCGTAATATATTTCATAAACATCGCCTATTGGAGTTATCACTGCTGGTGTGCCGTCCCATTTTTTAAAACCTGCAATATAAGTTACTTTAAATTCATGAGTTTCTGTTTTTTTATTATCAGGATAATTCTTATCTTGTATTGTTATTGGAGCAGTTACTGTTACTGCCTCTCCAACACCGATTGTACCAGTTGATATTAATCTTTCTACTGTAACTGTTGAACCTGGATTAATCGGAACTAATTTATTCTCTATAGCAGTTTTAAGTTGAGATGCTATAATATCATTATCTTTACCCTCAAGATGTATATTTATAACTGAAAATTTTGATTTATTATCTGTATCTTGTGTGAAACTATCGCCATCTAAACCACCAATCGTAAAAGCCGTTCCTAAATCGAAACTTAGATCTGCTTTAATATTATTATTAAATGCGATTGAGAATGTATAACCGTTTGTTTCTGTATTTGTAGCGTTTGCTGTTTCTGTTATTGTTGCATCAACTGTAATAACTAACGTTTTCTCTAGCCCTACTTCTCCACTTAATACAACTGGTTCTTCTACCACAACTGTAAAATCTTTATTAATTTCCTCTAACTTAGTTTTGATATTTGTTTGAAGTTCAGTTTTGATATTTGTTTCATTTTTACCTACTGAATTTATATCCGTTGCTGAAAATATTGAACTATTATCATCTGCTTGTACGAAAGTTTTGCCATCCCCTAAACTTGCAATCGTAAAATCTTTGCCTAAATCAAATGGCGAAACAAATGGAGGCGTTGTGCCGTCACCGTTATTAGTATCATCTGAACACGCACCGAGAATTAATGCCATTAACATTAACATTGAACCTAATAAAACCTTTTTTAACTGAAGTGTAAACTGATTGCTGAATTCTGTAATCATTTGATGTAGCTCCTAAGCTATTTTTTTATCTACTATAAAACTGGTAAGCAAAAACGATAAAATTAAACTATAAATAAGGACGATGAATATAAAAACAATGAATGTATATATATATTATGATAATACACAAACATCTACAACTTAATACTTATTCATATATTTGTCAATGGGATACACACAAAAAAACCCTACAGTTTTTAAGACTATAGGGGTGTTATTTATATCTCAATATCACTTCTATTTACTTCAAGTTGAACATAATCAACAATAAATTTACTAACTAAACATTAAAATCTTTAGCATATTTTGTTTAAACATAATCAATACTAAATATACTAAATATCTCTATCAACCTTTAGCATATCTGATCGTTGCAAGGGCTAGTTCTAACGTCGGATCTACAGTCGGAATTGATGTTTCAACCGATGACATTAATATAGGGATCTCCGTGCATGCTGAAATAATTATATCTGCTCCAAGCGACTCGATCCTATCCACTACGCTCTGAAATAAATATGTGTACTCGATAACTTTACCCTTCTTTACTCCATCATATATAGATGACATTATATCCGATTGTAACACCTCGTCAAATATGATAGAAGTGTAACCTGCCTTATCTAAATAGTTCTCATATAAGTTCGTTCGCTTCGTGCCTGTTGTTGATACAACCGCAATGTTTTTGCTATCAGGATATTTATCCTTAATCACATTAACAGTCGTTTCTATCATGCTGATAAAATCAATGTCAACCTTCTCCTTGATCCTATCTATAAAATAATGTGCTGTATTGCACGGCATAATTAAAATATCTGCTCCTGATTCTTTTAGACGGGTTGCAGATTTAACTAACTCATCTATCGGATCTTTCGCTCCTTCAATACCTAAAATAAACGCCGTCCTGTCTGGAATACAACTATTATTATCTATCAATAAATGAACGTGCTCTTGATCACACTTCGCCTCTGTGTTTGTAACGATCTTACTGAAAAGATCCACCGTCGCTAACGCTCCCATTCCACCGATTACACCGATTTTTTTCATAAATAATATACCTCTATAAATCCTACTCTATTCAAAAAAATACCTATAAATTATAAATACATACAAATTGTAAATATCTATAAATTATAAATATACACAAATTATATATATTTACAAATTATAAATCTATATAACAATAACTCCATGAAATTATAAAATATAAAATCATGGAGCTATTAATTTATAAAACCTGTGAAATTCTAATTACTTATTCCAAACATCCATTTCCATCTCGCCTTCTGATTTCGCCGTAATTGTTGTAACAACTAAATCTCCAACAACATTGATAGATGTTCTACCCATATCTAACAGTGCATCAATACCTAGTATAATCGCATACGCCGCCGCAACAGCTGAACCTGCTTCAACTTTTAAGCCAACTGTATCTAGCACCATAAGTAACATAATCGCACCAGCTCCTGGAACTGCTGCTGTACCAATTGATCCTAACACCGCTGTTAATATAACTGGTATCTGTTGTTCAAACGTTAACGGATATCCTACTGCCGATGCAATAAACATTGTACATACGCCTAGATAAATAGTCGTACCATCCATATTTATTGTAGCTCCTAGTGGAAGTGAAAAACCATACACTCCTCTTGAAATACCAAGAGAGTTCTGTGCTACATCCATAGAAATAGGAAGTGTTCCACCTGATGATCTTGTAACAAATGCTGTGATCGCTGGTGATTTAATCTTATTCATAAATCTGAAAAAGTTTAATTTTGACATCGTTAATAATAGTAAATATATTGTAAACGCTTGTACTACAAAACCTAAGTAAACTGTACCTGTAACTTTTGCAAGTGGACCAAACGCTTCCGCACCTTGTGCTGAGAATACAACAAATATTAGTGCAAAAACACCTATTGGTGCATATTGCATAACCCAACCTACAACCTTAAACATAGCCTCTGCTGCACCTTCAAAAAATCTGTAAATTGTTTCTGCTGATTCCTTAATACGCTTATCTGCACTATCTCTTGTGAATGCTATTGCAATACCAAAGAAAATTGAGAAGAATATAGTAGGTAAAACCTCTCCCTTAGCAAACGCTTCAAACGGATTTGTTGGAACTATCGCTAATAATGTTGGTATTAATGAAGGAGCATTTAACTCTTTCGCTGCTGCACTTCCAACACCTGCTAAATCTAACCCTGCTCCTGGATCTAATAAATTACCTAATCCTAAACCTATTATAATCGCAAAAATAGATGTTAATGTATAAAGAAGTAAAACTTTTATACCAACCTTACCTAGTTTAGATGGAGCGATAGATGATGTACCAACTACTATAGTAAATATGATTACCGGTTGAACTATCATTTTTAATAATCGTATGAAAAGATCTCCAAATGGTTTAAAAAACGCTACCATATTTAGTGAGTTTTCAAAAATAATACCAACTACAGCACCTAACACTAGCCCAAGTAAGATCCTTACTAAAAGGTTACTCTTAAAATAAAACAAAAAAACATTTTTAACTACATTCATATTAATCTCCCTCATGTAAAATATTCAAAACACTTAAATCATTCATAATATATAAATTTATTCTATACTAATACGACAAGTTTAACAAGTTTATTTATTAGTATATTATAAATATTAATTAATATAATATCGTCTAAATATAAAAATGTTATATTTATATAATGCAAATGAATGATAATTATTATAAATAGAATTATAAAATAAAGCTATTTTATCTAAATATAATGCTAATGATTGAAACACAAACAGCTTAAAGTTATGATAATCTGTTTTTAAGACACGAATGTAATTATATACATACATAGATTATTTTATAACCTCTCACTATTTTATCTTTATTTTTGATATAAATTCAACAATCTATATATGTTATATTTATCTGTTTAAAATACAAAACTCTATAACTTTATATAAATATAGTACAAAGAATGGATCTAGCCTAGTGCTTGAAATTATGGAATAGCTGAATTACATACCAGCTGTTATAAAAATATAGAGTTATATATGATGATATAAATAACCAGTGTATATTAGATAACTGTTATGTATTAAATTGGCTGAACGTGTATTAGATTGGCTGAATGTATACATAATGTAATAAATGATTTATGTTAGATAAACGTTACGACACCTGTTTATATATCTCTATATACTCACCGTCCGTACCTGCTTCAATATCACTATCATCAGTTGCCATATCTATAAAAAGTGTACCGTGATCTGTAAGGTTAGCAAAAGGAAATGGAACAATTTTATCATCAATCGCAAACTCAGGTTTACACTCTTCAAATACCTCTATAAAATAATCGTAATCTCTATCAAGCTGTTTTAAACTCTGATGCATAGGCTCGCAAGCCCAGCTCAGGACTCCGTAATTCTTCATTAAATATCTAACATTTTTAGGGATTTTAAAGCCTCGTTTTTCTTCAAAACTTAATAAATCTTTTTCGCTTACAGGAGCAGTATAGCTGCTATCCTCTTCGCTATTGACCTTAATTCCGATTTTTAGTAGCGTATCAATAGATTTAAAGTTATCCATTATTATCCCTCTTGTTTTTGAATACCAATTTTATGTTGCAAGTAACTACTATCTATCTCTACACTTACACAACTATTTTACAAAGTAGAAATCATTGATCTTATTATATTACAGAAGTATAATAAATTCAAAGCAAAGTATAATTCTTTTAATATGCATATCATATTATAGTTGCGAGAAATTAAATCTTTCTAAAAGAGGTTAGTTATGATTTTTGGAGATCCTTTTAAGTTTGCTTTCTTTATAGATATTGTTGATGAGTGGAGTTCCAACTCTTTTCATAACGGTTACTTTGCGATCTCTATTGATGGGACGCTTTACCCACCAGACGTACGATGTAGTACGCTTGATATGGTGCTTGCGGAAATTCTTTCAGATAAATCTCCACTTATAATTTTGCCTGAAAATGAAACTCTATTTAATAATAATCCTGAAATAACTTTTGAAAAAATACAAGGTATAACTTTTCCAGAAAATTCTGATATAGATAACGATTATACATATAGAGTATCACTTACTGAACTTGAAGATGCTGGATATGTTTTATTTATTGTACGATCTATTGATAGAATAAAATTTCTCATAGGTGAATATTGTAATGAAACTTTTAAGCATAATTTTATCGATGAAGTTATAGTTGATAGAAAAACAATTAATGAAATAGTTGTAAAAATAGTAACTACTTTTAAAGATATAACATCTAAATAAATAAACAGTTTACGATTGTTGTGAGTTTGATGAGATGACGAGTTTGTAAATTGGGTTGTTGACAAGTTGGCGAGTTCGTAAGTTTGCAAAGTTCGCAAATTGGGTTGTTGCCAAGTTTGTAAGTTAGTGAGTTTATCGAGTTGGCGAGTTGCTAGTTTGTAAAGTTCGCAAATTGGGTTGCTCATAAGTTTGTAAATTAACAAGTTTGCTGTTCACGAGTTCGTAAGTTTGTAAATTGAGTTGTTGGCAAGTTTGCGTGTTAATAAGTTTGTAAATCTAGTTGCTATCAAGTTAGCAAGTTGCGAGTTTGTAAAGTTCGCAAGTTTGTAAATTGGGTTGTTGCCAAGTTTGTAAGTTAGTGAGTTCGTAAGTTTGCAAGTTGCTAGTTTGTAAAGTTGGCGAGTTTGTAAGTTCGTAAATTGGGTTGCTCATAAGTTTGTAAATTAACAAGATTGCTGTTCACGAGTTCGTAAGTTTGTAAATTGAGTTGTTGGCAAGTTTGCGTGTTAGTGAGTTTATAAAGTTGGCGAGTTGCTAGTTTGTAAAGTTCGCAAGTTCGTAAATTGGGTTGTTGCCAAGTTTGTAAGTTAGTGAGTTTGTAAATCTAGTTGTTATCAAGTTAGCAAGTTGCGAGTTTGTAAATTGGGTTGTTGGCAAGTTAGCGAGTTTGTAAAGTTTGCTAGTTCGTAAGTTTGTAAATTGAGTTGTTATCAAGTTAGCGAGTTTGTAAATTAACAAGTTAGCAGTTCACGAATTCGTAAGTTTGCAAATTAAGTTGTTGCCAAGTTTGCGTGTTAGTGAGCTTATCAAGTTGGCGAGTTGCGAGTTTGTAAAGTTCGTAAGTTCGCAAATTGGGTTGCTCATAAGTTTGCAAGTTAGTTTGTAAATTGAGTTGTTATCAAGTTAGCAAGTTGCGAGTTTATCAAGTTGGCGAGTTTGTAAAGTTTGCAAGTTGCTAGTTTGTAAGTTCGCAAATTGGGTTGTTGCCAAGTTTGTAAGTTAGTGAGTTTATCGAGTTGGCGAGTTGCGAGTTTGTAAAGTTGGCGAGTTTGTAAAGTTCGCAAATTGGGTTGCTCATAAGTTTGTAAATTAATAAGTTTGCTGTTCACGAGTTCGTAAGTTCGTAAATTAACAAGTTTATCTATGGTTTTATCCTAAATGAATAAAACATAAACAATGTGATTCTTATATAAAAAAACAAAACAATATCCATAATATAAAAAGCCGATGTACATTATATACATCGGCTTAATTATATTAAATTCAATAACTTAAAATTCTAATATCGTAAAAAAATTACTCTGCTGTGAAATCCATTTTTTCTACTAACTGTTTAGTATATGAGTTTCTACGCTTCAGTTTAGTTGTAGCTTCTTCTACTATTTCAACATATTTAGCTGGATCTGCTTTCTTAGTGATTTTAAATCTGTTCTCTATTGCCATGAAATCTGCAAGTTCAATAGTTGCATCTTTACTATCAATAATAAGTGGATTTTTACCTTGTTCTATTAAATCAGGATTGTATCTGATTAACTGCCAGTAACCTGCTTCAATAGCTTTTTTCTGATGATCCACTCCGTAAGTCATATCTAAACCTTGTGCAATACAATGTGAATATGCAATTATTAATGATGGTCCATTATACGCCTCTGCCTCGATAAATGCTTTTAAACATTGTGCAGGATTGGCTAACGATACTCGTGCAACATAAATTGATCCGTATGTCATCGCTATCATTGCTAAATCTTTCTTCTCTTGCATTTTACCAGATGTTGCAAACTTAGCCGTTGCTCCAAGTGGTGTAGATTTTGACGCTTGTCCACCTGTGTTTGAATAAACTTCTGTATCAAGTACAAGAATATTAAGGTTCTCTCCTGATGCAAGTACGTGATCTAATCCACCGTAACCTATATCATAAGCCCAACCATCTCCTCCCATCATCCATGTTGATTTTGGAAGTAAGAAATCTGCCATTGATAAGAAATCTTTCGCTTCTTCAGTTTTAATACCAGTAAGTTTAGTTTTTAACTCTTTAACTAATACTCGTTTAAGTTCTATCTCACTTTGAGTTTTTGCAGGAGCTTCAGATATCTTACCGTAAAGATCACCGATATCTCCTTTAAAATCTTCAAGATATTTATTAGCTTTTGCAGTAAAATAATTTACCGTCATTTTCATTCCGTAACCGTACTCAGCGTTATTCTCAAATAATGAGTTACCCCAAGCTGGCCCTAATCCATCTGATCTATCGCAATATGGAGTTGTCGGAAGGTTACCACCATAAATAGATGAACAACCTGTTGCATTTGCAAGATATAATCTATCTCCAAATAATTGTGTTAATACTTTGATATATGGAGTCTCTCCACAACCTGCACAAGCACCTGAATATTCAAAACCGTATGGAGCAAACTGAAGCCCTTTTATAGTTGCTTTGTTATATTGTTCTGGTGCTAGTTCCGGAAGATCTAGGAAGAATTTATAGTTTTCTACTTCACTATCTCTTATAGGCATCTGTGGACGCATATTAATAGCTTTTAAGTTAGGATCAGTTTTGCTAACAGCTGGACAGTTGATTACACATACTGAACAATCAACACAATCCTCTGGTGCAACCTGAACTGTGAAAGCGTAATCTTCAAATCCTTTACCTTTAGCTTGAATATGTTTAAATGTTGAAGGTGCTTTATCAAGCTCGCTCTTAGGATATGACGCAACTCGTATTGCAGAGTGTGGACAATGAAATGCACATAATCCACATTGAATACAAATATCTGATTCCCAAACTGGGATCTCAACAGCAAGATTTCTCTTCTCATATTGTGTTGTAGCAATCGGCCATGTACCGTCAACTGGCATCTGTGATACCTTGATCTCTTCACCTCTATCTGCAACTAACATAGCTGTAACTTCTTGTACAAATTTTGGTGCTGATGGATCTAGACAACCGTTAATTAAGTCAAGCTCGATATACGGAACATGTCCATCTTTAGATGCTTTGTCAACTCTTCCTGGATACATAACTTCTTCAAATTTAGTTGCACCATATTCTGCAGCATTATTATTCATAGTAACAACATTGTCACCGTATTTACCGTATGATTTTTTATTAGCTTTCTTAATCGCTTCTAAAACTTTATCAACTGGAATAATATTAGAAATAGCAAAGAACGCTGTTTGTAATATAACATTATATCTGCTACCAAGTCCTAACTCTCTAGCAATCGCTATTGCATCTATTACATAAAATCTTGCTTCTCTTGCAACAATTTGTTCTCTAATATAAGAAGGTAAATTGTCCCAAACCTCAGTTGCTGAATATGGACTGTTTAATAAGAAACTTCCACCCTTGTTTAAAGGACCTATAACATCAAATCTTTCAAGGAAAAAGAAGTTGTGACATGCTAAGAAATCAGCATGCTCTATTAAGTATGAACTTTTGATTGCTTTATCACCGAAACGTAAATGTGATGTTGTAACAGATCCTGCTTTCTTAGAATCATATACGAAATAAGCTTGAACTTCTTTGCCAGCTTCAGTATTAATAATCTTAGCAGTGTTCTTGTTTGCTCCAACTGTTCCATCTGATCCAAGACCGATAAATACAGCTTCAAAAGTTTCAGGTGCAGATATATACCATGACTTATCAACATCTAATGATAGATGTGTAACATCATCTATTATACCAACTGAGAATGAATTTTTAGGATCTTTTGATAATAAATTATCGTACACTGCTTTAACCATCGCAGGAGTGTAATCTTTAGATCCAAGTCCATATCTACCACCAACTATAAGTGGATAATCTTTAAATGCTACCATCTTCTTGCACATCATCTCGCCAACTGCCGTTCTTATAGTTAAATATAATGGCTCGCCAATTGCTCCAGGTTCTTTCGTTCTATCAAGAACTGCGATACCTTTAACTGTTTTAGGTAGGATGTTTGCAAATGTTTCTACATCAAATGGTTGAAATAATCTAACTTTTATTACACCAGTTTTATAACCTGATTTATTTAATACAGCTGAAGTTTCTTCAGAAATATCACCAGCTGAACATAATACTATGATTACTTGCTCTGCATTAGGATCTCCAACATATTCCATAGTGTCGTAATGTCTGCCAGTTAATTTTTCAAACTTCTTGAACTCAGCCTTTAATGTAGGAATAATTTTGTCGAAGTATGCATTAACAGTTTCTCTACCTTGAAAATATACATCAGGGTTTTGAGCAGTACCACGCATTGATGGATGATCTGGTGATAACGCTCTCTGTCTATGTTCACGAACAAGATCGTTGTCGATCATGTGTCGCATATCGTCAAATGTTAATTCTTCAACAACATTTAATTCATGTGATGTTCTAAAGCCATCAAAAAAATGCATTACAGGAACTCTCGTTCTAAGCGTAACAGCTTGAGAAATAAGTGCGAAATCCATAACCTCTTGTGGGTTATTAGAACAAAGGAAACTCCAACCTGTTGTTCTAACTGACATAACATCTGAGTGATCTCCAAATATAGATAAACCTTGTGATGCAATAGCTCTTGCACTAACGTGGAATACAGTAGGAATTAACTCTCCCGCTATCTTGAACATCGTAGGGATCATTAATAGTAATCCTTGTGATGCTGTAAATGTAGTTGTCATTGCACCTGTTGCTAATGACCCATGAACAGTACCTGCAGCTCCTGCTTCTGATTGAAGCATCATTACATCTGTTACTGAACCCCATATATTTTTTTCCATTCGAGTTGTCTTTTCGTCTGCTATCTCACCCATCGCTGATGAAGGTGTGATCGGATATATAGCGATTACTTCATTTGTTGCATGCGCAACATGAGTAGCAGCCATACTGCCATCCATTATACTTTTTACTCGTGCCATATAAAACTCTCCTTATTTTTACTTATTTATAACTTAATATTCATTAAACAAAACTTGTATATACTCTTTAAACTAAAACAATATAATCAATTAAAATGCCTTAGTTCTCAAAATCTTTTACCATCTCTATCAAACAGATTATATCCCTTTATACATCGTTAGTCAAACAAAATAGAACAGATTATTTTTTTTGTTATAGAACTCGTGTTCTATTGTATAAATAAATAATTGTACTCTAAAATAAATAGATTAATATCTATTTCTCAAATGAGAACTAAGTAACATATCAATTTTAAAATTGATAAAACATAATCATTATGATAAAATAATGATATGTTTATGCACTTTATTAAATTTGTTGAAAGTATAGGAAAATGGAGTATTAGTATAATCCTTTTTTTCACAGGGATAACATTTTTTACTATAAAGATATTTGCAGCTGGGTTATTCTCTAAAGCATTTCTAAATCCTGTGTCTGTAACTTTCATATTAAGACAAATTAATTTTATCGGTGTTGAATTAATTAAAACAACAACTATTGTTGCTCTAGTTTTAGGGCTTGCTATTGTTGGAACTTTAAGTAACACATTAATAAACTTCGGTGCTACAACATCAATAGGAGTCGTGTTAACTGGTGTGCTTGTGAAAATTGCAGCTCCTTTTATAACTGGATTACTATTTATTTTCAGAGCAGCAAGTGCAATCTTTATCGACATCGCTCTTATGAAAAATAATAACGATTTTAAAGCACTCAAATCAATGGATATAGATGAATATCAAATGGTTTTCTTTCCACGAGTTATCGCATCTATTATATCTATGTTTATTCTATCTAGTTACTTTATACTGCTGTCTATTATCGGAAGTTTTACACTTCTATCTTTTCAACTAAATACTACATTATCAGTTGTAGGGCAACAAGTTATTTCTGCTCTACAAATTAGCGATGTGATATCATTTATATTTCAAATATTTTTCATCGGCTTAATCGTTGCAATCATTCCGATGTATACTGCAATGGAACAGAAAAGATCTCAACTTTGGATAATTGTATCTATGAATAAAAGTATGTTAAGATTATTCTACATGTTTATTCTAATCGTTTTCATAGGACAATTGATATGATAAAAAATAATGCAATAACAACATTTGTTAAAAATCAAAACGATACTAAAAATATTATCACCGATCTGATTGATCAATATAGCTGGGGAAAAATTGCCGTTGTATCTGAAGATGTGCCACTTATGAGTGCATTAACTGTGCTTGATAATATCGTACTATATCAATGCTATACGAAAAGATTGAATATATCTAAAGTAGAAAATGAAGTGATTGAGTTTTTAAATAGATATAATGAACCAAATATTATATACTTACATAAAGGGCAGTTAAATAAGTATCAACAGTTTATTGCAAAACTAGCTAGAGCAATAATTCATAAACCTGATGTGATAGTTATTGATATGCCTGTTGATTATCTAGGTATTGATAATTTTAATCTATTTATAGATGTATTAAAAGAAAGTAACACTGATATCGGTAATATTATGATAATTGAAAATGCTAGATTTTCTAATTTGTATGACGATCTCGATATTAATAAAGTAGGAATTGATGAATGGCTGATCCACGTTACAAAAATCTTGAGCTAAAAGTAGGATTCTTTATTCTATTTGCAATAGTTTCAATCACGACATTAGTGGTCACTGTTGGAATAGATAAAGGAATTTTTACAGCTAAAATAAGTGTGTATGTTTACTCTAACACTGGTGAAGGTATCAATCAAGGTATGCCTGTTAATTATGCTGGATTTCAAATATCAAGAGTTGATGATATTCAACTACTTGACGACGGACGTGTACAGATGATTATTAAAATTCCTGAAACATATAATAGATGGATAAAAACAACATCCGATTTCAGATTAGGTACTTTAAATATTTTAAGCTCACCTGTGATAAATGTATCGACTGATCTTGCAAGAGTTTCTCCACTTGTTAAAGATGGAGATGAATTTTATTTAACAAGAGATACAAGAGTTACTGAAATTGTCGAAGCAGCTCTTCCTATTGTAAATGATCTTAAAGAAATCATCGCCTCAGCCAATATTATTATCAAAAACTTCGCACTTGATGATAGTGATTTTAATATGTTAATGAAAGCAGCTGGAGTGCTTGGACAAAGTCTGCAAGCTAACGGAGATACTATAATTAGCGAAACAATGCTAGCCATTACTAATATAAAAAATATTCTAAGCAATCTTGCCCCTGCAACTAAAGGATCTGCTGAAATTACTGAAGAACTTAGATCAACTATAGATAACTTAAATATACTGATATTGAAACTTCAAGATACATGGCCTCTTAGAGGGAATGGCCCAGTTAACCAAAGTGGTGAGGTTAACCTTCAATGATAAAAAAAATACTGATACTCTTAATCATAACGATATTCACAACTATGATATCTGCTTGTGGATCTAAAACAAACGACGCACCTTATGATAATTATAGAGGACTTAAAAATCTTGAGACTTCATTAAACTATCTATTAAAAGGAAACAGTGAAGCTTGTATGAACAGCTACGATAGAGCTGTTGATGTTTTTATTAGAGTTAATGATTTTTGTAACGCTGCTAAAGCTGGGATTTTTCTATACACTGCTGAACCTATTAAACAAAACTTACACTTTATAACCGATGCTGAAAACTACTCTAAACTTGGTAAATGTGATAATGAATTATTGATAGTTGATCTTCTCACTAATATAAATGATAACAAAACGATTAACGTAAAAGATTATATTAAACTCGATGACCCATTTATATCTTTTGCTGAAGCTTATCATAATAAATCTATTGAACCAATTAAAGTGCTTGTCGATCAGAAATATACGTCGAATAGATTGAAATCAGTTCTTTACAGAAAACTTGCTCAGCATTACATTGATATAAATAGTGTTAAATCTCTAAAACTTGCAAATGTGATGATTGAAAATGCTTTGAAAATAGATCAACCAAATAGTTGGTTAAAAAATATGTTATACGATGAGAAATTGAAATTGAAATTGATGGAAATAAAAAAAATAGATACGACTACACAGATAAAAAAAATAAAGATCTTGTCAGAAAAAATTGCAGTGGTGGATGATAGAAATGATTAGAAAAGTACCATATATTATCGTAATACTATTATCAATTACCCTTATGAATTGTGAAGGAAATTTTGATCTTGATAATGTAACTGATGCTTATGAAAAGTTCGGATATTATTCAGAGTATACAGGTGCAATCAACGAAGCTCAACTAGCTACTGAAGCCGATCTTGTTGTGATAGCAACAGCTATTAGAGAGGTAATTAATACAGCAAATGCAATATCACTGAAATTTACATACTCATTAACTCCTGCAATATTATTTGATAACAGTAGTAATACTTACGGGATTGATGTGAGAGATAATAGCTCCTGTCTTATAAAAGGAAGCAGTACGATAACGGACAATACAACTTATAGAGAGTATCCCGAGTATGACATAAATAAAATTAAGGATCAGTTCCTTTATAATGATCAAATAAAGTATACTGACTACTGTAGACAAAATATTGAAAACCCAGATATAGAAATAAAGTCAACACTCAACGGATATCCAGTTGAAAGCAGAAGTTTAGTTCAAGATAATACATTAGTTTTCTATATGCGATTTGATGATAATTCGAGTAGGCTAAAAGCAACTGTTGTTGATGACTTTAGTGGACTTGGTGGTGTCTATAACCTGTTCGGCATTATAGATAAAACATCTGCACTAAACGGCACTAATAATAAATATAGATTAGGACTTGATATAGTTGTTGATGGCGAGCCAGGTAGGTTTGATCTAAATTATACTGGAAGTAGTAAAAATCGAATACTTACATTCTATCATCCTACATTCGGATATGTAACATCGGATATATCTAGCATCGTGTCTAAGATAGATGACAAGGTAACACCTATAACTTTTAAATATGCTGGAAATGAATGCGAGTTTATATTTTCTGAAATAAAAGACGATCCTTTAGAATTTAGAGAGAATTGTCCGAAAAATTAATTAACATAATGAGTAGATTATACAACTTTGAATATCTATACTGTTAGGCAATTTCATTCTAAATTATACAACAATAGATTTGAGGATTTTCGTTAGATTATACAACTTTGAATATCTATACTGTTAGACAATTTAATTCTAAATTATACAACAATAGATTTGAGGATTTTCGCTAGATTAATAAATATTAATTATTTATAGTATTGATGTTTTTTGTCAACGTAACAACATTGCCTTTGCCACTATACACGATTGAGTCGTAATACATTTTTGCCATTCTTATCCCTCTGCCGTGAAGTTTCAGTATATCATCTATGCTGATCGTTTCATTATCTCTATCATCTAAGTTATGATAATCAAATCCTTTTCCTGAATCTGTGATAATAAACTCTAACTTACTGTTTGATAAAGAAAGTTTGACATTGGTGTTGAGATGTTTAACTCTCTCTTGTGACAATCTGCTTTCAATAAGATTATGAAAACTTCCGTGTTCAGTTGCATCATTTTTTTCTTGATAAGTTATACCAAGATTTCCATGTTCAATAGCATTTGTTAAAAGTTCTGCTAAACCTAAACGTAATTTTTCTAAATCTGAAAATGTGAAGTACGTAACCAGTTCGTATGTGATAGCACAAACAATCCTATCAACATTAAAATAATCATTACCTAACACATACTCTTTCGCTATACATTTTATATCAACCGATGATAAATAATTATTAACTACCTGTCCATGATATAAAACATCCAACAAAAATCTTATATGTGATGGTTTGAAATCTGGTTTAAGATAGAACACCCTATTATTCTCTACATTATCACTTGTTATGTAGCAGATAAAAGCAGGAGTATTAACATATTTAGATACAATTTCCTTGATATCTGTAATACAAAACAGGTATTGATTAACATCAATATTCTCTAAATCATCTACGAGAAATAAAGAGTAATGTTCCTCATCGCAAAAGCTTTGAATTCTTTCAAGATAAATATTATGGTTTAATATAGCTAGTACCTTTTTCATACCCTATCCTAACAGAGAAAAGCAATAATTTAAAGTAAAATTTTCAGACTATATCTAGACAATCCTTGTATCTGTTATATATTTAATGCTATTATTGGTGATGATTAAACCTTCTTATTCAAAACTTTATATGATGATGTCTTTATTATTTATATTCGCAAGTTCAACCGCTATACTCGGAATGTATCTACCATTCATTATCACCACAATATTATTACTCATAATAATTAATAAATCAGCGTTAAATATCGATCTATTAATCGAATTAGCACCTACATTTATTATCATAAATTTAGCGTTTTTATTAACTGATAATTATTTTGCATATAACGCATCACTGTTTGCGATAGCTACCATAATTCTTGGCTACTATGTTAATATAAAAAAAATAACTATTATATCGACAGTAATTATATCGCTATTTATCTATTTGTCATTTCTTTATGGATTAAATATATTTGATATAATCTTAATCACATACGCTTGCTTAAATTTAATTATAAATTTTTTACTGCTACCACGAACTATAAATAAACCAAATAAAATAGCTGTCATAAGTGGTGATGTTGAAACAGACTCAGTGATTATCAAGGTGATTGAGTCACAGTTGAAACTTGAGAAAAGAGGGTATCATATCATCAATAATGAAAACCTATCAGATGAATATAACTCTGTGATTTTGATAAATGATTTTAGGTTTAACCATAAAGATGATCGTATTATCTATAAAAACTTACGAGGCAAAAATGTTTTATTACTCTATAGATCTAGTTTATTTGATGATGCAGTTTCACTTATCCCAACTATAAAAATTATTTTGCACGGTGGGATATTTATTGGCAGATTAGATATCAGAAGATTTTATACTCATATTAGCGATCAACCAATTAGAGATGCAGTAATAAATTTTGCGAACTGTTTTAGAGCAGGTGTGCCTCCGATATTATATTTTACTCCATCAATTTTGATTAACATATTTAAAACTAGATAAAGATAATTTTAGCGACTGCTGTTTAATAACAAACAAAATAAAACCCTCTACAATTTTAGAACCGTAGAGGGTTTACATTTTATTATCTATCGTAATACTTTTATTACAATATTATTTTATACACTTTTTATTTTTATAAAATTAGTTTCAACACGTAAGGTGCGAACAATTAAGCTGTAACCATTCACCATAGCAACACTTGTTACAAACAACCTACCTATCTATTAACAACTGGTAATTTTCTTAACATCGGATACTCTGTACCCATTAACCAAATACCTGTACCCTTTGCAAAATCCCAATTTTTAAAATTAATAGACTCTTTAAATGTGGGAATATCAAATGCACTCGCACTCGTTCCTATATCACCACCTGTGCCTGCACCGTTTACAATACCAAATGAGTTATCATGTAACCAGTAACTATCATTAATTTCAACTTTTGAAGAGGCATGCATACTGCCTGCTAATCCGCCAGTTGCTCCAACACTTCCTGCCATACTATCTGCATAGCTATATACATTAGTCAATCTTATCTTTGCCTCACTATCACAGTAACCGATAATCCCACCACTATATTTACCATCAGCACTTATATTACCACTGTTTGAGCTATTATCAATAGTTAGAGCCGATGTAGAGTAACTAACCCCGACTATACCGCCGATTGATGTATCTCCATTTACGATACCAGTATTTGAACTACCCTTAATTCTTAACACTGCTCCACCATTATTATTTCCGATAACACCACCGATATCTTTTATGCCACCTATATTACCACTGTTTAAACTATGCTTAATCTCTACAGTTGAACCCAGTTTATTCTCTCCAACAAGACCACCTATATCGTTAGTACCAATAATCTCACCACTGTTTGAACTATTATAAATTTTTAAAGTTGTTTTTAATCCACTCACTCCAACAAGACCACCAACTCCGTCAACACCAACTACCTTGCGTCTATTTGAACCATTATCTATAGTTGAAATAATATCTGTAAGTCCTACTAGCCCTCCAACAAAACTACCTTTAGTAATTATTTCACCGCTGTTTGAACTATCTGTGATTATAAGAATAGAACTGTTAAATCCTATGATACCACCAACAGCATTACCTTCAGCACGGATAGTACCACTGTTTGAACTATTGTAAATACTTAGAGTTAAAAGCTCAGAATCACTAACTCCTATAAGTCCACCAACACTGGCATTACCTGATACGTTTGCTTTATTTACTACGTTTGTTATTTTAATTGTTCCATCAGCTACACCAACAAATGAACCTACGCCGTTATATCCATCGATAATACCGCTCTCTATCGTTAAGTTATCTATATGTCCACCATCTTCTAATAGATGAATTAAGCCAAGGTTACGCTCTGTGCCATCACCCATTTTTAAATTATGGATCTTCTTATGGTTACCCTCTAATCTACCTGCAAAGTTTGATATGCCGACAATTTTTTGACTACACATATCAATATCATTTATAAATTTAACTGTTTTGCCAGAAAAATCATTATAACGATCATATGACTCTTCTCCTATCCATACAAGATGACCTGGAAGGCTTATATTATAAACATCACCTTGAGGAATAACTTCTATCGCCATAATTTCGTCACCACAAAATGAAGTAATGTCTATAGAGTTCGCACACCCTCCAAAAAACATGAACATTGAAACAACTAACAAATACTTTAACTTCCTAAACATTTTACGCCCTATCATACATTCTTATAAAACACTTTCTTAGAATATTGATTAATATTTTTATGTATATGGATACATATGACATATTTTATTTAGTAAATAGATGATTGTCAATCCATAAAAGTAATCTTCTTTGTAAATATTAGTTTTGTTTTTTCCAATTTTACATAAATAAAGAATGCGTATGGATTAAAAAACAAGATAACTATATGGTAATACACAAAAAAAAACCTATAGTTTTTACACCATAGGTTTAGTTTTATTATTTTAATCGTAATATTTTTATATAACTTATATCTACTTTATCTGCACGCTCATGTATAATTAATTACGATATAATTCGTTTTCGTGCCAATTATCACTGTACAACCATAATATGAACAGTGATATTGAACTCACAAAAAACCACAACATGTTATTCGTTAGTTGTTACAATAAGCTTGTTTTGCGATTGTGTAACATGTGAGAAACAATTTACTGCGTCACAATTTGTAAACTTCTTAATAATTGTGTAACATGTGAGAAATAATTTACTGTGTAACAACTTGTAAACTTCTTAATAGTTGTGCAACGTGTGAAAAATAATTTACTGTGCAACAATTTGTAAACTTCTTAATAGTTGTGCAACGTGTGAGAAATAATTTACTGTGTAACAATTTGTAAACTTCTTAATAGTTGTGCAACGTGTGAAAAATAATTTACTGTGCAACAACTTGTAAACTTCTTAATAATTGTGCAACGTGTGAGAAATAATTTACTGTGCAACAATTTGTAAACTTCTTAATAACGGATAATCTGTACCCATTATCCAAGTGCCAGTATCCGCTGTAAAATCCCACTCTATAAAGTTAAGTGCAACATCTGTACTATTTTTAAACTTTGCAATATTAAGTGCTGAAGATCCTGGTAAATTAGTGCCATCAATAATACCTCTACCTCTATTAACACCTACAACATTACTACCATCAGTATCATCATACAACCAATAGCTGTCGTTAACTTCAATTATTCCACGTGTAACCTTACCGATAATTCCACCTGTTGTTAGAACATCACCTTTAACTATTCTTGCATAGCTATAAACATTTGTTATGTTTAATTTAGTTGTTGTCATGCTATAAAGGTTTCCTACAATTCCACCAACATGGCTTTTCCCTTTTGTAGAGCCAGTGTTTGAACTATTGGTTATCGCTATAAGGAAGGAATCTTCCTGACTTACTCCTACAAGTCCACCTACATCAATAACACCTGTTACATCTCCACTATTTGAACTATTATCTATTGTTAAACTAAGATCTGTACTTCCAACAAGTCCACCTATATAATCACTTTTACCAACAACAGTTCCAGTGTTTGAACTATTGGTAATTAATAAAATAGAATCATTGAACCCGATAAGACCACCACCACTAAAGCTCTCACTGTTTACAGATCCATGGTTTGAACTGTTGTCAATAGTGATTACTGCACCTTCAAATAAATTTAATCCTACAAGCCCACCAACATTAACACCACCTGATACCTCAGCTTTGTTTACAACATTCTTGATTGTGCTTGATCCTGTAACCATTCCAACAAATGAACCTACTCCAAAAAGCCCCTGAATACTACCGCTTTCTATTGTTAAATTCTCTATATGCCCACCTTCTTCTAAATCGCCAATTAAACCACGAAAAAATTGAAGTCCATTACCAATTCTTAAATTACTTATCTTCTTATGGTTACCCTCAAATTTACCTGCAAAATTTGGTATACCTGAAAACATTCTATTTCCCATATCTATATCATCTATAACTCTTACTGTTTTACCGTAAAAATTATTATTACTGTCTTGAGATACTTTTGCTAGCCACGCAAGATGTCCAGGACGATAAATTTTATAAACACCATCTTCATCTGGAACTACCGCTATTGATGTGATTTCAGGATTTAGATCAACATAAAATGTTTCATCCATGTTTACACCATTACAACATGCTCCAATAAATACGAACATCGAAAGAACTAATAAACTTTTTAATTTTCTATACATTTTTTACTCTCCAAGCACTCATGATTTTGTTATATTCATAACCATATTTTTTTATATCTATACACTCTATTATAGTGTCGATTACGAACTTACAACTTGTTACGGTTTAATTTCTTAACGTGCAACAAACCTTAAATTATAAACTTGCTACTTGTTACGGTTTAACTTCTTAACGTGCAACAAACCTTAAATTATAAATTTGCAACTTGTTACGGTTTAATTTCTTAATATGCAACAAACCTCTTATGGTGTAACGACTGGCAAGTTTA
Organism: uncultured Deferribacteraceae bacterium; assembly: GCA_947041165.1. Lineage (GTDB taxonomy): Bacteria > Chrysiogenota > Deferribacteres > Deferribacterales > Mucispirillaceae > CAMQYB01. The sequence goes on along the minus strand of CAMRCY010000011.1, from coordinate 37,489 downwards.
TAAGTGTTGGGTATTCAGCACTTTCTTTAAGTTCCCAAATGCCAGTATCCGCTGTAAAATCCCAACCTGTAAAATTAGTTCCAACATTTGTAACATCTGCAAACTGTGCAACATTAAGTGTATTAGATGTCGTCCCTATATAAGTTCCATCACCTGTACCGTTACTTTCCACAATACCTAATGATGTATCAGACAACCAGTAACTGTTATTCGCTGTAACTGTTGAATCTGTATCGATACTACCTGCGATACCACCTGTTGTTATAACATCGCCTTTGATTATTTTTGCATAGCTATATACATTTGTTAAAATTATAGCTGACCCATTGTCACTTAAACCTATAACTCCACCAACAAAATTACCCTCTCCAGTTACATTACCACTGTTTGAACTATTAGTAATATTTATGCTTGCATTATCTCCACCGTATCCGATAAAGCCACTTACATTATCTGTTCCTTTAACTAATCCGATGTTTGAACTATTATCAATTATTAGAAATGATCTATAAGAACTCATCCCAATAATACCACCAACAGACTGCTTCCCATTTATTATCGCTGTGTTTAAACTCTCTTTAATAGTTGTAGTTGCCTCTCCACTATTTTGTCCAACGATACCACCGATATTTTTAGATCCATCAATTGCACCACTGTTCAAACTGTTACTTATTTTTAAAATCGCAGTATTATTATTTGCTCCGATAATTCCACCAACATATTGAGTACCGCTTATAAGACCACTGTTTGAGCCGTTATCAATTATTATATCTGAGTCAGTTGAACTCATTCCTACAAAACCACCAACCCCTCTATCTCCAGTTATCTTACCACTGTTTGAACTGTTTTTTATAGTTGGAGAGCTATCAGCAATTCCTAAAAATCCACCAACCATACTCTCTTCTCCGATAACCCAACCACTGTTTGAACTATTAGTAATTATAAGCTTCGATTTGCTGTATCCTAAAATACCACCGATACCATTGTTATCCCCTCTTACAGTTCCTTCATTTGAACTATTATCAATAATTAGTGTATTGTAATTAGCAAAACTGCCTCCAATAAGACCACCAACACTGCTGTCACCAAATACATTAGATTTATTTACAACATTCTTAATTGTTGCAGAACCATTAACGATACCAACAAATGAACCTACGCCGTAATATCCATTAACTGAACCATTCTCTATCGTTAAATTCTCTATATGTCCACCCTCTTCTAATAGATGAATTAAGCCTAGATTAAACTCTGTACCATAACCAATCTTTAAGTTGAGGATCTTCATATGATTGCCCTCTATTCTGCCTGCAAATTTTGATATCCCAGAGAAATTTTTATTTTCCATATCGATATCTTCTATAAACTTAATTATTTGCCCAGCAAAATTGTTGCCTTTCACGGCTGTTTCTCTTGCTATCCACTCAAGATGACCAGGAAGATATACTCTATAAATATTGCCTTCAGGAATAACTTCTATCGCTCTAATTTCAGATGGGTTCTCTATAGGATAATCATCAAAATCGACACACCCACTAATAAACACCAACATAGAAACAACTAATAAACTTTTTAATTTGCTAAACATTTTCACTCTCCAAGAATCTCTGCTTTTTTATATTCATAACTAATATTTTTTATATCAACACGCACTACATATATTCTAAGTACTATGGAAATAATTGTCAATGTAATTAATAGTGAAAATTTCTTTTGCATGATAATTTGTCTAGTTCATCTACTTTTAATAAAGTATAAAAATAAATTAAGTAAAATAATATATCATTAATGTGTAATATAGCATAATAAAAATCCCTACAGTTTATTAGACTATAGGGGTATTTTTTATATGATATTTTTCTACTTATTTTATACTAAATTATTACGGTTTAACGTGTTGCTTTGTAACTTCTTACTACATAATTTTCACAATTTAACTGAGATTACTATTTTTTAAGCGTTGGATATTTACTGTTTGTAAGCTCCCAAATTGTACCAAACAACCAACTGTTGAAACTAGCTTGCTCTTTAAACTCTGCAATAGTGAGTGAGCTAGACTTATCACCTGTATTAGTGAAAGTGCCATCATTTAGCCCTACTGCTCCTGCAATACCTGTACTTCCATCATGCAACCAATAAACATTAGTCGCTATAAAAGTCGTTCCTGACCAAATCGTACCTACGATACCACCAGCAGAAGTTGTACCTCCTGTTGCTGTTACACTCTTTGCGTAACTATGAGAATTTGTAATAGTTGTAGAAGCAAAACTACCTCCAACAAGCCCACCAACATAATCAGCTCCTTTTACGTTGCCGATGTTTGAACTATTATTTATTGTTAAACTACCACTATTATATCCAAAAAGCCCACCAACATTATTTGCTTTGCCAAATATATAGCCTGTGTTTAAACTGTTATCTATTGTTAAAGTTGAACCAGTACCACTCTCTCCAACAAGCCCACCGACAAAATTACCTGTTCCCTCTACTGTTGCATGATTGGTAACGCCTTTAATCGTCGCTGTTGCTCCAGTTGTAACTTGACCTACAAATGCACCAAGATAATTGTCTCCTTTGATCGAGCTACCTTCTGCAATTGTAAGATTATTTATATAGCCACCATCACCTAATATAGAAATTAAACCAACTAACTCAGTTGATTTAATAATCTTTAAACCGTAGATCGTCTTATGATTACCCTCTAATCTACCTTTAAATAAATAAATTCCTGTGAAAGCTTTTGCGCCAGTTATGTTATCCATATCAACAGAGTTCATGAACCTAACTGTTTTGTCTGTGAAATTATTAGGAGTATCCACTAGTCTTGTTTGTTGTGCTATCCATGCAAGGTGTGAACCGTTATAGATCTCATAAACTCCATTAACTGGAGCTATAGCCAATTCTGATCCGTCCCATTTTTTAAGTGTGTTATTAAATTTGATGGTGAATGTATAAGTATTTGTTGCTGTTTTAGCAGTTGATATTTCTGTGATTATTGTTGCAACAGTTACAGTTAATGTATCTTCTGCAACGGTGTTACCTGTTATACCTATATCACCAAAAGTTACAGCTGTGTCTGTTATATTTTTCTCTAATGTAGTTTCTATATTTACTTTTAATTCGTCTGCTATCTCACTTTCAGTTTTCTCTTTATCTACTGAACTTACATCATCAATTGAATATATTGATATGTTATCTTCTGCTTGTGTAAAGTTTTTGTTGCCTAAACTTGCAATCGTGAAATCTTTACCTAAATCAAATTGCGAAACAACTGGAGGAGTTGGAGGCTGTGTGTCGTCACCATCACCGCTACCGTTGCCGTTGCCGTTGCCGTTGCCGTTGCCGTTGCCGTTGCCGTTGCCGATAGTATCATTTGAACACGCACCTAAAACAACTGCCATAACAACCAACACAGAACCTAATAAAACCTTTTTTAATTGAAGTATGAACTGATTGCTGAATTCTGTAATCATTTGATGTAGCTCCTAAGCTATTTTTTACCTACTAGAAAACTGGTAGGACAAAACGATAAAATAAAACTATGAATAATAACTATGAATATAAAAACAATGAGTGTATATATTATGACAATACACATACATCTACAACTTAATACTTCTTCATATATTTGTCAATCGGATACATATATAAATCTATACACAGAAAAACCCCTACAGTTTTTAAACCATAGGGGAAATAATTTATTTATCATATAAACATATTAAACAACTCTAAATACTCTAATTTGAGCAGTAATTTGAACATTAACTCAAACACTCTAAGTCAAACATCTAATTCAACCACTAATTTGAGCCGTAACTCAAATACACTAAGTCAAACCTTAATTTGAACTCTAATTCAAATACTCTAATTTGAGCCGTATGAATGAAGTCCTGCAAGTAATAAGTTTACACCTAAAAACGTGAAAATCGTTACTATAAATCCTAATATCGCAAGCGCATTTACAGCAGGTCTATCAAAACGTTTATACAGTCTTGCATGAAGATAGAACGCATATACTAACCATGTGATAAGTGCCCATGTTTCTTTCGGATCCCATGACCAATATCTGCCCCATGAATTTTCAGCCCAGATCGCTCCAAAAATTAAGCCACCAATTGTGAAAATAATAAAACCCAATACAGTGAAATTATAGATATATCTATCTAACTTATCTATATCTTTACTAAACGATGATAAATAATATGGAACGTTTGTGCCGTAATATAATAAACTCGAAAATATAATCACAAACAATGCTATACATATTGAAATAAATAACATCTCTTTAAATACCAAGTGAACTATCAACGATAAAAGTAACGTCAATAAAACCGATACTGTTGAAACCCATAAAATATATTTAGGATCTTGTCTGCCTTTTGATACCAATATAAAATAAAATATCGCAGCGATCGCAGATAATGTGAAAAATACATACGCTATAAAAGATAACAACACATGCGCTATCAACCAGTTGCTTTGAAGAACTGGAATTAACGGTTTAACATCTGCTGGAGCACTGATTGAACTTATTAAAATAATTAATATACCCGCAACACACGTTGAAAAGATACCCAATACTTTTATCTTTGTTGCAAACTCAAATACTAAATATATAACCATTAATAACAATGCAAAAAATTGTAAAGACTCGTATAAATTCGCAATAGGGATTGAGTCCCCTACCGATCCTGAAACTTTATACAATAAAACAATCCTAATCACAAACGCAACTAAACCTAATAAAACTCCTGTAACCGATAACGTCGTCGCAACATAACCTATTTTTGAACTCTTAAAAACAGCTGAGGACATATAAAACACCATAGCTAAAAGGTATGTAAAACCTGATAACTGTAAAAATATCTGATCATTCATTATTACACCTATATATCTTTTTCGTTTTTATCTATTAACTTATAAAACAACTGTGCAGGAACACTTCTGCCAAACTTACGCTGTTTAAATACTTTATAAAATATCATCTCGCCCGTTTCTTCATCTTTTGTTAATTGAATAAAGATAACTGTATGATTAATTAAATATGTCAAAATCAATGCTATTGAAATAATTAAAAATCCTAAATATACAACCATAGTACCTGGATCTTTTTTGATAGCTAAACCTGTGTACTGAACTCCATAAAGTTTATCAAATGTCATCATAAATCCGTAATCCTTTCTGAAATCACCTGATGTTTTTTGCTTACTTAATAACCACGATCGAACAACTGGCTCGCCTTCAATATTATATGTTTCTAACAGTATCGCAGGATTAACCATCTCTTCAGACATAGTCGAAAATTTGCCATCATCACTTACTGCTAATGCTGGTGCAAAATCTGTGATCTTTCCAAATAAATCATCCTTAATCTTAAAACTTTCATTAAATTTTACTTCATAATTTTTGCTAACATTATCAACTTCTACATCAAATAAAAATCTAGCACCTTTTTTATTCAAATAAAAACCGTAGCTATGCTGATAAATAGAGATATCTTCATATTCAAGTGGTGAGTTTACATTTAATATATAGTTGAACGAGTTGTTGTCACTACTCATATCACTGTTGTTGTCGCTACCATCTTTAGTGATAGTTATATCTGTTACAAATGCAGAAGGTCTTGTTGTGTTATCGTAATATTTAGCATCAAAACGATTAACCTTTATATTAAACCCTAAAGGAACAAATTCACCTGTGCTTAACACAGCTACATTATCTGAACTTCCTTCAAGAATATTTATATAACCTTTAAATCCAAAAAGATAACCTATTAACGCACCCAACAATACAATCAAAATTCCTGTGTGAATAATAATCACTGTGTATTTACCAAATGAATTTTTTGACGCCGTAATCACATTCTCTTCTTGCTTAATATCAAAATTTGTAGCCTTTAAAAATGATAGAACTTCTGAGTGCTTAATTGCAACTCTGCCATGATCTTTAAAATCAATACTATCGATATCTGACAACTTGTTTATATCAAAAATTATTAACTTCAATGTACATAATATTAAGTTTAATGCAAACAATGCAATAAGTGTGATAAATATCGGCGATGTATATATGTGATCTAACCCTAAAACTGAAACAAAATTTGATGCCAGTTTTGAAGATGATACTGCCATATCTGCTTTCGGTATTAACGAACCTGTAATCGCAAGCACAAGGATAGCCGCTGAAATAATCATCGCAAACTTCGACGAACTTAGAAATGAACAAAACTTATATAACTTCTCTTTCATTAAATCTCCTATATATAATTGATGCAAATTTTCATCACACCAATATCAATATAAATATATCAATACTTTTATAAAATTGATAGCGTTATTAAAAATAATATGAACAAATAAAACAGTAATAGTTTATTAAATCACATTAGATTATAAAATCATACGAGTTGCTTAATCGCATTAGTTTATAAAAAAATATAATCTATAATAAATAGGATGAGTCGCTAAATAATATAAACGTATAAATAAACAGGGCTGCCAAAATTGACAGCCCACTAGGTTTGGTTCTATTACAGTACAACTACTTCCTACAAACTACTTAACTTCTATTTACCTTTTTTGTATAACACTTTTTCTAATGTGTTATAACCTTTCGTAGATATGTCTATTGATTTTGTCAACGACTCTCTAGCAAGTTGTGGGTTATGAAATCCATCTGAATTTTCAGCTGTCCAATACTCCCAAAGGATATGAGCTTCAGATTGTGCTTTTTGAGCCTCGACGATAAGTTTCTTATTCACACCCATCATCTGAGCATCAGCTATAGCATCTGTTAACTCTGTTAACCAGAACTCAGCTTTTCTCATTCTACCTTTAGTATAAGCTTTGATTGAATCTATTGCATAAACTGCATCATCTTTACCCCAGTTTGTTGAAACTTTGATGTAATCAGCAGAATATTTAGTTTTGTCCCATTTCTTATCTGCACCCTTACCATGACAGTTTGATGTTAAACATGTACTATCTAACTTAACTCTTGGTGATTGAGCAAAATGCGATGTAACCTTTTTGCCACCCTTCTTAACAGACTCTCCAAAGTGACATGATGAACATTTTACACCAGCTAGTGAGTGTTTAGACATATAATATGTCTCAGAATCAGGGTGTTGTCCTTTCCATAAAGGAGCTCCAGAGAATTTGTTAGCAAAATCTTGGAAATTAACTTTATTAAAGTAATGATCGTATAATTTAAGAGAATCTTTCATAGGAAAATGATTTGTTATAGCTAACTTAAATCCTATCTTCTCTCCTGATTTAGCATCTTTACCAGGGTTACAGTTATACTCAACGTGACACTGTGCACACTGTAATAATGATACTTTTGGATCTGTTGGATCTTTAAATATAGCTATTTTTCTCTCAAATCCACGTAGTCCCATTGTAAGAACTTCTATCTCAGGCTTATCTTTATCTTGTTGAATAAGATTGTCTGACCACTCAGGATTAGTCATTGCATCAATTAATGCATCTCTAACAACCCTTGGTTCAGCCGAATGAGGATCATGGCAAGTGAAACAGTTAAGTGCATAATTCATCTCTTTAGCCATCGCAACAGGATTTGATGTTCTTGACCATTTTGGATTACGATCTGGATTTGGATCTGTTCCTGGATCTCCCATATAACTCCAATCTAATATATGATCAAATGTCTTACAACTCATACAAACTGGATTGTTCGCAGTTGCTGTTTGACGCATAAACTTTTTCTGATTAGGCTCTTCAGGGTGAGTATCTTCTAAGATATCCCATACTTTACCTGTTTCAAATATATAGTTCCATCCATTAATAGGTTGAAATCTTCCACCGAATGCACGATCAACAACAAACTGATCTACTAACATTACTGAATGTGATCTTGTAGTTGCATGCTCTTTTGTAAATCCGTGTGGTGCCATAAGTTTATCCCATGCAGGGTTTGGAGCTCGTCCACCTTCATTTGATTTCTCATTTCTTGCAGGACGATGTGTATCTAACTGCATAAATGACTCTAACTGTGCTTCATGACACTGTCCACAAGCATCCCAGTCAACACGAGTTGCTGGTCTTGTTTCAATTGTTGGCTCTGTTAAATGTTGTACTGGTATTTCATGACAACTAACACAACTAACCGACTCATGAGCCCCTCTTGTATGCAACATTTCAACTGTTCCATGACAAGAATAACACGTTTCTGCATCTACACTCTTAGCAGTTAAATTCTTTTCCTCTGCTACAGAAAATGCGTTGCCTATTGCAAAAAAAACAACCATTACAAAAGGTATGATAAAAAACTTCAATTTTATCTTCATAATTCAAGTACCCCCCACCTAATAAAATATTTGAAACACTTCCCCTGTCTCTAACCTAATATAGCTATAAAAAACAGATAAATATAAATACATATTTACTCACATTCCGTATTATATAGATAATAAAGTAAATTTGTAGTAAAGTTTGTAAAGATGATTGTGTAATAATTTTACAGTTTTTAACTACTATTTATTAGAACAACAGCATATTATAATAAATGAAATATTATATAGTTAGTATATCAATATTATTCTGTGTTTAAAAAAATAAAAACTTAAGATCAAAATCTTAAATTTTAGAGGTGAAAAATGAAACATATCTTTCTTTCAGCAACTATTCTTTTCTTAGTAACTATCTTTGCAGCATCAGTGACTGCTATCGAAAAAAGTGAGCACCCTGTTCCTATCAATGATAAGAGTTGTGCAACATGTCACGAAAAAGGCTCAACTGATGAGATGAAAGCTTCATCTGATGCACACACACAATGGGATACCTCTCTTCATAAATTAAATGGAGTATCTTGTATAACTTGTCACGGAGAAGAATCAACTTTTAAACCGCAATCAACTATATCAACTTGTGCTTCTTGTCACTCGATTGAAGTTGACTCTATGAAGAGTGCTGACACTTGTGTATCTTGTCATCAAGTTCACACATTTAGACCACTTAAAGGTTTTAAATCTCCACATAGTTAATTGTACGTTTTATTAAATCTTAAATTGTATTATCAAGTTCTAAATGGTTTGAAAATAACGGGAGGAATAATATATGGAAATGTCGAGAAGAAATTTTATTAAATCTACATTAGCAGCATCTGCTGCCGTTGCAGCTGGAATATCAACAACCAGTAATGCAGTAGCTCAATCGCAAGAGGTTGTTATAGAAAGATGGGTGAAAGGCGTGTGTCGTCTTTGTGGAACAGGATGCTCTGTTTATGTTGGTGTGAAAGGCGATAGATTAGTTGCTATGAAAGGTAACGTTGAGTCTATGACTAACACAAGAGGTTATCTATGTGTTAAGGGAATGAACATCTGGAAAGTTGCTCATCACCCTGATAGATTAACTAAACCTCTTATACGTGACGGTAAAGGTGTTTTACGTCCTGCATCTTGGGATCAAGCATTAACTTTAATTGAGAAAAAATTTAAACAATTTCATAAAAAATATGGTTACGATTCTGTTGCATATTATGGATCAGGACAGTGTACAACTGAAGAAAGTTACACCTTTAACAAATTGTGGAAAGGTGGTTTCGGATCTAATATGGTAGATGGTAACCCTCGTCTATGTATGGCTTCTGCAGTTGCAGGTTACATGTCATCACTAGGATCTGATGAGCCAGCTGGTGCTTATGCAGATATAGAAAAATCTGAAACAATCTTTCTTGTAGGATCAAACCTATCTGAAGCTCATCCTATCTTATTTAGAAGAGTTGCTAGACATAAAAAAGATAATCCAAATGTTAAAATCATCGTGTGCGAACCTAGAAAAACATTAACGTCTGCTGTGGCTGATCTATGGATGCCTTCTCTACCTGGAACTGATCTTGCAATCTTTAACGGTATGGCAAGAGAGATAATTAAAAATAATTGGCATGATAAAGAGTATGTTAAAACATTAGGTAGAGTTACAATAGGTGACGGATCTAAAGAATTAGCATGGGCTGATTATGTTAAACATCTTGAAAAATATACTCCTCAATATGTTGAAAAGAAAACTGGATGTCCTGCTGCTGATGTAAAAGCTGCTGCTAAAATGTTCGCTAAATCTAAAGCGACATTATCTATGTGGTGTATGGGACTTAACCAACGTGCTAACGGCGTTTGGGCAAATAACTTAATTCATAATCTTCATATTATCACTGGTAACTACGGTAAACCTGGAGCTGATGCATTCTCTCTTACTGGACAACCAAACGCTTGTGGTGGAGTTAGAGAAACTGGATCATTAGCACATCTACTTCCTGGCGCTAAACCTGTTGCTAACAAAAAATGGAGAACATTTGTTGAAGGATATTGGGGTGTTGCAAAACATTCTATCAATCCATCTAAAGCTATCAATCCTAAACCTGGAATGCATGCTGTAAAATTATTTAGTTCACTAGGCGGCGAAAAAGATAAAACTAAACCAGTTAAAGCTGTTATTATGTCAACTACTAATCCTGCTCAAACTTTACCGAATGTTAATAAATTTATCGGTGGAATGCAAGATGCGTTTACAGTTGTTATAGATATTTTCCCAACAAGAACTGCTCAGTGTGCAAGTGTTGTACTTCCTGCTGCATTCATATATGAAAAAGGTGGAGTTTTCGGATGTTCTGAAAGAAGATCTTTCTTAACTGACAAAGCTGTTAATGCTCCAGGTGAGGCTAAAGCTGATATTTGGATAGCTGCACAAATAGCTAAAAGAATGGGCTTAACTAAACTTATCGGTTGGGCAAATGAAACTAGTATCGATAGAATGAACGAGCTTGCTTGGAATGATTATATCGGTTGTACAGCTAATACTGAAAAAACTTTAAAAGGTGCAACTTATAAAAGACTTAAAAAATCTACTGTTGGTGTACAGTGGCCTTGTCCTGATGAGAAAAATCCTGGAACATACAAACGTTATGTTAGAGGAATGGATCCTATATTCGACAACCCTAAAAGATATGGATACACTATACCTGCTGATGCTAAAGAATTCTTCTATGCAAGACCGCACGGTAAAGCAAATATCTTCTTAAGAGATGATCCTGATAATAGCGAACAAACATCTCCAGCTTATCCATTTATAATGACTACTGGACGTGTGCTTGAACAGTGGCATACAGGTTCTATGACTATGCGTATACCTGAAACTGCAGCAGCTCACCCTCATTCGTTTGTTGAAATAAATGAGAAAGATGCGAACAGACTTAAAATTAAAAATGGTGATATCGTTAAAGTTGAATCTGTTAGAGGATACAATATCTTACCTGTAAAAATTGTGAACAACACTTTAGAAGGCGTTATATTTGTTCCTATGCACGATCAAAAAGCTGATCGTATGGTTAACTTTATCTGTTCTGATATCGTTGATCCTAAATCTGCTGAACCTGATTATAAAGTTTCTGCTGTTAAGATAACTAAAGTTAGTGGACCTAAAAAAATTGACGGAAGATATCTTGTTTCAAGACAAGAAATGAATAAAAAAACATTTAGCTAATAGTCTAAATTTTCTCCCTTTAGCCCTATCTACTAGAACACGTAGATAGGGCTTATTTTTAAAAATTAAATACAATATTTAATAAGGATTAATAATATGATTTTTACATCAGCCGTACTAGAGTTTCATAAAGACTCATATAAAGAATTGCTATCTTTTATTGAAAGCCAATCTCAAGTTGAAGTATACGATAAAGATATTGATGCTGGAAAATTAGTGCTTGTTATATCTACTGAAGATGATGCTGAACTTGAAGTTATACAAAAAACATTTCATGCAAATAAACTAGTAATTGATTTCACTTATCACGCTATACATTTTGGTGAGAGTGTTGACAAATTGATCGATGGAGAAATTAAAATCGATTTTGAAGATATCAATAATAAAAAGAAGAATAAACTGCAATGAGTTTTATAGATAAAATAAAACTGTTTCTAAATAGTTTTGATGAGAACGAATTTTTTAAAATCAATCGCATGCGTCCCCCTGGTGCTGTTGAGGAAAAACTCTTCATGGAGCTTTGTATACGTTGCTCTAAATGTATTGAGATCTGTCCGTATAGAGTTATCAAACGATCTAACCTGACGAAAAATTTTGAAGTTGGTACTCCTTATATATATGCTGAGGAAAAAGGTTGTAGATTGTGTATGAACTGTACAACTGTTTGTCCAACTGGTGCACTCGATAAAGAGGTTACATATTTTCGTGACACTAGAATTGGTGTTGCAAAAGTTGATGATACTATCTGTCTTAATCACCTGCTCTATAATCAAGAAGAGGCTGGTATCGCTGATGGAACTATGGCTGTTTGTAACCAATGTTTCAACAGTTGTCCATTGAAATTTGATGCTATCTATTTAGAAGATATGATCTTGCCTAGGATAACTGACAAATGTACAGGTTGTGGAATTTGTACTGAAAGCTGTCCTACTAAACCTAAAAAAGCGATTAATATTTTGCCGAACGGTATGGCTGATAGAGATGAAGCAGGATATATTCAATCTCTTAAAAGAAAAGGACTTAGGTAGGTTTATATGCAAAAAATTAGAAAAATTTCACAGATCTTTTTTCTACTATTAATAGTAGTTATACCTATACTTAATCTTATGGAAGTATATTTCTTTAACGGTTCGTTCATATCATTAACTGTTGGCAACCTTGCGATCTCTGATCCGTTAGCTGTTTTTCAAGCGATATTTTTATCACATAAAATTGTACCGTTAATGCTTATATCAATATTGATACCGATCTTAATCGTAATATTTTTTGGTAGAGTTTGGTGTAGTTACGCTTGTCCATATTTTTTAATGACTGAACTCATAGATAAAATAAAAAATAAACTTAATATAAAAAATACACGAAATAAAAATATAAATACTAATAGACAAAATATAATTAGATACGGAGTACTCTTAACAGGTTTTATAATTATAGGTATATTAGGCGTCCCGTTACTGTATCTAATCTCGCCTCCATCAGTTATATCAACACAGATGATTATGATAATTAAACATCTAAGATTTACATCTGAAGTGATAATACTACTGTCGATATTAATTGTAGAGATATTTTTTATCTATAGATTTGCGTGCAGATATTTATGTCCAACAGGTACTCTTCTATCTCTATTTCAATTTAAAAGTTTTGGACTAAAGGTAAAACATATAGGCAGTTGTTCTGAATGCAATGCGTGCATAAAAGAGTGTCCATTAATGCTCGATCCTAAAACTGATGGCAACTCTAAACAGTGTAATAATTGCGGGATTTGTGTTGATAGTTGTAAAGATAATCTAAAACAAAAAACTCTGTTTTTTAAAATGAAATAATTTTACACTAAATATTTTAGATTAAATAATTTAGATTAAATACGTTTACATTAAATAATTTTGTACTAAATACTTTTAGACTAAATACCTTTACTCTAAATAATTTTATACTAGATACTTTTAGACTAAATACTTTTACACTAAATATTTTTACACTAGATACTTTTAGACTAAATACTTTTACACTAAATAATTTTGTACTAAATACTTTTAGACTAAATACCTTTACACTAAATAATTTTAGATAAATACCTTTATACTAAATAATTTTATACTAGATACTTTACACTATTTTTTACAAGAATTTTGTTTACGTGATTGATAACATTTTTCCACTAAGTTTATCATACTAAAACACTACCACAATATATAAAAAAAATAGCTACATACTATAAATACGATTATCTCTAAAAGTATCTATAATATGTAAGCTATAATTATCTTAATCATATAGAGGTGAATCTATATCTTTTAATCTCTATTCAATCCTCTCAATCTCTACTCAAATCAAAACCTATTAATCTCTACTCAAACGTAGCTACTAAATGTACGCCACCATAAAAAGCGCTCTGATCTGTATGTGTGTTTCCATACACATCTCCTAAATTAATTATATAACCAACCTCTGGATAGATTGCAAAATACTTGCCGATAGGTATATTAAAGTTAAGGTATGTTGCAATAGAATTATCAACAGAATTAGCTAATGGATCACTCGATGTTGATCCCATATAACCGACACCAGCACCTAATGAAAACATTTTCATTATATCAAACTCTAATCCAATAGCTCCACCAAATGATAATATATTATGTGCTTTACCTGTTAATGAATGATCATCATAATTAAAAAGTGGTAGTGTAAATACACCAAGTAATTCGCCGTTATACGCTGCAAATGCAGAGTAGTTTAATGTGAAAAAACCGATCTCAACATTACCACCAGCTCCAAGCGTTCCAGCTATTAACGGATCGAACAATATTTCATCATCTGTAGTTTGATCAACTATTTTATCAAATGTAAAGTAACCTAATGAGAAAAATACCAACGTTTCATCTGAATCACCTATTGAAAAATTATACGTCGCTTCAACATGAGGAATATTCAACATGATACTATCTATATCTGGTGCTGTTTCATTATTCACTAACGCTATCTGAAAACCACTTATCTCATATCTTATCTGTAAATATTGGTTGTTACCTAGCGTTCCTGCACCGGCTAGTCCGTTCTCATCAAACGCCATCTGTCCAAACGTGTAAGTCGCTATTGTTGTATCTCTACCAAAAATTATCTTAGACTCATTCTCAAATTCATATCCGATATAAAGACGGCGTATAATTTCACCTAGACTTAACCCTACTTCAAGTAAAGCAAACGTATTTCCGTATGATACATCAATACCTAAATTAGATGAACCAGACTGTTGAAGTAGCGATATACCGTTTGGTATAATATCTGGAGCAAAACCACTATCGTTGTAAAAGAAATCCATATAAATTTCACCGTAAACATTGATGTCAAACTTGCTGCTTCCTAAATCATTCTCCTCGGCATAACTATTTTTTGCAAACCCCGTAATAACAAAAATAGATAACACCAATAACATTACTCCCTTAAACCCCACAAACACCCTTCTAGTATTATTCATAAATTTAACCTCTCTCTATATTAATTATATATACTTATACAAGCTTAGTCTACCCTAAACTATACCTTAAAAAAATACCTATGTTAATCTATATAATATAATAATCAGATAAACATAGGCTTAATTTTTAAACAAATCTTTTCTACCTATAATATATTTAAATACAATTACATAAATTATTTATCTTTACCACACCCAGATCCACATCCTGATTTTGATGACGAACAACATGATGACGTTTTCTCTTTTGAGAAAAACAAACCGTAACATTTATATGCTGTATACGAAATAACAACTAATAAAATTATTGATACCAATACTATATCTGCCATAAAACACTCCCTATTTATTATTGTGCTAAACAAAAAATAATATTCAATCTATACATAAACTATCTATTAAATATCTAGTCTATATATAAACTGTCTACTATATAACTCTAAATTAATAACCCAAAAAAGTTCCTACTTGATAAACTATCAACGAAATAATATAAGCTAATGACGTTAATCCAACAAGCTGTAGTGCCGCATATTTCCACGATCCAGACTCCTTAGCCGTTACAACCATAGTCGCAACACAAGGCGTTGAAATGAGTGCAAACAACATTATACATAAAGCGACAAGTGGTGAATAATTATATGCCAACTTCTCTCTAAGTGTTTGATTCTCTTCTGTCGCCTCTCCTATTGAATAAACTATTCCTAGTTGAGCTACAAAAACCTCTTTAGCTGCAAACGCACCGATCAATGCAACACCTATCTTCCAATCAAATCCCAATAATGATAACGGTGGCTCAATAGCTTTACCTATTCTTCCTGCAACACTATGAACAAGTCCTGCTTCTAACTCCTTGTTATCGATATCCAAAATTAAACTTTCTTTCTCTTCATCTAATATATTAGAAGCTACAACTACAGTTCTCTCTGCTTCATACTTCTCTACCTCTGCAACTGGAAGAGCTGGAAATGTCATCATCGCCCATATCACAATTGATACTGCAAGAATCATTGTTCCTGCTTTACGAAGATACATATACGATCTATCCCATGTATGAATTAAAAGTCCTTTTAATGTTGGCATACGATACGGTGGCATCTCCATTATAAATGTTCTAGCCTCTCCCTTAAATATCGTTAATCCTAATATTTTTGAGAAAATTATCGCAAGCACAATACCTATTATATAAATTAAAAATAACATCGCAGCTTGAATATCTTCTGCAAAAAATGCAGGGATAATAAGTGCGTATATCGGAAGTCTTGCTCCACAACTTACAAGCGGTGCAACCATCATTGTGATTAATCTATCACGTCTGCTATCTAATGTTCTTGTCGCCATAATAGCTGGAACTGTGCAACCAAAACCAACCAACATCGGAATAATACTCTTGCCTTGTAAACCGAACTTATTCATTATTTTATCCATAATAAATGCAACACGTGCCATATATCCAGTACCCTCTAATAAGGCGATTGCAAAGAATAATAAAATAATATTCGGAAGAAAAACTATAACTCCTCCAACTCCTCCGATTACTCCATCAATAAGAAGCGACCTTAACAACGGTAATGTTTCTGGGTTCCAATTTGTATGCACTGCTTCTGAAAGAATTCCGAAACCTGCCTCTATCCACTCCATGAAAGGACCACCAACCGTAAACACCATCTGGAAAAGTAGATACATTAATCCGAAAAATATCGGTAAACCTATAACTCTATTTGCTAAAACTTTATCAAGTTTATCCGATACATTTATCCTATCAATCACACGCTTATCAACAGACTCTCTAACAATACCTGTGATATATCCATGGCGTGCATAACTTATAACAATAGCCGAATCATCACCCGTTAATGAATGTATCTTATCTTTTGAACGATTAAGCAGATCAATGTTCTTGCCAACATACATCATCTCATGCATCGACTCATCATCTTCTAAAAGTTTTACTATAATATATCGCTTAGAATATTTATTGCCGATCTCTGCTGGAACAACTAATTTATCACACATACTCTCGATCTCAGTCTCAATATCTTTACCGTAATCAATTCTTGGATAATTGTTAACCCACTCACCGTTCGCTAGTCGCTCAATCTCTGCTACTATATTTTGACTTCCAATACCCTTGCTTCCAACAGCTTTAACAACTGGCATCGCAAGCATTGATGATAGCTTTTGATAATCAATACTATAACCGTTCGACTCAGCAATATCTGACATATTCAAAATAGCAACCATAGGGATATTTAAATCCATAAGCTGTAATGTAAGATTAAGATTACGATCAATATTTGAAACATCAATAACATTCAATATCACATCAATCTTCTCAGTGACAATGAAATCTCGTGCAATAACCTCTTCCTCTGATTGTGAAAACAAAGAGTAAATACCAGGCAAATCATATATTACTATATTAAAATCTTTGTTCCTAATACCACCTTCTTTTATATCTACCGTTACTCCAGGATAGTTTGCAATCTTCTGTTTTGCACCCGTTAAACTATTAAATATCGTACTCTTTCCAGCATTAGGATTGCCGACCAACGCTACTCTTATATCCTTCATAAAACCTTCCCACTATTATAAATAATTTACCAATAGCTTAGCCTTGCCTAAACTATATGTGAAAAAAACACAGCCGTAACCATAACTATGCTAGCACAACAGATATCTTTCCTGCATCTTTAATTCTTAAAGCTATACAAGAGTTATTGATTTTTATCTCAATCGGATCACCAAGCGGTGCATATCTTTCTACAGAAACTATAGCATCTTTTATAATACCCATATCTACTAATCTCTTCTGAGTACTGCCATCTAAATTTAACTCAACTACTCTACAACTTTTACCTACTGGAATATCAAGCAGTGAAAGAGAACTTTCACAAGCATCGCTATCCTTTGTTACTGTATTATCTAATCCCATTGAACACTCCTCACAACCTTCTCTATCTATACATTTATAACCAGATTTTTCAATCCACTCAAATGATTTGTTTTCACAGTTTTCAATATATTCAATATATTTAGCTAATCTCTCTAAAATAACTTTAGGTATCACATGTTCCATCTTGCACGCCGTTTCATCTGCAATTTGATGATCTATCAATAAAACTTTTGTGAAAAATGTTCTTAATAATTCGTGCCTTCTAAGTATCTCTCTCGCTTTTCTAAGCCCGATACTTGTAAGTTCTATCGGCTCATAAGGTGAATATAAAATAAGTTTTTTAACAGCTAATGAACGTAACGCACCCGTTACTGATGCTTGTGACACATTTAACATCAATGATATATCTTTAGGTTTCACAACCTTCTTATCTTTGATAATCATATATATAGCCTCGAGATAATCCTCAAGACTTTGGGTTAAATGCTCTTCCTTCATAATTAAAATAACCTCATAATATAGTAGCTCAACCATCAGTATCATAAACAATCTTTTGATGTATAACTTTAGGCGTACCTAAACAATACTAATTTCTCATAACTTTGTCAAGTATTAAATATGATATCTTTAATATTCATATTATAATTTTGCCTGACAATCTATATTTATAATTATTGAAATAAATCTTTTATCGTATATAATAAATGTATGAAACTGATGGTCAAATTTATACTCTATCTCTTCATTACAATTTTAACAATAATGATCCCTGCCGTATATCTACTTTTATCAAATCAAAGTAGAACAATAATCGAGCAAGCTCACACGCAAGCAAAAGCTGTGCATAGCATGGTTGTGATAACGAGGCAGTGGGCTGCTGAAAATAGAGATCGTGTTGAACCTGTGCCTGCTGTTGTGACAAAAGAGTTATCTAAATACGCTGAAAAAATGACTGCATTTAGGTTTCATATCACATCTGACAATCTTGTTAACTCTGACAACATCCCAACTAAATTTGAAGTGGCTGCGATGAATGCAATACAAAATAAACATATGCACGAATATACCGAGATCGCACATGATGACACATTAGGTACTGTGTATAATTATGCAGCACCGTTGTTCATTAATAAATCTTGTATAAGTTGCCATACAGATGGATATAAACTAAATGATTTTAGAGGACTCATATCTATAACTCTACCTCTTGATGAAATCAAAACATCACTTACTAGAAGTAACGAGATAACTTTCTACACCATTATAATTAGTTTGATTTTAATAATTATTGTGATCTCATTGCTTATCCATAGACTTATAATTAGACATGTAAACACTCTTACTAAGGCGACTATGCAAATTAAGCAAGGTAATATTGTTGAAACAAAAATTGATACTAGTGATGAAATATCTATACTATCAGAAGCATTCAATCAGATGAGTGTACAGATTGCACATAACGAAGATATTTTAACTAGTAAGCTTGCTGATGCTGCTGGAAAATATATTACTTTAGTTGATGAGCTTAAAGATAAAAATGATAAGCTTGATAGTATTAATCAATTAAAAACAGAACTGCTTGATTCAATCGCTCACGAAATTAGAACTCCACTTACAAAAATATTGTCGTACTCTGAACTGCTTGATGATAAACGTATACTTGATAATCATGAGATGAGAAGTAAATTTACTTACAATTTGAAAAATAATATTAACACAATAAAAACGTTATTTAACGATATCGTAACATTGTCAAGGCTTGAACATGGACAATATGATTATCACTTTATACCTGTAAATCTATTTAATATGGTTGAAGAAAGATTGGAAATGTTTGATATTGATATAAAAAATAAAGGGCTTACAATATCACTCAATATTAAACACAGCGATACTATATATGTTGATGGAGAAACTTTTATAACTGTTATAAACAACCTTATATCTAACGCTGTGAAATATTCACACGTTAATTCTACTATAATTATTAAAGCTTATAATTATGGCGAGAACTATATTATAATGTTTAAAGATAGTGGTGTTGGTATAAATAAAAATGATATCAAAACCGTGTTGACAAAATTTCATCGTGGTGAAAATGTTAAGAAAGAATACCCAGGGACAGGACTAGGATTATCTATAGTTTCAAGAATTATTAGAGAGCATAACGGTAGACTTGATATCAAATCTAAAGAGAAAGAATGGACTGAAGTGAAATTAATTTTCCCTAAAGATGATATATTAAAACAGAAGTAAAAAGTTGATAGATAAATATTTGTAGGTATAGTTAAAGTTGCAGTAACTGAAAAAGGTGCGACTGACCAATAGTAAGTTCTTCAACTTATTATCATAATATGATTAAACTAGATTTATGTAGAGTTTTAAAATTAGTGATAACTTGATTGATGTAGAGTTTATAAAAATTATTAAGTTCGTAATCTTAATCGTAACTAAGTGATTTATAAAAATTTTAATATTGGTTTATAGTGGAAACTTGATTGATTTCTGATATTTAGATACTCTATTTAGATACGTTTTTTTACAGATACACAAATGTGCAACACCCAAAAATCTAGCAATACTCAAAATTTTAACAACATAATAGCAACTTAATACTCACTTCAAGCTGAAACAAATAAACAGCCATAACCATAACAAAACTTAGATAAAATTATATACCTAAATATGCCTCTCTAACTGAATCATCTGTTAATAAATCTTTCGCTTTTGCTTCTAATTTTATCTTGCCTGTTTCAACAATATATCCTCTGTCTGCAATCGACAAAGCCATTCTTGCATTCTGTTCAACAAGTAAAATTGTAACACCGATTTTATTGATCTCTTTTATTATATCAAAAATACCTCTAACAAAAATAGGAGCTAAACCGAGAGATGGTTCATCAAGAAGTAATAATTTAGGCTTAGACATTACGCCTCTTGCAATAGCTAACATCTGTTGTTCTCCACCAGATAACGTTCCGCCTGCTTGCTTTAATCGCTCTTTTAATCGTGGAAATAAAGTTGTTACGTATTCAAAATCTCTACTAATTTCAGCTTTATCTTTTCTAAGATATGCACCTAATTTAATATTTTCTAAAACTGTTAGATGAGGAAATATCTGTCTGCCTTCTGGCACTTGAACAACGCCTTTTTTAACTATAAAATCTGTCTCTTTCAGAGAGATAACTTCATCTTCAAAAAGTATCATTCCATTAACTGGCTTTAATATTCCTGATATAGTATTCAAAATAGTTGATTTACCAGCACCATTTGCACCGATTATTGTTACTATCTCTTTCTTTTTAATCTTTATATTCACTCTATCAAGAGCGTAGATATTACCATATCTAGTTGAAATGTTTTTTAATTCAAGCATATTATCCTTAATCCTCTTTACCAAGATAAGCTTCTATAACTTTTTTATTATCACGGATATCTTTAGGAAGTCCCTCAGCTATTTTTATCCCGTGATCTAAAACTATTACTCTATCTGATATACCCATAACTAACTTCATATCGTGTTCAATAAGAAAGATAGTTTTAGACATATCGTCTCTAATTTTTTTTATCAAGCTCATTAAATTATCAGTTTCAATCGGATTCATACCAGCTGCTGGCTCATCCAATATAAGCAGATCTGCACCTGTTGCAAGCGCTCTACAAATTTCAAGCTCACGCTGTCTACCGTATGATAAATTTTCTGCTCGCATATCTTTACAATCAACAAGTGAAAAATATTCTAAAAGTTTTAGCGAGTTCGCCTCAACCTCTTTCACCTCTTTACGGTGCTTAGGCAAGCCTAGTACTGATGCTATTATTCCACTCTTTCTTTGCATATTCATAGCTAGAATAATATTTTCTTGAACTGTTAATTGTTTAAACAATCTTATGTTTTGAAAAGTTCTTGCAAGTCCTAGTGCTGTTATTTTATGCGGTTTTAAATTGTTTAACAATTTACCTTTGAAAAATATATCGCCACTTGTAGGAATATACACCCCTGATATAAGATTAAACAATGAAGTTTTTCCAGCTCCGTTTGGACCGATTAATGATGTGATCTCTTTTCTCTTTAAAGAAAATGACAATTTATCTATCGCTTGTAAGCCACCAAAAGAAAGTGAAACATCTTTTAGTTCTAATAATATTTCTTTACTCATCATAAATTAACTCTAATCTTGCCGAATAACCCCTGTGGTCTAAATATCATCATCGCTAACAGAACAATACCGTACATAACCATTCTGTATTCTGATGCAAATCTTAAAACCTCTGGGATAACTGTTAAGCCGATAACGCCCGCTATAACACCTATAATTGAGCCCATGCCACCTAATACTAACATTGAAATAAACTCAACTGATTTCATAAATCCGAAATCATCTGGTGCTATAAAAGTTATCTGATGAGCATATAATGCACCACCTAGTCCTGCAAATGCTGAACCTATTGTAAAAGCTAACACTTTGTATCTAGCAATATTTATACCCATCATCTCTGCTGCTATTTCATCCTCACGTATCGACCTTAACGCTAAACCAAATCTTGATTTTTCAAATCTATACATAAAGATTATTCCGAAAACTAAAATTATACACACAGTGCTAAGAGTTGTTTCATACGGGATTGAACTAACCCCTAACGCTCCACCTGTCACTTTTAAGTTTAAAAATATAACCCTCACAATTTCTGCAAAACCTAATGTTGCAATCGCAAGATAATCCCCTCGTAATCTTAAAATAGGCATACCTAGTAACGCACCAACAGCTCCTGATACAACCGTTGCAATCGCAATTGAAAGATAGAACGGTACTGCAAGTTTTATCATTATTATAGCCGAACAGTATGCACCAACCGACATAAAGGCTGAATGACCTAATGAAAGCTGTCCTGTTACACCTGTGATGAGATTTAAACCCAGAACAATTATGATATTTATACCCGTTATTGTCATAACTTGGAAAACATAATCATTAAATAAAAAATCCATTAAAGACTCCAAATTAACATATCTACTTATAACTTATTTATTCACAACTTAACTGTTTACAATTTAGCCACTTTAAAACTTATCTACATTTAAGTTAATTACTCACAACTTAACTGTTTATAGTTTAGCCACTTTAAAACTTATCTACATTTAAGTTAATTACGTATAACTTATTTACTCACAACTTAACTGTTTATAATTCAGCCACTTTAAAACCTATCTACATTTAAGTTAATTACGTATAACTTATTTACTCACAACTTAACTGTTTATAATTTAGCCACTTTAAAACCTATCTACATTTAAGTTAATTACTTATAACTTATTTATTCATAACTTAACTGCTTATAATTTAGCCACTTTAAAACTTAGCTGTTGTAGACTTAACTACTTATATCTACGAACCTAAATCAATCTACATATATTAGGTTCAATTACTTATATTAACTAATTTAGAATTATATTTTCTCTTTCGTGTTACTACCAAATAATCCTGTTGGTTTAACGATCAATATAAATATTAAAATACCGAAGGCAATTGCATCTCTATATGATGGAGATATAAACGCTACACCCATAACCTCAACAACACCTAATATAATTCCACCAAGAACTGCACCAGGAATTGATCCTATACCACCTAAAACTGCTGCAATAAATGCTTTAAGTCCATACATCATTCCAACATTGATATCAACTATATTATAATATGTTCCAACAAGCACGCCTGCAATCGCTGCAAGCAATGAGCCGATCGCAAATGTGAATGAAATAATCTTATCTGGATTTATTCCCATAAGTTTTGCAGCAACTAAGTTATATGATACAGCTCTCATTGCAAGCCCTACTTTAGTCTTATTCACCACAATATAAAGTATAACCATTAACACAAATGAGAACGAAATAATAAATAATTGTAACAGAGAAACATTTATACCAAAAACATCAAACATAACATCTGGAATAAGTTTCGGATAAACTTCTCTATCTGGCCCTTTAATCAACGCTATCATATTAGATATAACTATACCCATCGCAATAGCCGAAATAAGTGCGTTTATTCTCGATGTTGATGTTCTACTTTTGAGGTATGATTTAGATCTGACAAGCCATACAATAATAGCGATTAGAAATAACACTCCTAACCAAAACAATATTGATGTAAGTAGATCAAAGATTGTGTTTTGTGATAAAAAGGCAACAAAAACTATTGCGAATAATCCAACAGCTGAAAAAACTATCGTTGATGTTTTTGAATCCCTAAGTGGACGATATGCCACCCTTTCAACAAACAACCCTAATAACACTGAGGTTATTGACGCAAATATAATCGCAATAATGAACGAATCTCCGAAGATCATCGTCGCTAATAAACCAGCAAATGCACCTACAACAAAAATTTCGCCGTGTGCAAAATTAATCAACCTAAGTATACCATAAACCATAGTATATCCTAAAGCTATTAACGCATAAATACTTCCAACTATTAAACCATTCAATAATTGGAGAACAATTGTTTCAAACACCCTCAACTCTCTATAAAAAATATTTTATACCAGACGCAAATATCATCTGGTTCATGCTATCATATCTATTATTAATATGCAAATTTTCTCCAAATCTTTCAGAGTGTCCCATCTTGCCGAGCACCCTCCCATCAACAGAAGTTATACCCTCTATCGCATGAGATGAACCATTTGGATTATACGGATACTTCATAGTTACATTGTCAAATCCATCAACATATTGAAACGCTACCTGTCCATTTTTAAACAGTTTATCGATATATTCTTGTGGTGCTACAAATCTGCCTTCGCCGTGCGAAACTGCAACTTTATCTATCTCACCAATCTCTCTTAACTGTAGCCATGGAGATTTTATTGATGATACTCTCGTTCTAACAAATCTTGATACATGTCTATTAATTTTATTAAACGATAACGTAGGATCATCGTCTTCTTGTTCGCCTATATAACCTTTACTTAATAAACCTGATTTAAGCAACGCTTGAAATCCGTTACAGATACCTATAACTAAGCCATCTCTTTTATGTATTAAATTATGTATAGACTCTTTTATAAGTGGGTTCATAAATACTGATGTGAAAAATTTACCAGAACCATCAGGTTCGTCCCCTCCTGAAAATCCACCAGGTATTGCTAATATCTGTGAGTTATCGACCATTTTTGCAAACTCTTCACAAGATTCTTGTATATCCAAAATACTCCTGTTTCTAAAAATAAAAATATCAGCGTCGCTACTTCCAGATATTTCAAACGCACGTTTAGTATCATACTCGCAATTACTACCAGGTAATGCCAATATCGCAACCCTAGGTTGAGCCTTAAATGTGTTCTTACTTTTTTTGCGATCTGCATACTCACCTAAAATAGGTTTATAAACAAGCGACTCATCTTCACAACTTGATGTATACACAGACGACAATGTTTCTATACTGCTACCCGCAAGATCAGTTAATAAAAGCTCGCTATCTTGATACCTAATATACGGTTCATCAATCGTTACACCGATCTCCATAACCTCTCGCTCATAATCAAACGAATCAATAGATGTTGATATTATAAATGATCCGTAATATGGAATTTGTAACTCTTCTAATGTGATATCAGCATTGATCTCAACACCTATCAGGTTACCTAGCGACATCTTCACTAACGCCGTAATTATTCCACCATCTTTAACAGTGTAAATAGATGACAACTCTTCATCAGTTATAGACTCATCAATCAACTCTATATTATATAAATATCTTTCAATATCAATTAACTTATCATCATCAATATCTGTCTTAATAAGATATACTTTCTCACCTGCTTTCTTGAACTCACCAGTTACTACTCTATCAACTTTAGTCGTTGCAAACGCAAATGATATTAAAGTTGGTGGAACGGTTAATTCTATATCGTTAGTTTTATCTTTATATGTGCCAGACATAGAATCTTTACCGCTAATTGATGCAAGTGATAATGAGTTTAACGCTTTTAATGCACCTAGTAACGATAGCAATGGATTACCCCATTTAAACTTATCATCACCTAATCTTTCAAAATATTCTTGAAATGATAATCTAATATCTTTTAACTTTACACCAGCTGCAATCATCTTAGTTACAGATTCTATCACTGCAAAATAAGCACCGTGATACGGCGACTCATCAGATAAATATGGATTATAACCATAAGACACAACAGATACCGTAACTGTATCTCTATTATTAGATGTAGGTATTTTCGATATCATAGTTTCAGCTTCTGTTAATTGATGTATCCCACCGTAAGGCGACAAGACAGTTCTAGCACCTATCGTTGAATCAAACGACTCAACTAACCCTTGTTGAATTGCAAGATTTATATCTGTCATCTTACTTATAACCATACGATAAAAATTATCGTGTTTATTATATTTTTCCGTATCAAAAAATGTTACATTAAAATCAGTACGAGCTACAACATCTTGCTCTCTAACTGCTCCTGCTGTATCTAAAAACTCTCTACCTATATCAACTATTAAACTATCTTTATACTTCATAGTTAATCTGTTTTTATCAGTTACTGTTGCAATCACTACAGCTTCAATATTTTCTCTATGACACTCTTTTATAAACTCATCAAGATCAGACCCGCTAATCACAACTGACATTCTCTCTTGCGATTCAGATAACGCTAACTCACTCGGAGTTAACCCTTCATATTTTTTCAAAATAACTTCTAAATTGATCTCAACACCATCAGCTATTTCACCAACAGATACTGATACTCCACCTGCTCCAAAATCGTTAGACTTTTTAATCATCTTGCTTATTTTAGGTTTTCTAAATAAACGTAATAATTTATGCTCTTCAGGTGCGTTACCTTTTTGAACCTCAGCTGATGATATATCAATTGATTTACTGTTCTGTTCTTTAGATGATCCAGTTGCTCCACCAACGCCGTCCCTGCCTGTTCTGCCACCTAACATAATTATAAGATCGCCGTTCTTAGGTGTTTCTCTAGTTACGTCAGCTTTTAAAACAGCACCGATTACAGCACCGACTTCCATTCTCTTCGCCTTAAATCCTGAGTGATAAAACTCTTTAACATGTCCTGTCGCAATTCCTATCTGATTGCCGTATGATGAGTATCCTCTTGCTGACTCTCTACATATTTTTATCTGTGGAAGTTTGCCTACTAAAGTTTTATCAACTCTCTCTCGTGGATCACTTGCACCACTTATTCGCATAGCTTGATATACATAAGATCTACCAGATAACGGATCTCTAATCGCACCACCTAAACAAGTTGCAGCTCCACCAAACGGTTCTATCTCTGTTGGATGATTATGTGTTTCGTTCTTAAACATTAATAATATAGTATCGGTATCGCTGTCGCCTGTGCCACCCTCATACTCGATATCTACAACTATTGATGCAGCATTATTTTCTTCAGACTCTTCTAAATTATCAAGCGAACCATCTTTTAATCTAGCCCTTGTTGATATGATCGCAAGATCCATTAACGTAACTGGTTTTTTATCTAATCTACCCTCAAACACATCTTTACGGATAGCTATATACTCATCATATGTTGATGAAAAAAGTTTCTTATATCGTCCGTCCATAAACTCAACATCTGTTAAAATAGTATTGAATGTTGTATGGCGACAGTGATCTGACCAATATGTATCAAGAACCTTAATCTCGGTTACTGTTGGATTACGTTTCTCTATATTTTTAAAGTAATCGTATGCTACTTTTAGATCCTCTATACTCATAGCAAGTGATAATTTATTTAGTAACGATATTAAATCATCATTTGTAAAATCTATAAACCCTTCAACATACTCGATACTCTCATCAAGCACAGTATCCAGTTTTAAAGTTGATGGTTTATCTAATGACGCTTCACGTTGATCGACTTCATTTATTAGATATTTTTTAATTCTTGCTATATCTGTATCAGATATATCCCCTCTAATAACATAAACTTTTGCCGATCTCACATCTATATCTTCTGCGTTTGTGATAACTTTTATACATTGAATAGCAGAATCAGCTCGCATATCAAACTGTCCAGGAAGATACTCTATAGCAAAATATTTATCGTTTGATAGAAATAGATATTTTTCTTCATAAAGCATATCCATCATAGGTTCTGCAAAAACTATCTTAGATACAGAATTAAACTCATCATCATTTAATCCTTCTATATCATAGCGATTAAGGATAATCAGATCTTCAATTCCATTTATACCTAAAAACACTTTTATATCATCTTTCAATGATTTTGCTTCAACAATATGATCTTTTTTCTTCTCAACATATATTCTTCTTATAGACATCTTAAGGTTCCATTCCTTCATAATATAAAGTTTTAAACTCCAAAAGGAGCAGTATTATATATCGTGATTTAACGATTTACAAGTGTTAATAATATCGGTTGCAATTTAGGTTCTTGACTGAACAAAATTAAAACTTTATAATCATAGTTATTATGGAAAATATAAATAAAATAATCGACAAAAATTTCGACGAAGAAGTAGAATTTCTACAAAAAATAATATCGTTTAATACGGTATACGATTTTAACAACGCAACTGACGAATACCCATTTGGTAAAAATATCTCTGACTGTCTAGACTATGTGCTAGAAAGGAGTGAAGAGTTAGGATTTATTACCAAAAACATAGATAATATGGTTGGATACTCTGAAATAGGAGATAAAGACGGAGATCTCTACGGGATATTGTGTCACCTAGACACTGTGCCTTACAATAATCTAGATAACTGGAAAGCACACCCAACGTCTGGTGCTATAATAGATAATGAAATCATAGGACGTGGAGCAATTGATAATAAAGGATCGGTTGCTGCAACATTTTACGCACTTAAAGCTTTGATTGATGCTGGAGTAAAATTCAATAAAAGGTTTAGATTTATCTTAGGACTTGATGAAGAATCAGGATTTAAATGCGTTAATAGATATCTTAATACTGAAGATATTCCTAAATGCTCATATGCTCCTGATGCAAAATTTCCTGCTGTGTACGGTGAAAAAGGTATCTTGAGCCTCGCAATAAAAAGAGGTTTTGAAGCTATGCCGATGGAACCTGTTATACTGCTTGGAATGACAGCTGGTGAGAAAGTAAATATCGTACCCGATAAAGCTGTAGCTTATTTCGGCGGTAAAGATATTGCAAAAATTTACATACAATTAGAGAAATTTAATAGGGATTATATAAAATTTGATTACTTTGAAGATAAAATGATTAAAGTTGAAATAGAAGGAAAAGCTGTACACGCTATGAACCCTGAAACAGGAGTGAATGCTATTCAACGATTATTTGGCGTTTTAGAAAAATTAGATTTTGCTCCAAAAGAACTTAATCTATGGATAAAAGATATGTATCAACTATTCAAATATGAAACTGATGGGAAACTTTTAGGGATAAATATGACTGACGAAATCTCAACCCCTCTATCTCTTAACTTCGGTATGCTAAGATATGATAGCGAAAACCTACAAGCTAACTTTGATATCAGATATCCTGTTACTATTAACCCTGAATATGCTGAAGAAACTATCTGTAACGCTATGAAAAAAACTGGCACAGCTATATCAATATTAAATCATAAAATACCTCTCTATGTTGATAAAAACTCTAAGTTCGTAAAAACGCTACTTGGAGCTTATAGGTCTGTAACTGGAGATAATAGAGAACCGATCGTTATCGGTGGTGGAACTTATGCAAGAGCATTTCCTAACGCTTTATCGTTTGGACCTATTATGCCAGATGATGAAGATTTAGCTCATCAATCTAATGAACGGATATCTCTTCTAAAACTTAAAACAATAACTAAAATTTATGCAAAAGCGATATTCGATTTAAATGTGATAGAAAAAGAGATAATTAAAACTACTAAGATAAGATAGGTGATTTACTGACTACAATAATATATTAAAAAGTTACGATAAATATTATTGATACGTCAACTAATAACATAATGATTAATTTTGCTTAATAAAAAACTCTAGCTGATAATAAAATCGGCTAGAGTTTTTTTTTCTAAATCTATCTAAGTAATATAATTAAATATTACTTAATATTATTTCTTTCTCTTCTCTGCTATCTTCTCAACCTTTTTATCAGCTTTCTTATCAGCTTTTTTCTTGCCGATTGTTTTAGCGTAATACATAGGTTTATCTAATAACTCTGTTGCATATTTCATTAAATCTTTCTTACTAACAGCGTTAATACCGTTCACAAAATTAAGATAGTAATCTTCCATATCTAAAGTGTATGCGTAGCCTAACTCGTTTGCAAGTGATGACACTCTTTCATAAGAATAAATATTATCAGACTTTAATCTGTTTTTCGCTTTCTCAATAACTTTGTCATCAATCTTGCCATCAGCTATATCTTGAATAATTTTCAATGCTTCATCTCTAAACTTATCAGCGTTGTTAGGTGCAGTTACTGCAAACGCTCCCATCAAACCGTTATACTTATGGTTGAGTGATAGATCCGATGTATAGATAACTAATCGTTTCTGATTTTTTAATATCTCATTAAATAATGAAAATTCTCCACCTGCTAACATCTCTGAAAGAACTTCATTTGCATATATCGTGCTACTAAGTTTCTCTTCAGTTGGGAAAGCTAGAACAACATATTCCATATCTATATCTGCTGTGAAAACTTTATCAACAGATTTTGTGAACTCAACTTTATCTAATCCACTATATCGTTTTCCTAAATCAACATCTCTTGTTTGATTGAAATATTTTAACGCTAATTTTTCAACCTCTTTTTTAGAGATATCACCAACAACAGTTAAATACATATTCTCTGGATGATAGTAACTATTGTAATACTCTAACAAATTTTCTGGTGTTAACGCATTTACCGTTTCAACACTTCCGATAACCTCTCTCTCATACGGTGTTCCTAAAAATATCGTATGTAATAAATCTTGCCACATCATATAAGACGGATCATTATATTTACGCATTATCTCTTGAACAACAACTGGTTTCTCTTTCTCAATTTCATCTTTGATAAATAAAGCATTAAAAACCATATCACTAACTACTTCAAATGCTGCCTCAACGTTTTTTGTTGGGATCGTAACATAATAATTTGTTAGATCACTACTTGTGAACGCATTATTTTCTCCACCTAGTGAATCAAGATAAACATCTATTTCACCTGGTTTAAAATTTTTCGTACCTTTAAATAATATATGTTCTAAAAAATGTGATATTCCTGAAATCTCAATACTCTCATTTACAGAACCTGTGCCTATAAACGATTGAACAGTTACAACACCTACATCTGGAACATTCTGATATATCAACGTAACACCATTTGGTAACTTACTTATATCTGGAAGTTTAGCAGATGAGGTAGTTTTTGCTAACACATTACTCATAAAAACTCCTAAAATAAGAATTAAAAAAAGAGTGAGTAAGCTCACTCTTACAAATATATCTTTTATATCCTTAATATCTTTCGCTCTACTAATCATAAACGCCTCAAATTAATCTTTATATAAAAATATAGATAAAACATGTATTGCTACATAAAAATAAATACTACTAGCATAAAAACAACTACCTTGAATTTATAAATTATTTCAATCCAACTTCAATAGAGAATACTTCTCCATCTAAATCAAAATTAACGCCAATACACATAATATCTTTAGGTCTGTTAACAGTGTGATCTTTACCAGTTACAACATTTGGTAACCCTAAATCATACTTCATATCTTGTTTAGCAAAAATTGTTTTAGCACTACCAACAACCATATTAATAACTTCACCGATCGTATCAATCACGTCAGCATCAATAGATGTTTTCTCTTCTCCAAGAAACGCAGCTGTAATTTTTAACGCAACCGATTCCGAAAATGACATCCCTACAAATCCTGTAATACTGCCCGCAATACCGATTAGACCCGATACATCGTTACCTGTTGCTAGTCCTTGCTTTAAATAAATCTCTTTTTTTGTAACACTCAACCCTGCCATCGTATCAAGCACATTAATTGTTGCCGTAATAAAAGGATTAACCATTTCTACTTTCATATTTATAAAACCGTCCCCAAAAAAATATTTACTATAAATCATCTATTAGAAAAATAACTCAAATAAGTAAGCTAATATCTTAACAGATAACCTATATTATGTCTATTAATGAATTCAATAATTCATCTATTTTGCTAACATCATCAACACCAGCTTGAGCCATCTCAGGACGGCCTCCACCCTTTACAACTGTTATCGTATTCGCTTTCTTTATAATATCATTAGCACTCATTTTAGATGTTATATCTTTCGTCACTCCGATAAGTAATATACCACGACCTTCGTTTATACCTGCCATAATAACTATACCACTACCAACTTTCTGCTTAGCCTTATCAAGTAACGATCTCATATTGTCAATACTGCTATCATCCATACGCAACGTAATATAGTTTATACCATTTACAGTTTTTATATCTGACAACATATCTTCAGCGTTAATTGATACCAACTTCTCTTCAACTTCTTTAATATGGCGATCCTTACTTTTTAACTCTAAAAACATATCATTAATTCTCTTAACAATATCTTGTGTTTTAAGTAGTTGTAATAAATCTTTTCTTAATCTATCAGCATCGTTCAAATACGCTAACGCTCTGTATGAAGTTAATCCTTCTATTCTACGGACTCCTGATGCAACAGATTGTTCTAAAATTATTTTAAACACCCCAATTTCAGATGTGTTCTCAATATGACAACCACCACATAACTCTGTTGAATAATCACCTATTGTGACAACTCTAACCGTATCAGAATACCTTTCACCAAATAATGCAGTCGCACCAGTTTTGATAGCATCCTCTTTATTCATGTACTCTTTCACAACTTTATGAGATGTAAAAATTTCACTGTTCACCTGTTGCTCAATACTCTCAATCTCAATATCTGTCAACGCTCTATCAAATGTGAAATCAAAACGGAATGACTCCTCATCAACATTACTACCAGCCTGTCTAACAGCTGCACCAAGAGTTGATTGCAACGCCTTATGAAGCAGATGAGTTGCAGTATGATTATACTCTGTTTTTAAACGTCTATCATTATTAATATTCTGATCTAATATTTTACCGATCTCTATTACACCTTTTTTAAGATGTCCTGAATGAATGATAGCATCTCCTACTTTAAATGTGTCATCAACTTCAAACTCTATACCATCAGCTGTGATATATCCAGTGTCACCAGTTTGTCCGCCACCCTCAGGATAGAAAGATGTTTTATCAAATATTATATAAGCTTTATCTTGAGCTTTAATAGTTGTAACCTCTTTCTCACCGTTAATAATACATACAACCTTACCTTTATTATCAAAATCACTCTCTCTATATCCTAAAAACTCTGATTGATATTTAGATCCTAAAGTTGTAAAAATATCAAGCACACGATCAAGCTTTACACCTAGTCCTCCGATCTTTGCTCGCTCTTGTTGTTCCTGCATAAGTATGTCAAATCTTGACATATCTAAACTTAAATTATTGTCAGTTGCGATATCTTCTAATAGATCAACTGGAAAACCGTAGGTATCATATAATTTAAAAATATCATCACCGACTATCACACCTTTAGCTTTTGATCTAGGAATGATATCGCTATTTAAAATCTCTAATCCTGATGATAATGTTTTGATAAAAGATCTCTCTTCTTTCTCAACAATACCTTTTATATACTCTTTTTTATCTGCAAGTTCAGTATAATATCCTTTCATGAAATCTATCACAAAAAGAACAACCTTATAGAAAAATATATTCTCGTATCCAAGCAATCTGCCATGCCTCATAGCTCTACGCATTATTCTTCTTAACACATACCCTCTGCCATCACTTGCTGGAATTACACCATCACCTATAAGAAATGCTGTAGCTCTCGAATGATCTGCAATTACACGCATAGATACATCGTTTAATTCGTTACTGCCATATTTCATACCGATATCGCTTGCTATAAATTCTATAATCGGTTTGATAAGATCGGTATCGTAATTGCTCACAACATTTTGCATAATACCTGCAACTCGTTCTAATCCCATTCCTGTATCTATTGATGGTTTTGGAAGTGGAGTCATCGTACCTTTCTCATCTCTATTAAATTGCATGAAAACTAAATTCCAGATTTCAAGATGCCTATCGCACTCGCACTCAGGATCACACTCTGGAGTATTGCAACCAACGCCTTTACCTTGATCGTAGAAAATCTCAGAACAAGGACCACATGGGCCTGTGTCCCCCATCTGCCAAAAATTATCTTTCTTGCCACGACGATGAATTTTGTCAACTGGTAAGCCGATAACATCTTTCCAGATATCATACGCTTCATCATCTTCTTCATATATTGTTACAAACATTTTGCTTGTATCTAATTTTAATTCTTCAGTTAAAAAACTCCATGCAAACTTTATTGCATCAACTTTAAAATAATCACCGAATGAGAAATTCCCTAACATCTCAAAAAATGTGTGGTGGCGTGCTGTTCTTCCTACATTCTCAAGATCGTTATGCTTGCCACCTGCACGAACAACTTTCTGACAAGTTGTAGCTCGCTTATAATCTCTCACTTCTTTACCTAAGAAAATATTCTTGAACTGGTTCATTCCAGCGTTTGCAAAAAGTAGAGTGTCATCATCTATTGGAAGAAGTGGTGACGATGAAACAATCTTATGATTATTTAACTCATAAAATTTCAGAAATCTTTCACGTATTATATTACCTTGCATCTAACCCCATCCCTAATAAATTTGCGTTCAACACAAATACTATATATTTAATAACTCAATAATTTATAACTTATATTTCAAAACTTATATTAATCTAAAATTTGTAACAACTAAAATAGATTACAGATACACAACTTACAACATTATAATATAAACAGCGTTTTGATATCTATATAAAAACTAGCAACCTATATTTATTAATCAAAAATTATAACAACTTGTGATCGACTAATTCTTATTAATCTAAAAATTTTAATTCATAGCATATACAAGTTTCAATTCGCATCAATCTAAAAATTTTAATTCACAACAATATACAAGTTCTAATTCGCATCAATCTAAAAATTTTAATTCATAGCATATACAAGTTTCAATTAGCATCAATCTAAAAATTGTAATTCATAGCATATACAAGTTTCACTTCGCATCAATCTAAAAATTGTACGCACGAATTAATCAGTACCGATTTAACATTATGACAGCAGATTAACTATCAAGTTCGCCGTTCATTTCGATAGGTAAATAATACTTCTTTTTATTGTTACACTCTTTGCAACAACATACAATATTACCCTTCGTAGACTTGCCACCCCTGATGATCGGAACAACATGATCCATCGTCAATTCTTCCTTGCTAAACTTCTCATTACAGTAGTAACAGACGCCTTGATTAATCAAAGTTTTCCACCACTCTTTAGATCTAAGTTCACGTGCTTTTAACTTTTCTGCCTTTATCTCTTTTTCAGACACAGAAGAAATAAAAAAATTATTCATAATAACATTGACCTCTCATAAAAATTATACTATAAATGAATAAGTAGATGTTGTTGTATAACAACTATTTTTCAATTTCATAAATACCTAAACTAGAAATATTATCCTATGGATTGTAACAGATATAACAACGAAAATCAACTGTGGAGGAATAACGTATGAGCATTTACAAAACTGGTACCGACTATCTTAAGAAATACAATATTCAGTCGCCAAAAACAATCTTTTTAAACATGCCTACTGAGGCATTAACTGAAGAGATTATTAAACGTGGCGAAGGAGCTTTTGTAAAAGGTGGTGCATTAGCATTTAACACTGGAAAACATACTGGCAGATCTGCTAAAGACAAGTATGTGGTAAGAGAACCATCTTCTGAAAAAGATGTAAACTGGGATAGCTCAGCTGCATCAGAAATGAGTGTATCAAATTTTCGATCTATTAAAGAAAAAATGGTAAAATTTTGTGACAATAAAGAATTGTTCGTACAAGAACTTTACGCTGGAGCTGATGAAACTTCAAGACTTAAAGTAAGAGTAATAAGTGAGTACGCTTGGCATAGTATGTTCGCAAGAAATATGTTCATCTGCGAAACAGTGCTTAAAAAACTTGCTAACTTTAAAGAAGATTTCACTGTTCTATATTTACCTAGTTTTAAATGTAATCCTCAAGTGGATAACACAAAATCTGAAACTGCAATCATGTTAAACTTTGCAGAAAAAATAGTGCTTATCGCTGGAACTGAATATGCTGGCGAAATGAAAAAATCGATCTTCACTGTTATGAACTATTATCTTCCTAAAAAGAATGTTATGTCTATGCATTGTTCTGCCAATATCGGTAAGAAAAATGACACAGCACTATTCTTCGGTTTATCTGGAACAGGAAAAACAACATTGTCTTCTGATTCTGAAAGATACCTAATCGGTGATGATGAGCACGGTTGGAGTGATGCTGGAATATTTAATATTGAAGGCGGTTGTTATGCAAAAGTTATCAACCTATCTCAAGAAATGGAACCAGATATATATAAAACTACACATTCGTTCGGAACAATCTTAGAGAATGTTGTGTTTGATGAATCAACTAGAATTGTTGATCTTGATAGTGATGCTAAAACTGAAAACACTAGATCATCATATCCATTAACTCAAATGCCTCGTACAGCTAAAGATAATATGGGTGGACATCCAAAAAATATTATCTTCTTAACATTTGATGCTTTTGGAGTTCTACCTCCCGTATCTAAATTAGATACTAATCAAGCTATCTATCACTTCATATCAGGATACACTGCAAAAGTTGCAGGAACTGAAAAAGGTGTGACTGAACCAACAGCAACTTTTTCAACTTGTTTTGGAGAACCATTCATGGTGTGGCATCCTTATGAGTATGCTAGAATATTAATGGAAAAAATGAAGAAACATCGTGCTAAAGCATATCTAGTAAACACTGGATTATGTGGTGGTAAAAACGGTAAAAGATTTAAAATTAGTGACACAAGAACTATTATCAATGCGATCCTGTCAGGAGCTGTTGATAAAGGTGGATACACTGTTGATCCTATATTCGGTTTTGGAATTCCTAAAGCAGTTCCTGGTGTTAACAAAGCTGTACTTGATCCTAAAAAAGGATGGAAAAGTAGAGATGAGTATGATAAAACTTTAGCTGTACTTGCTAAAAAGTTTGTTGAAAATTTTACAAAATACTCAGATCATCCTATGGCTTCGGCAGTTCTTAAAGGAGCGCCTAAACCTGATGCTTTATCAAAAACAACAACTAAAAGCAAACCTAAAGCAAAAGCTAAAGCTAAGCCTAAAGCTGCTGTAAAGCCTAAAGCGAAAGCTAAACCTAAAAAGGGTAAAAAGTAATTTAATAACATAAAATATGTTTAGTAGATATAGACAAGATGTAAAAGAAATTTTATGTCTTGTCTTTTTTTATAACTAAAGGTAGAAACAGATAAACACACTATTTTACAACTACACAAATAAATATTCACAAAACAACATCTCATTACTTTACGACTATATAAATAAATACCACAACATAACATCTCA
>CAMRCY010000010.1 GCA_947041165.1 uncultured Deferribacteraceae bacterium | reverse complement strand
GTTAGTTAGTTAGTTAGTTAGTTAGTTAGTTAGTTAGTTAGTTAGTTAGTTAGTTAGTTGGTTGGTTGGTTGGTTGGTTGGTTGGTTGGTTGGTTGGTTGGTTCAGTGGTTTAATGGTTTAATGGTTTAATGGTTTAATGATAGATTGGTTAAATACACAATAATTTTAATAAAGCTTAAAATTGGACATAAAAAAACCACAATCAATATGTGGTAGATTTATTAATACATAAGTTTTTTTCTTTCTCTATATCTACATTTTACTTTAAAGCAGAAGTTATTATCTGCCTCATTCCTATTATAGCTTTCGATATAATAATCCTGTTACTATACCTATAATTTGATTTGACTCATCTTCAAAATCTATCATGAATGATTTGTATATTGAGTTGTCGCTAGAAAACTGACAAACAGAACCTGTTCTTCCACCATATCTTTTAACTATCACCTCGTTCTCTGTCAACACAACATAAAGTCTATCTGCCAATAACTCATGTTTTAAATGACCTATATTGACTAATATTTTATCATTGTTTTTAAATGTTGGTTCCATAGAATCACCCGAAATATTTATAATAACTTCATTGAACTCATCCGTTATAAACTCTCCATTAACAATAAATGGCTTGCTGTTTTCATCTGTATTCAAAAAACCTGAACCAGCAGATGCATGAACATCAGGAAAATAACGAAGGGTAATACCCTTCAACTCTCTATCATAATCATTAGGTGTTGAGAACTCTTCTAAAGGTGATGAAGTTTCAAAATTCTCTGACACTACAAGGAATACACCACCTTTTCCCGTTTGCATCCATTTCGTATTAACAGAGAAAACCTCTTGCAATCTCAACAAAACACCATCATCAATATTACTCTTACCTGACTCATAGTATTGAACCATTCGTAAAGTCTTGCCTAATTCTTTCGCAAATTCAGCCTGAGTTAAATTTAATAGTTTTCTTACTACTTTAATTCTATTACTTTTCATTAACTTTAACCTTTTAGTTATTAATAATTGTGAAACACGTTTCATGTTATAGTTAAAATAAACATAGGGTGAATTTCATTTTTGTGTTGACTACGCAATGCATTTCGTATAACGTGCAACATATAGACTTTTATCACGTTATGTTAACATACCTAGTGATTATAAGCAAGATCGAGAGCCTTATATAATTGTTTATTGCAAAGGTATAATATCAATAATTATTAATGTAAATGTATGAATTTATTTCTATTAATATATACAAAATCTTATAGATATAGCTATTAGACACTCATAATTTTTAAGAAAATATATCAAATAAAGTAGATAGAGAAGGTAGCTATTTAATAAATAAGAGAAGGAGGATGTGATGATTTATAAAGATGATAAAGAAATTAAAAGTGATGAAAATTTGAAGTTAAACTTTAGAGATATTCTTTTTAAAGAGCAGATTAATAATCTAAAAGAAGAATCAGAGATGAAGGCACAAGCTAATTACGATACTGTTACATATTTTGTTATCAACGTGATTATGAGTTGCAACACTTTAAACCAATTAGAGTGTGCAAAAAAATGGGGATTAAGACTTGTGCAAGATAAAGCAGAGATGAGTGTTATTGTTGGAATGGTTATAGATCAACAGTATATGAAAATAGCTGAAAAATGGAATAATATATGAAGGATAAAAAAAGTAGTTATCCACCTATATTATCATCTCAAAAAACTGTGCAAGTATTAAAACTGATAGCGAAACAACAGGCTGGTATAACTCCAAATGAGATATCAAATAAAATGGATATAAAATATGCAACTGTTATGACTCATCTAGTTACTTTAGAACGTGAAGGGCTAATTGAAGCATTAGATGGAGCGTATATAGGTAGCCTAGAATTAGCAACTTTTTGGGCAATGAGAAAAGCAATGATAAACAGTAAAGAGCAAGAACTTAATAAAGAGAAAGAACTCTTAGGAATAGTAACAAACAAATAATTATAGAAACAATTAGGAGAAAACTATGAATAGAAAAACTTTAAAAATAGTTAAAGCAGAAACTGAAGCTATCGAAGAATCATTAAGTATAGCTATAGAAGATATCGCCTTTAAAGAAAAAAATATTCAATATCATAATAGCCAAAACAACAATAATCAACGTAATGACACCATACCTAAAAACAATGATTTAATAGCAGAGGCTTATAGATTAACTGGAAGAGTTGAAGGGTTTACTGTATCAAGCAGATTTGCTGATATGTCGGCACTTTTCTTATTGAAACAAATTAAAGAAAATAAAATATATAAAGAAATTAAAGGGGCTGAAACTTGGGAAAAATATTGTATATCAATAGGCTACACAAGATCAAAGATAGATGAAGATTTATCTAATCTTGAAACATTTGGAGAACAGTTTTTACTGACCATCGGCAATCTTGGAATCGGATATAAAGAACTTAGAAAATTAAAATCTTCAACCAAATCAGGTACGTTTGAAATACTTGATGATGCAATATCAATCGATGGAGAGATCGTAAACCTCGCTGATACAGATAAACTTAAAGAGGCACTTATTACTGTAATTGAAGCTAAAGACGAGATCATAAAAGAGAAAGAAAGAGTAATTATTGCTAAAGAAGAATTAAATAGAGAGTTATCAAAAGGACGTGAAGATGCACGCCTTGAGTCTGAGGAGTATAAACGTAAAATCAATAATTATACTACTGGAAAAGAGTTTAACATAGATGAATGTGAACTGCCTGCATTTAAAGAATTAAAATCTATAGAGGACAGAATAACATCAATATTTTTTGATATGAACAAACTAACTGACATCGATTTATCAGAGAGAAATCAACATATTTTTGGCGGTTGTCTTGTGTTAAGTTTTAAGTTACTGGATGATATAAGAGTGAAATTAAATAACAGTGGTGTGTATCTTGATAGACTTTATATGGATGATAATGAAATAGAAAAATCAGATAGAATGCTACTTCCTCGAGATTTTAGAAAGCATAATATTGATGAGAAGTAGAGGT
The DNA here is from genome assembly GCA_947041165.1 of uncultured Deferribacteraceae bacterium. Taxonomy (GTDB): domain Bacteria; phylum Chrysiogenota; class Deferribacteres; order Deferribacterales; family Mucispirillaceae; genus CAMQYB01. The sequence continues at coordinate 63,269 of CAMRCY010000010.1, read as the reverse complement.
ATTATTTAGCTATGGATATTAATTATATTTTAAATGAAATACATTTACTTAAAGGTAGAGAACTATCAAATCGTATCGATCAACTTGCAGAATTTTACGGTGTAGCTCGTCAATCAATATGGCGTTCACTAAACAATGCTGGCGTGCGTAAACGTGCTGTAAGGGTAGACAAAGGTGAGACAAAAGTTACTGATGATATTCTTAATGAAATTGCGACAAGAGTTAATATATCAAAAAGGTTAAATGGTGATTTTACAAACTCTGTTAAAAAGGCTGTTTCAGATATGATTGAATCTGGAATTATTATACCTGTAGGATATGCTCGTATATGCACTTTATTGCAAATGCGTAACCTTGATAGAAAGTCGTTATCCCTACCTACTCCACATAAACAATTAATTAGTTTATATCCTAATCATGTTTGGCAGTTTGATATTACGAACTGTTTGCAGTGGCATCTTAAAAATAAAGGTGGACTTGCTGAACGTGATGTTGATCGTTTATTTTATAAAAATAAAATTGTAAAAGAAGCTAAAAAGATTAGACAAGAACTGCTACGATTTGTAATAGTTGATCACTGTTCTGGATCGTTTTTCTTCTGGTATTATTATACATCTGGAGAACGTGCAGAAGATGGTGCAGATTTTTTCTATAGAGCTTTTCAGGAGAAAAGTTCGTTAATATTTAAAACGCTTAATGTTGATTATAAAGGTAAGTATCAAATTCATGGTGTTCCAAATATTTTATACTCTGACAAAGGATCGATACTGCGTTCAAAAGTTATGCAAAATTTATTTGAAGCACTTGATGTTAAAATTGAGTTACATCAAGCAGGTAATCCTAGAGCTAAAGGTATGGTTGAAGGGCTTATGCGTATCATAGGTAACAATTTTGAAAGCAATCTCAAACGTATGAAAATTGATAATTTAGAGATGTTAAATAAAGTAGCACTTGATTGGTGTATCAACTTTAATTGCAATAAAGTATTTAGAAATAATAAACGTAGAACTGATTTATGGCTCAATATTAAAGATAAAGAATTAAGAATTGTTCCTAATGAAATATTATTTAAAACATTACAACATAAACCTGCTGTTACTCGTAAAGCTGATGGAAATCGTAGAATTAGTTACGATGGACGTATCTATCAATGTCCTGATGTTAATGCTGTAAAACAAAGAGTAATTATTAAAGCAAACGCATATGAGTACCCATCTATTGATATACATTACGATGGAAAAGTTTGGACTTGTAAACCATTAATAGCTGATAAATATGGACGTCATATAACTGATGATGCAGTAATATTTGGTGATTACAAATCTCTTCCTCTAACTAAGTTGGAGAAGAGTAAACAAGAACTTGAACTAATAGCATATGAAAAATGGGGCGTAGAATATAAAGGTAACAAGGGTAAAAGGCAATCTATACCACCTTCAAATATTGGTGAGTATGAAGTTAAAACAACGCAAAATAATATATCTGCTATTAGAAGAAAAGGTGTGCAATCAATTACACCTAATATCCATTTGCCACTTACTAAAGAGCAGAAAAAATATGATGTTGTGCCAAATCCTGATGACTATAGATTGATACCTATTAACGAAATCCTACGTCAATATGTTGCAGAATATGGAAGAATTACACCTATAATAAACAGTAAGATTAAAAGCCTCTACCCTGCTGGAGTTCCGATATCCATAACCTTAACTGACATACATAAAATGATTGATAAAGATGTAAACACTAAACAATTAAATGCTTAAAAGAATTAAATTAGAAACAATAAAACTATAAAAAGAGATACAGCTAAAAATAATGGAGGCTAATATATGCCAAGAGTAATATTAAAACCATCACCAATAATTCTTAAAACTATTTTAAATACGGCAAGCTGTTCCGTTGGAAAGTTCGCAAAGATACTTGCTAGTTATGAAATTAATATAAGTAAAACATCAATAGGGTATCTCATAAATAATGGAACAGAGTTAAAACGAGTTACTAATTTTAGAGAGAAGATTGAAAGAGCTGTAGAGGAAAACTTTAAACATATTCTATTAGCAAAAAACATCGCAACAAGTGATATTTGGAGAGAACTTCAGATTAATAATCTATCTCGAAATAGCGACAAAGACAATGATAAAAACAAAGTAGATATTGATATTAAAACAGAAGAAGAGTTACTAAATTATTTTATGGAGGTTACTATGTTAGAGCAACACACATTACAGTTTTTTGGATTAAAAAATAATCCGTTCTCACTAGATATTAAAAGAGAGTCAGAAATATATCTTGCATCTCCTCATGCATACGCACTAGAAGTGATGAAAGAAGTTGCAGAGTTTGGAGGGTTTGCAGTTATAACAGGACAAGTAGGAAGTGGTAAAACAACAATACTATCTAAATTTATTGAAGAGCTAAAGGTTAATAAAAAATGTCATGTCATATATCCAGAGTCGATAGATAAAACTAGACTTAATGCAAAATTAATACTTCAAGCCTGTGTTTATGATCTAACAGAACAGCAACCAAAATCAGGTATTGAAGCGTTATCAAGACAAGTTAAAAAGCTGTTAATTGATAGATCTGTTAATAATGAAAAAACAATTCTTATAATCGAGGAAGCTCATGACATACCTGTAATGACTCTTAAATTTTTAAAAAGAATATGGGAAATGAAAGATGGATTAACAAGATTACTAGGTATTATTTTAGTTGGTCAAAGTGAGCTTGAAACAAGATTGTTCGGTTCTGCAAATACAGATATTCGTGAAGTTGCTGCAAGAATTACACATGCAAAAGTTTATCCTATTGATAAACAAGTAACCGATTATATTACTCATCGTGTGCGTATGGCAAAAGGCGATATCACTAAAATAATAAGTGTTGATGCGATCTCACTCGTTGAAAAAGGTTTATCTAAAACAGATAGATTAGGCAATCAAATATCATTCGCTTATCCGCTTGCTATCAATAATATAATGATACGTTTGATGAACTATTGTGCTAATTATGGAGAAAAAACTATAACAGCTGATGTTGTAAATAATATCAATTTAGGAGAGTAATAATTATGAAAAAAATAATACCATATAGTTGTGAGAAAAAATTAACATTGTATTATGATTTTGAAAATCAAAAATCAGTTGCATACTCTAATAATGAACAAGGTGAATTTATATGTCTAATAAAATAATTATAGATGATTTTGCAGAAAATTATAGGGATGTAGTTGAGATTATCGGTATCGACAAAGCGATAGAATTATCAAAAAAAATCGGTGGCACTATTCAATATATCCCTAAAGTTGATGCTTTATATCGTAAAGATAGAAATAGTAAAATCAGAAAAGAACACACTGGTTTTAATACAGCAGAACTTGCAATTAAACATAATCTTACTGAGGTGCAAATTAGAAATATTGTATCTGCAAAGTATATCACAATAGAAAATTTCTTAGATCAAGAAGAGTGAGATTTAGGACGGCTATATAATAAAACCATCTATAAGCATGTCCTGATTTTTTCTCTTTATTGATATACCTTGATCTATTTATATTAACGTGATCTAAAACAATTCTCATTATATATCATTTTTATAATTATAGGTTGTTACAATTATCAAACTCATCTGTTTTATTTATTAAAATCATTTTAATAAACTCTATATTAACTCAACTGCAACAAACTGCTCTATACTCAATCTCTATCCTATCACACAATAAGTTATAAAATTATCGCAATTCAATACAATCTAAAATTCTAGTTAGTCACATCATTTGAATTAATTTAATTAATATTGCTATTTAACAAATACATTGCAATAAACATATTGTGTATGTTAGTATTGAAAATAATTGAAGTTACATATTTTTCCAATAAATAAAGAATAGTTAAGTAGTTATAACTAAAGGTTATGGATTTATCAAAAGCAAGAATTTATATAAACTATCTATCAAATATATTTAAAGTTATATGTATCGATAATTAGAATGTTTTATAAAATCAAATAACTGATGAGTTATAAATATTATCTAATGGAAGATGCTAGGAGGTAGCCATATTGAGTAAGAACAACTGTCTGAAAGTTAAATTATATATATTATCTCTTTTAGTGTTTTTTTTCTTAATAACTTGTTTAACAATCAATATACCTATTTCCTTTCAATCAGATGCAGTTTTTATTGGGTGGAAAAAACTATTAAGTGCTAATATCGTCCCTATGATATTTTTTGTCTTTATCATTTATTCATTTATCACTTACCTAAATATTAAATTTATTTTCAAAGGAACTATGAACCCTTCATATAATATCTTAGAAATAAAGGATAAAAGCTTTGAACCTCTCACTTTTTTAATTACGTACACTATTCCCTTAATATCTATCGATATAAGTGAAGCACAAAACACTATTGTTTTATTTATATTACTAATTATTATTGGAATTTTGTTTATTAAAACAAAATTATATTTAGCAAACCCTACACTAGCTTTATTGAATTATAAATTATATGAAATAGAGATAGAAATTGATAGTATTAAGAACAGTATCTTGGTGATTAGTTTAGACACCTTGAAAAAAAACAATAGAGTAACCTGGATTGAACTTGAACAAAATATTTGGTACGTAAAAAAGGAGAATTAATGAACACTGAAGAATTAAAACAATATGTAAAAACAGTTATCGATAGTAGTGACAATGCTCGAGTGTTCTTAATTCTTGGGGATGGCGAGAATAGCACAATTAAAAGTGCTGATATTGAGGATGGGGAAACATCAAAAGGTATAAAGCATATATTTTCAACTACTCTAAAACATGTGGTTATTGAAAATGAAGAGATGAGTGTTGTAAACTTATCAATCTCTGATCAAAGGAAGGATGCAATTTACAAGTATGATTATAGTAAATATCCCGAGAAATTACACTTTATTAAAGATTTTAATATTCATGAAGCTCACACATTGCCAAATTTTTCTTTTAACAGTGATAGCCTTGCTAATTTAAAAGGGTTCCTTATTTATCTAGGAACAATGGATCAGGGATTATTAATTTACAAGAAACATTATCCTATTTCGTTGATTAAAAGAGGTACATTTCTGCTTATCAAAAAAGCAGAACGCTTGGTTAAGCTGGATGGTGACGATATACTTCGTCTAAATGGTGACTTTCAAATAATGCAGATAAAAGACAACACCTATATCTCGAAGCTTGATATTTTAGAAAAGCACTTCGGTTTTACAGAAATGATTATGGAACAATTTGATGAGGTAATTGGTAAAATTAATACTAAGAACTTAATGAATGAAATACAAGTTTTAAAAGATTTCAAAACTGATACCTCACTAGCTAAGAAGTTAGCAAAAGCGAATAACAATTCATTTATCTTAAATAATAATATTGATAGTAGTGAAATTATAAAATTTAGCAAGACGCATTCAGGACTTATCGGTAAGTTTAAATATTCTCACGATAACTTGAAAATAATTTTAGACACCAAAGCATCAAAAATTGCTTTTATCAAATTATTAAATGATGACTTCCTGCAATCAGAACTTACAAAACAAAGCTACGACTCCTTAGCAAAAGATAGACTTACTCACAAGATACCACATAAGTTATCTAATATCTCAAATAATTCTATCTAAATACCTCTTACTCATCTTTTTCATAAACTTATCAATAAAAATGCCCTGCAAATTACAGGGCTTTATAGAACAACTAATTTAAAACATATACTATTAATCTTAATATTTATCTTAACTATAATCTTCATCAAGATTATAACTTTAATAAATATCTTTAAAACTTTTTAGAAATCAAACCTTGCTTGTATACCTGCCATTATGGTTTCTGTTTTCTTTACAGCTTTCATCGAGTTCGTAGCTTTTAAAGAAAGATATAAAACCTCTGCTGCAATAGTTAAATATTTTATAGGTTTGTATTTATAAACAAAATATGCCGACATACTATCTTCTTTATTTTCAAGACCGTATACATTCGCACTTGCCATACCGTAACCAATCTCAACACTCATGCTGTTGTTTATGGCATATCGTGGTGCAATTAAGAAACCCATGCTCAACGAATCATTGCTATTTATTAAAGAACCTTCGTCATTATCAATCGGTGTTGCACCTGCAATCGCACCAGAACTAGATGCTAAAAATCCTACATTCTCACCGATATATGCACTTGCTAATATAGTAAATCCTGAGAACTTAGGAGCTATATGAAAGCCTGTAATCCATGATTGAAGAGTAGTTTTTGTGACACTATTTGGAACAGTGCTATCTTCAACTATAGCGTTAAGATATTGTGCCCATACTTTACCTTTAACAACTTTTGGTAGGTTATATGCGATCAATACTGATGGTAAGCTATTTGTTAATTTAGAGTTATTGCCTCCCATATTCTCAATTGTTTGAGTATAAGAATCTAATGATACGATATTGAATTCAACACCATAAAATGCTACTTGTACAGCTCCTCTACGAGAAGCACTCAATCCACCATAACCACTTAATGTATCATTTCTAAAAACATTTCCTGATGCAACAGATGGAGCTAACGACATCTTACCTATTGAAAAACCAAACTTATCATTAACATCATATTGCACATAAGCTAAACGAAAACGTAATGGATCTGTTGTGCCGACCTCTGTTGATAAAGCCATCTCTAATACTGCTTTAAATTGCTTATATCCAAATTTAAAACCGAACCTTGAGTTGTTTTGAATTTTAAAAGGTATGTCTGTTGAAAATGACTGAGCACCTGCAACCCCTGCACTATCGATAGCTGTGTTCCCTTCATAAGTAAGATTACCAACTGCCCTTATACTACCATAGAAATCAAAATTCATTTCCTCATTTTCATAAATAGTAAATGCGTAAGATGGTGCTGAGATAAAAAACACCGATAAAAGTACTAAAAGTTTTTTCATACTATTTCACTTCCTAATAATTATATTTTTTTCTGCCTCTTTCTCTACCCTGTCTATCAAGTACTATATTATTACATCATTAACGTAATAACGTAAGTAATTATTTCGCTAGTTTTGTAAAATCATTATCAAGTTTTTCAAGACTTGAGTTTATATGATTTACACTTTTATTGATCCAAGCATCTTGTTTTTTGATTTCAGCATTTCCTTGCTTAATCATAATTTGAAGTTCTTTAGGATTTGAACTGCCCATTGTTTGTCTATTTAACATTATGTTTGACGGATCAACAGTTGCTTTGAACTCATCAGCACGAATAGGAAATGTAGTATCATTCGCATTATCGCCGTAAGTTTTAATCATTGTTTCTTTATATATTTTTTGTGCAACATCATATGGAAAAGTAAGAGGTGTTAGACCGTTGCTTCTGCCATACGTAACTAACTGTGATGCAAAATGATGTCCAACACGAAATGGAATATCATACTTACGCATTAATAGATCTGCGATCTCTTGAGATGATGACCAATCACTATTAACTTCAGCTAACGCTCTTTCTGGATTGATAAGCAATCTATTTAAAACATTATTCAGTTTATTTGTTGCACTTAATATCATTATAAACATTTTTGAGTTAGGTTCAGCATCTTCACCATCTACGAAACCGTAAGGCAAATTATGTGCACGCATAAGTGGTGACATTCCTAAAGTTATCGCATCTGACGCTTCTTGTCTAACAGTTATCATTGCACCTGGATTACGTTTTTGTGGCATAGCTGTTGATGCAAATGTTGTTCCTGCTCCTTCTGATAATATCATCCAAGGGATAGTTTGTGAATACTGTAAAAAGATATCCTCAATAATTGAACCGATATGAAATGCGATACCTTGTATCACTGCACCTGATTCAATAGGTATATCTATCGTCCATATTTGTGTTGCGTCATATGCATTATAAACAAGTTTTGAGAAACCTAAATATTTGCCAAGATTTTCTCTATCAAGTGGCCAGCTTGTACCGTTTAAAACTGTTGAGCCTAGTGGTGACATATCTATACGATTATAAAGCTCACGAATTCTCTCCTCATCACGCTGAAAAGCAGAATAATATGCAAGCAAGTTATGCGCTAAACTATTAGGTAATGCTACAACTCCATTTGTATAGTTAGGAACAATTGTATCTATATTTTCAGAAGCTAAACGAAGTAATGTTTTATTAACTTTATTTAATGATGTTGCAAGTTCTAATAAATAATCACGAATAATAGCCACAGTATAGGCCGCATGCATATCTTGAGAACTTCTTCCTGCATGTAATTTTGTTATATCTTGACCTGCTTCTTTAATTAATAACGGCTCATATTTTAAAACAGAGTTAGGACGAGATGCACCTTGTTTATTTGCATTTTCAATAACCGTCTTAATTGCTAATGCATATGTTTTTGCATTCTCCTTACTGATAATACCTGATTGAGTACTGGTTACTAACGTCGCTTTATTCATCTGGCTTAACCAAAAAAAGTTATCACGTGGTTCTTGCTTCGCATTTAAAATCACCTCTGCATAACCAACCTGTGAAACTAAAAGAACTGTAACAACTGCTAAAAATATTTTACGCATCTTATCCCCTTCCCTCTTCTTTTATAATAACAAAATATAATTACTATAACTATTAATTTATTGCAAAATAGATACACAACATTATAGTATTTGTTTATTTACTTATCTATAAAGTATTATATTTCTTACTTATTGTCAATCAGCACAACTAATCGCTATCTCGAACCTACAACAATTGATATAAATTAAGTGTATCTTACTAATTAGAAAGTATGAATAGACTATATTATCACCAATACTAGGAATACAAAAACTGATAAAAATAGTAATAAATTTATAATATCAACTTTCAACATACTCTCTCTTGCAATGGTTTGTAACATTTTTTGACTTATACTTCTCAATATAATATTTTTCACATAATCTGATTTAAACATATGTAAGGTAAGAACATTACAATATAAAATCAATCAAATAAACAAAGTTACATATAAAAAATAAGTATAAAAACCTTCATATATTTATAAATTAATATATAATAGATTTGATTGTAATAATTTGATAATTAAATATCAATTGATGTACAGTTAAATATTAAAATTTAATACAGTTATACATAATAATAAAAATCTAGAGGTATAATAAAAATGGCAAAACTATGTAAGACAAAAAATGAATTAGAGATTAAATTATCGTTCTATAAACGGTTACGACTAAAAACTGTGCTTATCAAAATATTGATAATGCCAGTCATTCCAGCCATCATAATATTATACCTTAAACTGTTTGCAGGCACAGTTGAAAACTTCTTTTTCCATGCTATATTTTTTGCAATCATAGTTATAATATTTACCAATATTATACACTGGAACCCATTTAAAATTGATAAAACAGAAGTAGAGATGATTAAACATGGGGTGCAAGGTGAGAGATTTTTAACTAGCATGCTTGTGAAATATCTTCCTCAAAATTATTATGTGTTAAGAAATATTGTGATCTCATCTCCTTCATCAAAAGCTGAAATAGATATCATTGTTGTAGGCGAAACTGGAGTGTATATTGTTGAGATAAAAAACTGGATAGGAGAGATAAAAGGCGATGTCTACGATCAAAACTGGACACAGATAAAAAGAAGAGGATATCGTTATCCTAAAGCATATGTTAGCTCTTTGCACAACCCCGTGAAACAAGTTAAAAGACAGTTGCGTTGCTTGATAGATTATCTTAAAAAAAATAATATAAATAGCTGGGTAGAAGCATCTGTTTTCTTCTCAAGTGGTATGGTGTCTGTTGAGATTACAGGCGAAAGCAATATCCCAATTTTTTCAACACAACAACAAGGTGTTAAAAATCTTGTCACATACCTTACAACTAACGATAAAGCAAAAATAGATGCAAATAAAATTGATAAAATTGTAGAGTTATTTGTATCAAATAATCAGTAGATTTATAAACCAAGTAGAGAGCCAATAATATTATTTATACTAAATCATCAAAAAATACACAAATTCATACAAATGATAAAGTTCTTAATTATCAACGAGTTATAGTATATTACTTAATTCATATTGATTGTGAAAGTAGTGTAAAACAGCAAATAATTGTATTTATAAATCATTAAATTATTTTAAACATATTGATCAAATATTGAATAAAATTGAACAGGTTTTAATCGTGTTATTTTAAAGTTATTACAACTATTGAAACTCTTTAAGAATTATAATACCATCACAATTCAGCCTCATCACAACGACTATTACAGCCTATTATCACGATGAATAAATCATCATTATAATATCTAATTTGTAATAATATTCAGCTTCATCACAATGACTATCACAGCCTATCATCACGATGAATAAATCATCATTATAATATCTAATTTGTAATAATATTCAGCCTCATCACAACGACTATTACAGCCTATTATCACGATGAATAAACCATCATTAGAACATCTAATTTTTTAATAATATTCAGCTTCATCACAATGACTATTACAGCCTATCATCACGATGAATAAACCATCATTAGAACATCTAATTTTTTAATAATATTCAGCCTCATCGCAACGACTATTGCAACAACTAAAACCTTCTCACGTCGGCTAAATATTTTAATTATAAATCGGTTAAGAATTCTTGTTACTGTTTTTTCATACTCGTATAAATTGCAACGGTAAAAGTTGCAACAATTATCATCAAGTACGCTACAATCTGACTTGTGTTAAGCGTTATCTTAACGATCACTATATCGGCTATAGTTGCGAATATTTTCTGTGATGAGAGTATTACGGCAACCGTTGTTGGTGCACTATATTTATGTCCGAAAAAATATAAATAATATGCGATCGTTCCTGCAAATAAACCGATGTATCCGAGCGATAACCAAGTTCTTAAATCTGTCCATACTGACACATCTATCGCCATCAAACTTTCTCTTTCAACAATCAACACAAGCGGGATACTTAGAACAACAAACGTCAAACTTTGAAAAAATAGTAATACATCAGGAGGTGTATCGTTCTTCATCATTCTGTTAGTGAGCAATAAATATGCAGTGTATCCAAAACTTGCGATCACACAAATTAATATACCTATCTGTGGCGAAATTTTATTTGTCGCACCATTAACTGTCGATGATATCAAACTTGTAATGTCTGATGGTTCAACAGTGGATATAAGTAACGCACCTTGTTCACGTGTTAATATTATGATAGCAGTGAGTGACACTGTTGCTGAAAGAAATAATATTAAGGGTACTCTCTTTTTATATATCAACATACTAACGATCGGAACGAGTATTACACTTAATGAAATTAGCAGTATCCCTATTGATCCATAAGTTACGGCACGAACGCCGTATATCGAACAGCTTAACGCTAGAAATAAACATACACTTGTTATAATAGAGTTACGTATAACAATTCTTGATGTGTTTTTAATCTTTTTAAATGCCATAACACCGAATATTATAAGTGGCACTGTGTATCTGAATAATATCTCAAAAAATACACCTATCCCTAAATCACCGTTATATCTCGTAGGAATAAATGCAACGCCCCAAATTAATGATGCTATTAGAAGAGCTATAATCGCTGTAACTGCTTGTCTGTTCATAACTGCTCCATGTTTTAAGTTGTAATTAATCAATAAGTTGTAATCACAGTAACTTACTAACAATCAATAACTATTTATTTTTTAATATGTTGGAAATTCTACTATCTATAAGAACTTTTGTCAAACAGATAAACTGTTATCAATTTTACTTAAAAGGTGTATAAAAATCACAACTTTCCCCCTTTCGTCTTGACTATACAATTGTTTAATGTTAATTTTAGCATATCTGTTATCTATATTTATTTTTAATTAGGTATCAGTACATTAATTATTGAAGGTGGTTATTGAAATGAAAAGAACAACTTTTACATTTTCAGCTTTTTTATTAAAGATGGTTTTATTGACAGTATTTATTTTTAGCAATATCTCAGAAACTCAAGCAATACATAAACCTCTGAACCCAGAGTATAAAATGGTTAAGCTTGATAGAGTTCTTTCAGGTGAAATTAATATCGCTGTTGCGTCATCATTAATAGATGCGATTACAGAGATTGCAAACAATTATCAGAAAAAATATCCAGAACATACAATCAATATATCTAGCTCAGGATCAGGAACTCTTGCAAGACAAATCGAAAATGGTGCACCGTTTAATATATTTATCTCAGCCTCATCTAAATGGATTAACTATCTTGATGAGAAATCTTTATTAGATAAACATTACATCAATAGACTACCTATCAGAAATGTATTAGTTTTAATCGGTAATAAAAAAGTTAAAAAAGTTGATACGAGTAATATGATCGCATACCTTGCAAAAAATAAAGGGAAAATAGCGTTAGGTGATCCAAACACTGTGCCTGTTGGCGAGTATTCTAAAGAGTTTCTTACTAATAGTGGACTGTTTAACAAAATAGAAAAATATGCTGTATTTGTGAACTCTGTAAGAACAGCAACAAGATATATTCAATTAGGCGAAGTTGAACTTGCAATAGTATACTCTACAGATGCTGTATCGTTAAAGAAAAATGAATATAATTTATTAGAAACTCTTAACCCATTATTATATGGAGATATAAGATACACAGCAGCTATCGTTGCAGAAAATCATTCACTTATAACAAAAAGTTTTTATAATTATTTACTCTCTGAAGAAGCTATAGAGATTATTAAAAAATATGGATATAAGTCAGTATAGTGGAAGATTTTTTAAGCCTTAATTATAACGAAATAACAGCGATAAAGTTATCGTTAAAAGTTGCGTTGTGTTCAGTATTGGCAACCCTACCCTTCGGTATATTGTGTGGATATGTTTTGGCAAGGTTTTCATTTAAAGGAAAAATATTATTAGACTCAATTGTAAACCTACCTTTAATTCTGCCACCAGTTATAACAGGTTATCTTCTTCTACTAACATTCGGTAAGAACGGATATATCGGCAAATATCTATACGATCTATTCAATATATCCTTCGCATTTAATTGGAAAGGAGCAGTTCTAGCTTCTGCCGTTGTTTCGTTTCCATTAATGGTGAGAGCGATCCGAGTTGCTATAGAACAAGTTGATCCATCGTATGAGAAAGTTGCAGGAACGCTTGGTGCATCAAAATTGAAGGTGTTTTTCACAATCACTATACCGCTTGCAATGAACGGTATTATCGCAGGCACAGTTACTGCATTTGCAAGAAGTTTAGGCGAGTTTGGAGCAACTATCACATTTGTATCAAACATTCCTGGCAAAACAAATACGATACCTATTGAGATCTACTCACTTATACAAAATCCATCATCAGCTGATGCATCAATTATAAAACTTGTAGTGATATCTATCGTTATAGCGTTCTTATCACTTATATTATCTGAGTTGTTTATAAGAAGAACAATCGCTGGATCAAAGGATAGATAGATGAATAGTATCGATATCAATATTAAAAAACAGCTTGGTGAGAATATATTCAACTATACCGTTAAAATAGATAGTTTCGATATCTTAGGCGTATTTGGAGATTCAGGAGTTGGTAAAAGTACGTTCATAAATATGATAGCTGGGCTTATTAAACCAGATTTTGGATATATAAAAATATCTGATACAGTTTTATTCGATTTTGAAAATAAAATAGATATACCTATTCATAAACGCAATGTAGGAGTTATCTTTCAAGACACAAAACTTTTTCCTCATTTATCGGTAAAATCTAACCTACTTTACGGTTGTAAAAGACCAGCTGGATGCAGATCTGCAACAGGCGATAAAAACGATGTAAATTTTGATAATATTATATCTGTCTTAGGGATCGAGGCGTTACTCGAAAGAAAACCTAACAAACTATCAGGTGGTGAAAAAAGCCGTGTGGCTATCGGTAGAGCTATCTTATCCCGCCCTAAACTGTTACTAATGGATGAGCCGAACGCCTCGCTTGATAGCAAAAAGAAAGAACAGTTGCTTGATTTATACAAAATGATCGCTACAGAATTTCATATCCCTACAATCTTTGTCACCCACTCTAAAGACGAATTAAAAAAGATATCTAGCCAAACAATTATTATTGAAGATTTCTCAATCAAAACCGTTATTACATCTGATACTTTGTAAAAAAGATAAAAATATCTAAGAAATTTTGCTAATAACTATTCTCCCTTCTGATACTCTATTGAAAATAAAGATATTTAATGAGTTTTGCTAACAAATGCTATGTTTTTATAAAATCTAAAAAAAATATCATATAATAAAATCTCTATAAAATTGTTAAAACACATCTAAAATCTTTATTAATTTCAAATAACATATCTCTAATAAAACCTTGTAAACATAAAGAATAATCGTCTTTATTCTATCAAAAAAACTAGATGGCAACTTTTTTAAAAACAGCTCAAGAAATAGGTGAAATAGTCGATAATAACTATAAGGTAAGATATAAAAAAATAAATATTAAAAAAAACCTAAAGTTATTTAAAGTATGAACGATAAAGAGAGAGTAAGAGATTTAAAGGATTAAATCACACTTTATAAATAACGTAATTCAAAATATGAATTACAACGTGTTTTTAGTTATAAAGTAACTATCCAGCAAGGAGGTTAGAATGGAAGCTTTAAGAGTAGGTGGTATCGTTTCAGGACTTGATACCAACGCAATAGTAGATTCAATGGTAGCTTCGGCTATGATACCCGTAGATAGATTAAATGAGAAGTCAATGTTTCTCGCAATGGAGCAGGCAGCATATAATACGGTTATAGATGCCATGACTAACCTAAAAGATTCACTTTTTCCACTTAAGCTGGAAAGTACATTCACAAGTAAAACAGTTTCTGTTGCAAACGAAAACGTCTTATCAGCAACCGCATCAACTGACACTAAACCTGGTGTTTATAATGTCGATGTCGATCAATTAGCTGCAAACTCATTCGCATCATCATATGTGCCTAAAACATCTTTCTTTCAAGGTGCAAATATGGCTTCTGGTGAAATATCAACCGATACAACATTCGATTATCAACTTGAAGGCATGCACTCTGTAACAGTTGAAGACGTTGAAGGTACTACTCCTCCAGTAGTAATGGCAACAGATGAATTTAAAGCTGCTGATGGTCGTACGTTTGAGAAATTTCTAAACGGTAATATGACAGGTATTAATGCTTCAGGAAGATACGATCAACCATTAACTGACATCAACGGTAAACAGATTAATTTTGAAATAGTTGTAGATGGCGTTACAAAAACTGTTCCAGTAACTCTTGATGGATATACTAACCCTCTTTTTGTACAAGAGATCGCTAAAGATATAGAAGATCAATTAAACATTGGACTTGGTACTGCAAAATACGATCAAAAAATGGCTGTTAAAACAGAATATGACGTTTTAACGGGTGAACATAAATTAGCATTCTATAACTCAGACGGCAAAAAAGATATGAATATCAAGGTTGCCACTGGTAGTGATGCTACACTTGCAGGTCAATTAGGCTTACCAGCTGTTGGCTCACAATTAACATCAAGTGGTAGAGTAGATACAATGATCAATCAAGTGATGGATGATGATTTCTCTGACTTAACATCTAAAATGATGAAGCCTAAAGGTGGAATTATCCCAGGTATGAAACTTAAATTGACTGAAGATGAAACTGAAGTTAAACCAGGTACGTTTGGTGTGCTTTATGACAGTTCTGTGAATAGAAAGTTAGGATCAAAAACACAAGTTCTTGGTAACACTTTTGATAAAATATCAAACCTTCCAACAGGTACTACTCCTCCTAGTAAAGGAGATATAGATAAATGGCTTGGTAGTTACTTTACATCAACATCAGATTCAATGTTTGATGAACCTGTTGTTGGGGATAAAGTTAAAGAACTAAATGGTTTCTTTCATATAAATGATGTTAAAATAGAAATCCCTGATATATCAATATTAACTCCAAACAGCTTGATGGCGTTAATAAACTCATCAGGTGCAGGTGTTACAGCTAGTTGGGATTATGAGAATAATTTCTTTAAATTAGAATCAAATCAAGAAGGTCCTAATGATATTAGATTAGGTTCAACTTCAGATACATCAGATATTTTAAGTTTCATGAAAATGTCTCTTCCAGCAGGTGCGATCCATATTCGTGGATCAGACAAAGGAGTTGTTGATACAGCTGCTCCTATTAAAGAGTCTGGCATTACAGCTGTAATAGAGCCTGCAAGAGGGATATTTACAATCAATGGAGTGTCAATCTTTATAGATACTGCTAAAGATACTGTTGATGATGTTATGCGTAAAGTACACTCATCTGGAGCTGGCGTAACTATGACATATGATAAAGAGTTAGATAAATTCAGATTAGATTCTTATAATAGCATTGCACCTATCACTGTTGGAAGTCCTCAAGATACATCTAACTTTCTTGATGCAATCGGTATAACTGATACATATAAAGAGAAAGCAACTGTTGGAACTCCTGGACAAAATAGTGTTTTCACAATTGATGGTGTTAAATATGAAAGAACATCTAACGAAGTTAAAGGTATTATACCAGGAGTGGAAATGACTATCACCGATATCGGAATGACAACGTTGACAGTTAATCTTGATACCGATAAAGCAGTTGATGCTGTGGCTGAGTTTGCTGTGAAATATAACGAACTAATGTTATTGCTCTCTCCTGAAGTTCCTACTCAAGAGGAGAAAGATAAATACTGGGAACCGTTATCAACTGAACAAAAACAACAGATGTCAGAAAGTGAAGTAGCGATATATGAAGAAAACCATCTTAAAATGAGAAACAATGAAACATATAGAAGAAGTAGTGAGTTGAAAAATATTAAAACTAACCTTAGATCAACTCTTACAAATAATGTTAACACTTCTAGTAAGTTTAATAACTTAACTGATATAGGATTAAACATTGCTGGTGGTAATGCTGGTGACTGGTCAACTACACAAAAAGGTTTGTTTATTGACACATCTACTGATGTAGAGAAGATAACAGAAGTGATTAAAAATGGAACATTTGTGGATACTTTAAAATCTGATACAGATGAAGTTCTAAAATTCTTTAATGAAGATAAAACTGTGACCGATATTGATGGTAGTAAAAAAACAGTTAATGAAGGTTGGGGTACTAGATACGATAAATGGACTACAGCTAACTCTGATTCATCATCTGTGCTATATAAGAAGGCTGGACCTAACGGTGCAATAGAAAATCAACTTGATTCATTACAAAAGCAGATTACAACTCAATCAGCTAGAGTAGAAGATTATCTTGAAAGATTATGGCAGAGTTTCACTGATATGGAGATAAGAATGCAACAAATTCAACAACAATCTGGTGCATTATCACAAATCGGTGGACAGTAACTTATAACAAAAGAATATAATAAATTTAATAAAGTATTTTAATACTGGAGGCTAACGTGAGACAAAAATCTACAATGAACATCTATCAGAAACAAGGAATAGATGGTGCATCTAAAGGAAAAATCGTTCTATTTTTACTTGATGGTACTTTAAAATTTCTAAGAATTGCTTGTAAATCAATCGATAATGCTGATATTGAAGGTGCGCACAATAATATAATTAAGGCTGAAAACATAATTTTTGAATTAATGTCTACCCTTAATATGGATGTTAAAGAGATTTCAACAAACCTGATGAAGTTATATGACTTTATGGTATGGCAATTAATCGAAGCTAATAAAACTAAAAATAAACAATTAGTTGAAGATGTGATGAAACTTGTCGAGCCTCTTAGAGATGCTTGGAAAGAAGTTGTTGAGAAAGAAAACAAAAAAGACACTCCAGTTATTGCTGAAAACTTTGAGAAAGCATCAGTAAATATTGCAGGTTAATAATTGTTCTAAAAGATAATTAACTGAACTGCTTGCAAAATATCTAAATATGATTTAATATACCCTCGTTATGAGGGTAGAATTTTCTATAATGCTAAAACAATGTGAAGAGATTGCTAAAGAGTTACTGCTTGAGCCTGTTGGTGAGGCATTCTTTAGTAAATTAGATATCTTCGATAACTTTTTTGCACAACTGATGCAAATTATCGATGTAGGTGAACTGAGCGATAAAGTAGACGTAACATATCTTCGCTCTATGCTCCCTATTATAGAAGAAAAAATTAGTGTAGAGCATAAAAAAACTAAACAAGAAAAAAATGTATCTGTGAATAGAAGATCACTTCTCAATTCTTATACATCACCTAGTCCAACAGCTAAAAGCAAAATAGATAGAATACTTTGAAAAATATCTTATTTAAAAAAATACCACTTTATATCTTTAAAGAGCTATACCCTTTATTTGTTTTTGCTAATATCTTTTTTATATTCTTACTGCTAATTGAAAAACTTATACAGATCGCTGACTTATTTCTTGGAAATAATGTTTCTATTGTGCTTATTCTTGAAACTATTCTACTTCTAACGCCTGCCCTACTTGTATTAACTATACCTCTTGCATCACTACTTGCTGTTATGCTTGTCTTTAGCAGGCTATCATCAGATAGTGAGATGATTGCAATCAGATCAATCGGAGTTAGCACATTCAGTGTATTAAAACCAGTTATTATATTTGCAATTATCGCTACATGTTTAGCTTTAGCGTTAAGTCTTAGCTTAGTTAGAAAATCATCTATACTAACTATCAACAACCTTAATAAAATCACAGAAAACATATCCATTAATGATATAAACGAAAATGAAATATATGAACGTATTCCTGGTATTCTTCTATATGTTAAAAAGAAGTTTAACAATATAGATTACGAAGGTCTAGTGCTAGTAAATAAAAGTGATAACTCTATTATCACAGCAACTAAAGCAGCTATCACTCCAACAAAAGAGAAAAGTATACAGATGATCTTAATGGACGGCAGGATAACTAAAGTTGGCAATATATACGATACATCAGTTATTAAGTTTCAAGATATGGTTATAAATATACCGATGAACATAAAAATAACCGATATCGTAGACACTCCAATGACTTTATCTACTACCGACTTATTCAATAAGTATTCAACCGATCGTAGATATCAATTTGAACTAAATAAACGTTTTGCAATACCTCTCTCTTCAATCATATTGGCATTATTTGGATTTACATTGGGAGTATCTGCTGCTCGTAGTGGTGCAAGTTTCGGAGTGATTATAGCTATTTTAATAGCTATTGTGTATAATTTTTTACAGATCTATGCTGAAAAACTTTCATACTCAGGAACACTCAACCCTGTTTTAGGGGCTTGGCTCACCAACATAATATTTTTAATATTACTGTTAATATCATTTAGAAGAGTTACAAAGTAATTGTAAATATTTGTTGATTTTAAGATATTTGATCAATATAATGATCTTTTAACATAATTATAATTTGAGAGGTATATATTAGATGAATAAAATAGCTGTATTAGCTGGAGATGGAATTGGACCAGAGGTAATGTCTCAAGCATTAAAAATACTTGATATAATTGAATGTAAATCTAATACAAAATTTGAGAGAACTGAAGCATTAATCGGTGGTATCGCATATGATGAAACTGGAACTCCACTGCCTGATGAAACTATCAAAATTTGTGAAGAGTCTCAAGCTATATTATTTGGATCAGTTGGTGGCCCTAAATGGGAAGGTTTAGCTCCTGAAAAACAACCTGAACGTGGTGCATTACTGCCTTTAAGAAAACATTTCTCTCTGTTTGCAAATATTAGACCTGTAAAAATCTTCCCAGCACTTATTGAATCATCATCACTTAAAAATAATCTTATTGAAGGTGGACTTGATATCATCTTCTTTAGAGAATTAACAAGTGGTATATATTTTGGACAACCTAAAATGATTGCTCCTGACAGAAAATCAGCTGTGGATACTATGCTATACACAGAAGAAGAGATAACAAGAATTGCTATCAAAGCTTTTGAGGCTGCAAAATTAAGATCTAACAAAGTATGCTCTGTTGATAAAGCAAATGTTCTTATGACATCTGTTTTATGGAGAGAGATTGTAACGGCTCTTCATAAATCTAAATACCCATCTGTTGAACTTACACACATGTTTGTTGATAACGCTGCTATGCAATTAGTTAGAGCACCTAAACAGTTTGATGTTATATTAACTGAAAACCTTTTCGGAGATATATTATCTGATGAAGCTGCAATGCTAACTGGTTCATTAGGTATGTTGCCATCAGCATCTGTTAATGATAAATCGTTCGGACTATATGAGCCTATCGGTGGATCAGCTCCTGATATTGCTGGACAAAATTTAGCTAATCCTATTGCTCAAATATTGTCACTTGCATTAATGCTCCGTTACTCATTTGATATGAACGAATACGCTACTATAATAGAAGAATCTGTTTCTAAAACCTTAAACGAAGGATTTAGAACTAGAGATATAGCTGGACAAAGCACTGATATCACCATCCTTGGAACAGTTGAGATGGGAGATAAAATTGCAGAAAACTTATAAGAAAAGTTATACCTCTTTAATATTAAATAAATTTCTATCTTTTATTAAACATAATAAGATTTTAATAATTATAGCGATTGTTTTAGCAGTTGTTTTTAGATGTTTCCCAGATATTGATCTATATGTGAGCAGTTTGTTTTACAATATTGATGACGGATTGTTTGAATATAAAGAATCATTTGTTTCTAATATATTTTATTACGGCGTACCGTATCTAGCTAATATTATAATAGTATCCTCTCTATCACTTTTAGTATTAAAACTGATATTTAAAGATAAATTAAAATTTATTAAACTTAAATCTACACTATTTATAGTCATAACGCTTGCACTAGGTCCTGGTATATTAGTTAACGCTATACTTAAAGAGCATGTTGGACGAGCAAGACCTCTTCATGTTACCGAGTTTGGTGGCACACAAGAATTTACACCTGCTTTTATGATTGTAAATGAATGCGAAACAAATTGCTCGTTTGTATCTGGACACGCATCATTTGGATTTTTTCTTATGAGTTTTGCGTTCCTTATCACAAATAGAAGAAAGAGATTAATGGCGTGGATAGCTCTCTTGATTTTAGCATCTTTCACCGCTTTCTCTAGAGTTATGGATGGTGCTCACTTCTTATCCGATATTGTGTTTGCAGGGATTTTCACATATCTTACCATTAAACTAGTTTATGAGTTTCTCTATATTAAAGAAGATAATAATGATAAAACCGAACTTAAATAATTGTTACCTTATCATACCTATATGCATCAAAAAAAGTTTCAAGGTGATTATATGTTAAAAATAGGTTTTATGGATTACGCAAATGTCTATCCTATATTCCATTATATTCAAAATATGGAAGGTGTTGACTTTCTTAAAAGTTATCCATCTAATTTAAATATTGCTATTAGAGATAAGATTATTGATATCTCTCCTTCATCATCAATAGAGTTTATAAGAAATTATGAACAGTATAATATTATTCCGTTATCTATATCCTCTACTGGTAAAGTCAAAAGTGTATTTATAATATCTGATCTTCCTGTTAAAGAGTTAGATGGTAAAAAAGTATATTTCTCAAAAGAATCTAACACCTCTACAATTTTATCTCGTATTGTTTTAGAGAAGTTTTACAATATAAACCCTGTGTACACTGTTGATCGAGATGACACAGATATCTCTGCTGAATTGATTATTGGGGACAGTGCATTAAAAGAGTATTACTCATCATCTGCGACATCTAAAAATATT
Organism: uncultured Deferribacteraceae bacterium; assembly: GCA_947041165.1. Taxonomy (GTDB): domain Bacteria; phylum Chrysiogenota; class Deferribacteres; order Deferribacterales; family Mucispirillaceae; genus CAMQYB01. The sequence continues at coordinate 41,518 of CAMRCY010000010.1, read as the reverse complement.
ATCGATCTCGGAGAGGAGTGGTATAAAGCAACATCCCTCCCCTTTGTGTTTGGATTATGGATTATGAATAAGGACGTTATAGGCAACCCCAATTTAGACAATTTTATTAAAACAATAATTGAGATCAGTAAGAAGGACAAAACCGAAAATCTAAAATTTATAAATAAGTATATTGATTTTGGAATAACAAAAGAACAGATGTTACAATATTGGAATACGATTGATTATAGTTTTACTGATGACCATATAAAAGGCTTAGAACTGTTTTATAAGTATGCATTTGAACTTGATGAAACTTGTGGCAATAATTTAGTCGATATAAAACCATTTATCTATAAACATAAGTAAGATGTTTCAATTGATTTTAATCTAGGCGATCTTAATCGGATTAACGCATTTGAACTTGATGAAACTTGTGGCAATAATTTAGTCGATATAAAACCATTTATCTATAAACATAAGTAAGATGTTTCAATTGATTTTAATCTAGGCGATCTTAATCGGATTAACGCATTTGAACTTGATGAAACTTGTGGCAATAATTTAGTCGATATAAAACCATTTATCTATAAACATAAGTAAGATATTTTAATTGATTTTATCTAAGCGATCTTAATCGGATTAACACATTTGAACTTGCCATTAAATTTTGGTTTAGATTTTATGCACTCATCTGTCGCCTGTGTGCATCTATTTGTAAAAACACATCGTCCTTCCATCGCTTTATCGTTCTGCTCTATCTGCCCATTAATCGTTTTAAGTCTAAAAGTTGAAGGTAGAGTTTCTCTCGTTATTCTAGGGACACAATCCCTTAATGCTCTGGTGTATGGATGTGAAAACTTATTGCTTACCATATTATCCCTATCAACAATCTCCATCAATTCGCCAGCATATAAAATCGCCACCCTATCGCACATAGATTCTAAAATTGATAGATCGTGTGAAATAAATATTATTGTCAATTTTCTCTCTTTATTAAGTTTTAATAATAAATCTAAAATCTGTCGCTCAATCAACTTATCTAAAGCCGTCGTTGACTCATCTGCTATTAAATATTTAGGCTCTGTTGCTAACGCTAACGCTATCATTACTCTCTGACTCATACCGCCTGAGAGCTGATGAGGACATGAATCAAGTCTATCTTCAGGATAATCTATCTCCACCTCTCTAAGGCACGAAATAGCCTTAATTCGAGCCTCTTTCTTATCCATCAATGGATTATGTAGCATGATTGTATCAATTAACTGCGAACCGATCGTAAATGTAGGGTTTAATGCCGATGCTGCATCTTGAAATATCATAGATATTGTTTTGCCTCTAATCTCTTTATAATCATCAACCGATACGATTATCTTTTTATCAACTATAAGCTCGCCACCATTCAGAATTAGATTACTATCGTTCAAACCTAGTAAATATTTTGCAAAAACAGATTTGCCTGATCCTGACTCACCTGCTACCCCTAAAATCTCACCCTCTATAACATCAAGCGAAAGATCGTACAGAATATTATATTTTGCATCATCTCTATATGTATTTATATTTACAGATTTAACTTCAATCATTCTATCTCCATTTAAATATTGTATAAGCTTTTAATCATCATATTAATTGCAATTATTACGTAGTTACGACTATTATATCAACTGCAATTATTAAGTAGTTGTGACTAGCATATCAACTGCAATTATCAGATTGTGTTACTTAGATAAAATATCTATCAACTCTTCTTTTGAGGTTGAAAACATCGCATCTTTTTTATTTCTAAACCATGTTAACTGTCTTTTTGCAAAACGTCTTGTGTCACGTGAAATCACCTCTATCAGTTCATCTTGTTTCACGCTATCGATACTATCTTTACCGTAGTTAAGTAGATGTCCTGCGATATCTCTATAGCCGATCGCTCTGAACGCTGACATCTCTTTATTATATCCCACCTTATCTATAATTGACACAACTTCATCTACCCAACCGTTACTGAACATTAACTCTACTCGTTTATTTATATTGCGATATAACTCAGCACGATCTCTATGAATAACATTTAATCTATACTTATATTTAGGTTCTTGATGATATTTTTTATGTGCTTCTGTTAATGGCATATTTAAGGCTTCATAAATCTCTAAAGCACGAATTATACGAACAGAATCGTTTGCAGATATCCGAATAGCGTAATCGTTATCAACCGATAACAACCGTTCATATAACGCTTCTAACCCGTTTAAATCAATCTCATTTTTTAGATTTTCTCTGATCGTTTGATCTATCTCAGGCACTAAAAATAACCCATCTGTTAAAGTTTGAATATATAAACCTGTTCCACCAACTATCAACGGCTTCTTACCTTTTGATATAATTTCATCTATTAACCTTTCAGCTTCGATAAAAAATCGTCCAGCTGTGTATGATGTTGAAGGTTCTAAAATATCTATTAAATGGTGCTTGCAGAGGTTTTGTTCATCAACCGATGGTTTGGCTGTACCTATATTAAAATATTTATAAACTTGAAACGCATCAGCTGAGATTATCTCAATATTGCTATCTCTTTGAGCAAGCTCGTACGCAACCGATGATTTTCCTGATGCAGTTGGCCCTGTTATAATATCTATCGTCATCTATCTACCAAATTTTCTAGATAGTTCTGAAAGCGACATTTTAAATATAATAGGTCTGCCGTGTGGACAAGTTTGATTGTTTTTACATCTTATAATTTCATCAACTAAATATCTGATCTCTTCAATAGATAAAATATCCCCTGCCATGATTGCACTTCTGCACGATTTTGAGATTAATCTATTATCTTTATGTTGACTTGAGCCTTTACTAAAAATCTCTTCTACAGACTCTGTAAACACTTTTGATATATCTAATCTTGCTGATGCAAGTGGTATTTCTAAAATCTCTATCTCAACATCAGACACGCAATTTATCACATATCCAATTGATGTAATAGATGTTATATCATCAGCAATCATCGCTACAAGATCTTCATCTAATGTAACTTTTATTGGGATATGTAGAACGATTGATGATTTATTATTCTCTGCATCAACCATCTTTTTTTCATATAATAGACGCTCATGTGCTATATGTTGATCTATGAAAATTAACTCCCCCTCTCTCTCAATCAATATGAAAGTGTTGAAAAGTTGTCCTATAATTTTATAATTATCTTCTCGGTTAATCATTACAGAATCAAAATATAAACTATTACTATCAGGTTGAGCCATTTCATAGTTTGATGCCCCGTAGTTTGATGATAGTTCAGGTTCTGATATTGATGTGTTTTGAGATTTAAAATCAGTTGATTGACTGTAAGCACTTTTGCTTGTTTTATAATGATCGGCTAAAGTTGGTGAGTTTGTGTATTTATCAAACCGTTGTGCCGTAGCTCCTCCATTATTATAATTATCGTATCTACTACCTGTAGTATTGCTACGACTACCCTTATTATTACCACTGTCTATATTGTGACCACTATCTATATTATCACTTACTTCACCAGTATCTTGATTAATAATTGATTGATGTACAGTTGAAAAAAATGTAGATTTATTAATAGCGTTTTTAGTGGCTTCAAGCACAGCATAATATATTAATTTAGATTCCTTAAACCGAACTTCAGCTTTAGCAGGATGAACATTAGCATCCATTTCAGTTGGTTTCAATCTTATATCAACAACAGCAATAGGAGAGTTTCCATCAGGTATAATTCTGTAGTAAGCTTGGCATACTGCTTGAATTAATGATCTATCCGTTATAACTCTGCCGTTAACTCCTACGATAATATTATCACGTCTAAGTCTGTTACTATGTTCGATATCAGTTGTAACAACATTCACTGTTACATGTTCTTTATTAAACTCTCCCTCAAGGAATACTTTATCTTTATAATGGTTAGATAATTTTTTAAATAGTGTTTCATCTTTTTTAACAGAGTGATTAATTTTGCCGTTCACAACAAACTCTAACTCTATATCGTTATTTAGATAAACGAACGATCGTATAAATTTAATTATTTCCGACTCTAACGATTTAATACCTTTAAGAAATTTCTTTCTTGCAGGAAAGTTTTCAAACAAGCTACTTATTACAATAGTTGTTCCTTTAAGTCCAGCTGATGGTTTAATATCTTCTTTAACACCGAACTTTGATATTAATTGATAGATATCATTATCGCTCGTGCCTGACGTTATACTAAAATCAGATATAGATGAAATAGCAGCTAATGCTTCTCCTCTAAAACCGAACGTTGAAGCTGAGTATACATCATCAAGATTTACAACTTTACTCGTTGCAAACCTCTCAACAGTTAGATGTAGATCGTCTTTATTTATCCCTGCACCGTTATCGGCTATCGATATATATTTTAATCCACCATCAACAATTTCTATCTTTATTTTATCAGCACCAGCATCAATTGAGTTTTCAACAAGCTCTTTAACAGCGTTCACTGGTTTTTCACAAGTTTCGCCTGCTGCAATCTTTGAAGCAACTTCTGCTTTTAAAATTTTTATTCTATTCATTAACAACACTTCCTAATTCAAGAGTACAATCTATATGATATTAGTAATCTATATGATTTTCAATCTAAAATATAATTTTAAATAAAAAAAATGAGCCTGCAATAAACAGGCTCAATTATATAACTGTGATTATATTATAATCTAGTTAGAAAAAACTAATAAATTTACTTAATACCTTTTAACGCTTTCTCTATTAATGGCTTATCAAAACCAGTAATTTTTTTACCATTAACAAATAATACAGGTGTAGCTGAGATGCCTAACTCAAGTGCTTGGGCTTCAGCTGCTGCAACTTTCGCTTTTAATTCTTTAGAATTAATAAGCTTTTTAAATTTGCTTGGGTTACCAGATAATTTAGAATATTTTTCAACAATCTCAATATCAGATAAGTTTCCGTTAGATGGATCAAATAATTGCATCATGAAATCTTTACCCATCTCTTTACCAGCTTCATAAGCAAGTGCTAAAGTTTCAGCTCTTGGATGAATTGCTCTAATTGGTAGGTGCATGATATAAAGTGCATAATCTTTCTTATTTTTAAGAGCTGTTTTAAGATAGCCACTCATCTCTTTACAGAAATTACATTGGTAATCAGAAACTTCAACTAAAATGTTTTTAGATTTTGGATTACCAGATACTAAAGTAAGATTTGATGTATCAACTTTTACAGAAGATAAGTCATACGATAAATCTTTAGATAGTGATGAAAAATTCTTTAAATCAATAAAATCTTCAACGATAAAATCACCATTTGAGAAAAGGAACTGTTCTCCAGCTACTTTTTTAGGAGCTGTTTTGTCAAAATATACAACTTTAAGGAAGTAATAACCTTTAGGATCTTCAAGTTTTTTTAATATTTGAACATCAACATTAACACTAACATTTCTTTCAGCCATTGATTTAGATACTGAGTCAGCTACATTTTTCTTAACTTTAGCCTCATTCGCATACACAGATACAGTTGATACAGACAACATAAAAACAGAAACAAGTAAAAGTAATTTTTTCATTAAATTCGATCCTCTTATATAATTTATTAGTTTTTCTTAGTTTACGACCGTTAATATAACATAAAGGTTTAACTAATTCAAGGTAATATTATGATTTAATTAACTTGCAAAAGTTCATAAAAAATGTTAAAAGATGTTCCATTGTTAAATAAAGGATACCATAAATATGGATTATAAGAATACGTTAAACCTTCCTAAAACAGATCTACCTATGAAAGCTCATCTTTCTGAGGAAGAACCTAAGAGACTTCATAAATTTAAAGAGATGAATATCTATCAAGAAATTCGTGATAGAAGAAAAAATTCACCTATGTATGTACTGCATGACGGCCCTCCCTATGCTAACGGAAATATCCACATAGGCACAGCATTAAATAAAATTTTAAAAGATTTTGTTATCAAAATTAAAACCTGTGAAGGATTTTCATCGCCATATATACCAGGCTGGGATTGTCACGGTCTGCCTATTGAACTGCAAGTTGATAAACAACTTGGTAGTAAAAAACAGTCTATGGAAGTTCATGAGATAAGAAAAGAATGCCGAACTCATGCAGCTAAATATATTGATATACAAAGAGAAGATTTCAAACGTCTAGGTGTTTTTGCCGATTGGGATAATCCATATATAACTATGGATTACGCTTATGAAACTACAACCTTAGCTGAATTATATAAGTTTTTTGATAACGGTGGCGTATATAAAGGTTCTAAACCTGTATACTGGTGTCACTCATGCGTAACTGCTTTAGCGGAAGCTGAGGTTGAATATGAAAATCATACTTCAAGCTCAATCTATGTTAAATTTCAGTTCGATGATATCGCTAAAGAGAAATTAGTAGGTGATAAAAATATAGATCTATCTGCTGTTATCTGGACAACAACTCCTTGGACACTTCCTGCAAATTTAGCAATAGCTGTTAATAAAGATTTCGATTACTCAATTATAAAAGTTACAACAACTGAAAATAGAAACCTTAAAGTTGGCGAACATTTAGTTCTTGCAACTGAAATGCTTGACAAAATCGCTCCTATATTTTTTATAACAGATTATGAAATAGTTAAAACTGTTAAAGGTGCTGAACTTGAAAAAATGAAACCTAGCCACCCTTTCTATAATAGAGAGTCTGGAATAGTTTTAGCTGATTATGTTACACTGGAAGCTGGAACTGGGCTTGTTCACACAGCACCAGGTCATGGACAAGATGATTATGAAACTGGTTTAAAATATGGATTACCTATTCTATCTCCTGTTGATAATCACGGTAAATATAAAGATGACGTTGAGCTTTTTGCAGGCGTACATATAAATCAAGCAAACGAAGATATAGTTAAATTATTAGAGAGCAACGGTTCTTTAATTATGGCTAAAAAGATTGAACACTCATATCCACATTGCTGGAGATGTCATTCACCAGTTATTTTTAGAGCAACACCTCAATGGTTTATATCTATGACTACAAACGATCTTAGAGCTAAAGCGATTAATGCTATTCAAAACAAAATTAAATTTATTCCTGCATGGGGCAAAAATAGAATTTTCGCAATGGTTGAAAATCGTCCTGATTGGTGTATATCTCGTCAACGTATTTGGGGAGTTCCGATCGCTGTGTTTACTTGTCATGATTGCGGCGAAATAATAATCAATGAAGATATTAAAAAACGTGTCTTAGCATCTTTTGAAAAAGAAGGGGCTGATGCTTGGTTTACTCATGATGAAGAGTTCTTTTTAGGCGAAGGGTTTAAATGTCCAAAATGTAATAGTTCAAATGTTAAGAAAGAGAAAGATATTCTTGATGTATGGTTCGATTCTGGCACAAGTCACGCTGCTGTTTGTGAGAAAAGAGAGGTTATTGGTGGTCGTGCAAACCTATACCTAGAGGGATCTGATCAGCATAGAGGTTGGTTTCATAGCTCACTACTTGAATCAGTTGGCACAAGAGGTGAAGCACCGTTTGATGAACTTTTAACTCACGGATTTGTCGTTGATGGTAAAGGTAAAAAGATGAGTAAGTCGGTAGGGAATGTTATATATCCTAACGATATTATTGATAAATACGGTGCAGAGATATTACGTCTATGGGTTGCATCAGAAGATTATACTGATGATGTAAGAATATCTGATGATATAATAAAAAGACTTATAGAAAGTTATAGAAAAATTCGTAACACTGCAAGATATCTACTTGGTAATTTATACGATTTCGACCCTAATAAAGATGCTGTTGAAATAGATAATATGATGGAACTAGATAGAGATATTTTAGCTATATGGCAAGAGATTAAAGAGAAGATTTACTCGTCGTATAATAACTTTCAATTTCATGCTTTCTATCATACGTTCTTAAATTTTTGCATAAACGATCTATCAGCGTACTACCTTGATATATTGAAAGACAGATTATATTCATCTGAAAAAAATAGTCATAAAAGACGTTCAGCTCAAACTGTTCTGTTTATATTGATGAAAGAAATATCGGTTATCACATCTCCTATTCTAACTTTTACAGCTGATGAGTTCTGGTCGTATCTTCCTGATTATAAAGATAAATCAGAGTCTGTATTTTATGAACTGTTTCCTAAAACTTTAGAGCTTAAACGTGATGAAAAATTCATACATCTATTAAACCTTAGAAAAGAGGTTAATAAAGCATTAGAGATTGCAAGACGTGATAAAATTATCGGTCACCCACTTGATGCTGAGGTTACTGTTGCAACTGATAACACTGATATATTAAACTCGATAAATATAGATGAAGGTATTGAAAAATTCTTTATTGTTTCAAAAATATCGTTTGTAAAACTATCAGAATTGGCTGATGCAACACACACAACAGAAGATGGTACAATATCTATAAAAATCACCCAATCTCAACATATAAAATGTGAAAGATGTTGGAACTATTCTGAAACCGTTGGGGCTGATACTGCTCATCCAACAATATGCTCTAGATGTGTTGAAGTCTTAGGTGGAGAAAGTTAAATGTTAAAATTATCAAAAGCGAATTTGTCATTACTAATAGTATTAATTGTTACACTTGCAATGGATGTTGTGAGCAAAATAATAATTAGTCGTGAGTTTCTTTTAGGGGAATCTAAAACAATAATAGAGAACTTTTTCTATTTTACATATGTGTTAAATCCTGGTGTTGTATTTGGATTTATGGCAGATATAGATAGTAGTTATAAAAGACTTTTCTTTGTAGTTACATCTTTACTGATAATCGCTGTTATAATTTATATGATTTTTAAAGAGAAAAAATATCTTGTACGTCTATCATTAATTTTAATTTTATCAGGTGCGTTAGGTAACTTGATAGATAGAATTTTTGTTGGAGCTGTTGTAGATTTTCTTGATTTTCAATTTTTTGGGCATGGTTGGTATATATTTAATATCGCTGATAGTAGTATTACTGTTGGCGTTTCATTGATGATAATAGATCTTTTATTTTTTAAGGGGAAACATGATGAACAAAGCTAAAACTGCACTTATTTCTGTCTCAGATAAAAACGGTATCGTAGAATTTGCAAAAGCATTAAAAGAGTTAGGTATTAAAATCCTATCTACTGGTGGAACGGCAAAAGCATTGAAAGATGCTGGTATAGACTGCATGGAAGTTGCTGACTTTACAGGCTCTCCAGAAATTTTTGATGGAAGAGTTAAAACATTACATCCTAAAGTTCACGGCGGTATCCTAAATATTAGAGATAATGCTGATCATCAAAAAACAGCAAAAGAACACGGCATTGAAAATATCGATATCGTCGCTGTAAACCTTTATCCATTTGAATCAACTGTTTTAAATAAAGCATCAACTCTAGAAGATATCATTGAAAACATCGATATCGGTGGACCTGCAATGATTAGATCGGCTGCTAAAAATCATAACTATGTAACTGTGCTTGTAGCTCCAAAAGATTACGATCAAGTTATAGCTGAACTTAAAGCTGATGGTAACACATCAATTGATACTCGTAAAAAATTAGCAGCAAAAGCATACGCTCATACATCTCTATACGATAGCGTTATATCTAACTATCTTAACAATAAATTCGATATACAATTTCCTGATGAATTCACAACTGGTGGAAGATTGTTGCAACCGATGAGATATGGTGAGAACCCTCATCAAAATGCAGCGTTCTATAAAGAACCGTTAATGATTGAGTCATCAGTTACGAACACTACTCAGATGCACGGAAAAGAGTTGTCATTCAATAATATAGTCGATCTAAACTCTGCATACGAACTTGTTAAAGAGTTCAAAAACCCTGCAGCTGTTATCATCAAACACAACAACCCTTGTGGTGTTGCAGAAGCAGATAACCTTCTTACTGCATACTTAAACGCATACTCAACTGATACAACATCTGCTTTTGGTGGTATAGTTAGTTTAAACGCTAATGTAGACCTTAAATTAGCTGAAGAGTTATCTAAGATATTTCTTGAAGCTGTAATCGCTCCATCATTCTCTGATGATGCGTTTGCATTATTATCTAAAAAACCATCTATAAGACTTATGAAAACGGCTGACATAAAAGATCTATCATACGAATATGATTTCAAAAAAGTCGTCGGTGGTATGCTTCTACAAGATAGAGATCTACACGCATTTGATTTTGAAATGTTTAAAGCACTACCCTCTCCTACTAAACGTAAACCAACTGAAAACGAATTGAAAGATCTAGCGTTTGCGTGGAAGGTAGCTAAACATGCTAAATCAAATACTATTATATATGCAAAAAATCAAACGACTATTGGTATCGGAGCTGGACAAATGAGTCGTATTGATTCTACTAAACTTGCAGCTATGAAAGCTGAAAACGCTTACGGCGAAAACGCAATTGATGGATCAGTAATGGCATCGGATGCATTCTTCCCGTTCAGAGATAATATAGATACGGCTGCTGCTTATAAAGTTACAGCTATCGTATCTCCTGGTGGATCTGTTAGAGATGATGAAGTTATTGCTGCTTGTGATGAAAACAACATAGCTATGATATTTACATCAATCAGACATTTCAAACATTAGGAAATTGAAAAAAATTTGAGGTAAAGAAAATGAAATTATTAATAATCGGAAATGGTGCAAGAGAGCATTCATTAGCTTATAAATTATCGCAAGATACAAGAGTTGAAGAAATCTTCGTAGCACCAGGTAACGGCGGTACAGCTAGTGAATTTAAAACTAAAAATATAGACATAAAAGCAAATGACATAAAAGCATTGTTAGAGTTTGCTAAAACAAATAGCATCGATCTAACTATCACTGGCGGAGAAGAAGCGTTGTCACTTGGTATCGTAGATCTATTTGTTGAAGAAGGATTAACAATATTTGGACCTACTAAAGCTGCTGCTGAAATTGAAGCATCTAAAGCATTTGCTAAAGATATTATGAGTGCTGCATCTATTCCTACTGCTAGTTATGAGCAGTTTGAAGATTACGACAATAGTGTAAAATATATTGAAACGAACAACACCTACCCTATCGTTATTAAAGCCGATGGGTTGGCTGCTGGGAAAGGCGTAACTATCGCTTACGGATTAGACGAAGCTAAAACATTCTTAAACTCTATATTCAACGATAAAGTTTTCGGCACTGCTGGAAATAAAGTTATTATTGAAGAGTTTATGAAAGGTGAAGAGGCTACATACACTGCTATTACTGACGGAGATAGTATCTATCCTCTTGACATGTCGCAAGATCATAAACCGATCTTTGATAACGATGCTGGACCTAATACTGGTGGTATGGGTGCATACACTCCTGTACCGTTAGTAGATAACGCTACATTCAGTTTTGTAACTCGTAATGTTGTTGTACCTATGCTTAGAGAACTTCATAGCAGAGGAATTCCATATCATGGAGTTATATACGCAGGACTTATGATTGATCACTCAGTTGCTAAAGATAAAGATGATACTAAAAGAGGCGGTTGTGGATCTAGCTGTGGTTGTGCATCTAACACTATTAATACAAACGAGATTAGAGTTGTTGAGTTCAATGCTAGATTTGGTGATCCTGAGTGTCAAGTTATCGTATCAAGATTAGACACTGGATTTCTTGATGTTCTTCTAGGTTCTGCTAAAGGTGAGTTCGGCGATATAGAAGTTAAACGTAACGAGAGTGAAGTTGTTACAGTTGTTATCGCATCTAAAGGATACCCTTCAAAATATGAAACTGGACACGAAATAACTGGTATAGAAAAAGCTGAAGAAATTGAAGGTGTTAAAGTTTATCATGCAGGTACAAAAATTGATGAAAACGGTAAATTAGTTACAGATGGTGGAAGAGTGCTATCTGTTACAGCAATGGCTACAACATTAGAAGAAGCAAAAGCGAACGCATATAAAGCTATCAAAGAAATTAACTTTAAAGATATGTATTATAGAACTGATATATCAGATAAAGCATTCAAAAATATTTAATTTATATAACCCCTATTTTATAGTAGGGGTTTTTTATACTACCTTATCAACACAGGTGTTTTGATAGATTGATATACTTAAAGTTTAGGTTTCAAGAGTTGATAAATTAATAAGTTTATCGGTTTATGAAATTTTGATAGATAAGTAAATTTAGTAACACATCATGTTGCAAACGTGTTTAGTAAGATAGTTTAGCTTAGTAACACATCATGTTGTAAACGTGTTTAGTGAGATAGTTTAGGCTTAGTAACACATCATGTTGTAAGTGTGTTTAGTGAGATAGTTTAGCTTGATAACACACAATGTTGTAAACGTGTTTAATGAGATAGTTTAGGCTTAGTAACATATCATGTTGTAAACGTGTTTAGTGAGATAACTTAGCTTGATAACACACCATGTTGTAAGCGTGTTTAGTGAGATAGTTTAGCTTGATAACACACAATGTTGTAAGTGTGTTTAGTGAGATAGTTTAGGCTTAGTAACATATCATGTTGTAAACGTGTTTAGTGAGATAGCTTACCTTAATAACACATCATGTTGTAAACGTGTTTAGTGAGATAGTTTAGCTTAATAACACATCATGTTGTAAGCGTGTTTAGTGAGATAGCTTACCTTAATAACACATCATGTTGCAAACGTGTTTAGTGAGATAGTTTAGCTTGATAACACACCATGTTGTAAGCGTGTTTAGTGAGAGTTTCGTATTCACAATAATGCGTAACAACTTGTAGCTTTACAAATGTATTGAGAGAGAATTGAGAGTAATAAATATATTTAATATATGTAAAATTTAGGAGATAAATAGATGGCGAAAATTGGTTTAATCATGGGAAGTAAATCTGATTTAGATATTGTTAAAGAAACAATATCACAGTTAAAATATTTTGGAATTGCACACGAAGTAATTATCTCATCAGCACATAGAACGCCTGATGAAACAGCTTTGTGGGTTAAGTCAGCAAAAACAACTGGTATAGATATTATAATCTGTTTTGCAGGAGCAGCTGCACATTTAGCTGGCGTTGTTGCATCAAAATGTAATCTGCCTATCATCGCAGTGCCGATATCTGCAACATCACTTAATGGACTTGATGCACTACTTGCAACTGTTCAAATGCCTGGTGGTATTCCTGTTGCAACTATGGCTATTGGTAAAGCTGGTGCAAAAAATGCAGCTATTTTTGCCGCACAAATTTTAGCTATTCAAGATACATCTTTATACACTAAACTAGAACAGTTTAGAGATGATATGAAAAATAAAATTGCTAAAGACAATCTAGCTCTACAAGAAGAATTAAAAACAATATGACAATAGGATCTATTCACTCACAGAGTGTTGCGAATATTTTTTTATTAGCAAAAAAACACTCATCTCCTGTGATATTTCCAACCGATACTATCTACGGTATCGGTGCTGTGTTGTCTGATATAAAAGCACAAGAAAAAATTTTTGAAATTAAAAAACGTAACCCCAACTCCCCTTTTCCGATACTTGTATCAGATATTGAAATGGTTAAAACAATTGCCGATATTGATAATATATCTGAAAGTTGTAAAAAATTGATCTATCCATCTTGGCAAGCACAAACAACATTTATACTAAATGCAAAAAACAATCTAAACGATATCTATAAAAAAGATAGAAAAGTCGCAATAAGGTTATCTTCATCAAAAATTTTATCAGATATTATACGAACTGTTGGTGAACCGATTACTGCTACTAGTGTGAATATATCTGGCGAAAAAGAACTCAACTCTTTCAAAAATATATTTGATAAATATATGAATATTGTAGATTTCTATATCCATGGCAATAGCGTATCAGAGCAAAGCTCAATCATTGTAGACTTAACATCACACGAGCCGATATATATTAGATAACATCTTGACAAACATATATTAAGCGAGTAATATTACTATAGATATTTAGGGGGTATTTTATGAAAAAAATCGTATTATTAGCTTCATTCGTTTTAGTTTTCGCAGTAATGGCAATGGCAGCAACTGTTCCTGCTGGCAAAGAAATTATCAATCTTAAAACAGCATGGGCTGTTAAAGGTTCTCAAAAAGCAGTTATGTTTAACCACGCTGTTCACACAAAAGTTCAAACATGTGCTGATTGTCACTCATCTCCAGCAGGTGGAACAAAAATTGTTATGAAAGGCAAAATAAGTGGTGCTGGTCCAAACAACCCTGCACACAAATTCTGTTTCACTGCATGTCATGCAAAACTTACTCCAGATCCAGTTAAGAGAACTTGTACTAAATGTCACACTGGTCCTAAGTAATTAACTTACCTTAAGATACAGATTTAGATCTAATAAAAAGCCTATAATTAGTTATGGGCTTTTTTTGTATTCACTTTTGGTAAACTTAGATGATAAACCTTAGATATCTTAATTTAAAGTTATATTAGTTTACTATAATCTTAAGAGTGGGTTTGTACTCCATAAATTGAGTATATACACTATTTTATTCTATAAAATTAATGATTATGACTGCTAAGCTACTTAGACAGCTATACTTCAAAACTAGTTAGAATTTAAGACTCCTAGAGTAATTAGACCCTACTAAACTAGATGTATCAATCAACAAGCACTATATTTGTGAGTTATTAGTATAAAATTATTAACATCTAAGTATAATTACCTCACAATCAGTATCTAGATATAGTAAAGATACATAAATTTTAGTATCTAAGCTTGAATATCTATGTTTAAGTATCTAAGTTTGATTATCTATGTTTAAGTATCTAAGTTTGATTATCCATGTTTAAGTATCTAAGTTTGATTATCTATGTATAAGTGTCTAAGTTTGGTTATCCATATTTAAGTATCTAAGTTTGATTACCCATGTTTAAGTATCTAAGTTTGATTACCTATGTTTAAGTATCTAAGTTTGATTACCTATGTTTAAGTATCTAAGCTTGATTATCCATGTATAAGTATCTAAGCTTAATTATCCATGTTTAAGTATCTAAGTTTGGTTATCAATGTATTGTGGCTGACAAATAATAGATTTAAAAACACATTAAATATTAGCTGGTAAAACAGATAACTAGCATGCATTGGATATATAAAGTTAAACGTAATGTTTTTGATTTATGAGATTAGATTATTGCAATATATTTAGACACAATTTTTGAGAAAGAACAGTTATAGAGTTATCTAGGTGCTTTTTATCTATAGATATTGATATTACTTCTAATAAATAGGATTGTATCAAGGGATAGTGTACAAAGGGATAGTGTATAAAGGATAGTTTATAAATGGATAATGTTTATAAAGGGATAGTGTGTACAAAGGGATAGTGTATAAAGGATCGTATACAAAGGATAGTGTACAAAGGGATAGTGTATAAAGGGATAGTGTGTATAAAGGGATAGTTTATAAAGGGATAGTGGAGAAGGGATAAGTTAATTGATTGTTATTTATTGGCTTACTATTTTTGAAAACCTATAGTTAGGCATCTACTGTTTTTAAGAGCAATTTAACTAGTAATAATTAAATAATCAAATCTTCAATTAATAACGATGGATAAATTTTCTTAATTGCCTCTTCACTTGTCGTAAATTCTGATGGACTAAATATTTCAATTATTTCAAAATTTGTACTTACTGACTTAACATGCTCATCTACAGTTGTCGACGTTGTAGTCGATGTAAATATCAGCTTAGGTATCAAATTGTCATTAGCATACTCTATCGCTTTAGCTGCTGTGTCAAATCTTGATTTAGACTTTAATACAACAGAAAAAATCCCTTCAACTGCTAACGGTTCGTTGTAAACAACGTAATAGTTTTCTTTATTTGACTTATTTGTTTGATAAATTGCATATCGATTAGGATCAGACTTAAAAACGTAATATGTAAACATAGAATCGTTTTTTGAGAAATTGCGTATATAAGTACCTAGATACTCTCTATCTACTGGAACTATCTTATCTTCAGGAACCCAATACTTATTATTGTACGAAACAGAATCAGTGATATCTTTTATGGCTAATATAGATAGATTAACACCGAACCGATTAACACGATAATAAGCACCATCAACAAGAGTCTGTATATCATCTAAATTGTCTAAATATTCATTTCCACAACCAGACATAAATAAACTAATTGCTAAAATAATACTTGATAATCGTTTCATAAGTTCGTTGTATCGCTACTATTTATATTTCGCAGCTGTTTCTATAGCTACTGTATTAAATGCGATCTCTGAATTAAATAAGTTGATGTCATTTTTGCTTAATGTATCATCTTCAAGTTTAGTTTGTAACTCAACGATTTTATCTTCTGCAACCTTAACATCTATCTCTTTAACATTCTCACAAACTTCTGTAAGAACTGTAACGCTATTATCTGAAACTTTGAAAAAACCACCAGAGATAACAAATCTTTCATACTTCTCATCATCTCTCAATCTCAACTCACCTAATTTAAGAGAGGTAAAAAATGGTGCGTGATCTTTCAAAACACCAAACTCACCTATCTCGTTTACAGCAACGACTTCATCTACCTCGCCTGTAAATACTGTAGCCATAGGAGAGATAACCTCAATATAAAGTTTTTTTATCATAATATATCAATCCTAATATCTACTTTTTAGACTCGTTATAGCCTTTTATAACTTCATCAATATCACCCTTCATATAAAACGCTTGCTCAGGGATGTTATCACATTTTCCTTCTAGTATCATTTTGAAACTTCTAATTGTATCTGCAAGTTTCACATATTTACCAGCTTGACCTGTAAACTGTTCTGCAACGTGGAATGGTTGTGATAAAAATTTCTGTATTTTTCTTGCTCTGTTAACAGTCGCTTTATCTTCTTCAGATAACTCTTCCATACCTAGAATTGCAATGATATCTTGTAACTCTTTATATCTTTGTAAAATAGCCTGAACACCCCTTGCTGTGTTATAATGCTCATCACCGATATATATAGGATCAAGAATTCTTGATGTTGAATCAAGTGGATCAACCGCTGGATAAATACCCATCTCTGAAATAGCTCTTGATAAAACCGTTGTCGCATCAAGATGAGCAAATGTTGTAGCTGGTGCTGGATCTGTAAGATCATCCGCTGGAACATATACAGCTTGAACTGATGTGATCGAACCTTTTTTAGTTGATGTGATACGCTCTTGAAGCTCACCCATCTCAGTTCCTAGTGTTGGCTGATAACCAACCGCTGATGGCATACGACCTAGTAAAGCCGAAACCTCTGATCCTGCTTGTGAAAATCTGAATATATTATCTACAAATAAAAGTACATCTTTACCTTCATCTCTAAAATGCTCTGCAACTGAAAGTGCTGATAATGCAACTCTCATTCTAGCTCCAGGAGATTCGTTCATCTGTCCGTATACTAGAGAAACTTTATCGATAACTTTTGATTCTGTCATCTCTAAGAAAAGATCGTTCCCTTCTCTTGTTCTCTCTCCAACTCCAGCGAAAACCGAATAACCACCATGCTCTTGTGCGATATTGTGAATTAATTCCATGATAACAACTGTTTTACCAACACCTGCTCCACCAAATAATCCCGTTTTACCACCTTTAGTATATGGCTCTAAAAGATCTATAACTTTAATCCCTGTTTCAAGAATTTCTGTTGATGTTTCCTGTTCTTCCAACAACGGTGTAGGTTGGTGAATTGCACGTCTTAGTTTACTCTTTATCGCTGGACCACCATCAACTGGCTCTCCAATAACATTAAGAATACGTCCTAAAACTTCTTCCCCAACTGGTACTGTGATTGGACCACCCGTATCAACAACTTTCATCCCACGTACAAGACCATCTGTTGATGACATAGAAACCGCTCTTACCGTATCTTCACCTAAATGCTGTGCAACTTCGCATATCAAAGTGCGTTTATGAGCTTTATCCTCAATTGATAATGCATTATAGATTGAAGGTAATTTAACGTCAGTAAACTTAACATCTACAACAGGACCGATTATCTGAACAATCTTACCGAACTTTTCTGCCATGGAAATCTCCTAATCATATACAATCTTTTAAATTAATTATAAACTAAATTATATTCTCTAACAAACTACCATAAACTAAATTATGCTCGTTTAATAACTACTATAAACTAAGGTACGCATCGCTTATAAAACTATACCCATTCACAAATGATGTTACTTGCAAACCATGCCCAACTTGCTAAACCATGCCCAACTTGCTAAACCATGCCCCAATATGCCCAAGGTTGATATCTATTTTAATGCTTCTGCACCGTTAACAATATCTAATAACTCTTTCGTAATAGCACCTTGTCTTGCTTTGTTATAATAAACAACAAGACGTTTAATCATATCACCTGCTGCTTGAGTAGCACTTTCCATAGCAACCATTCTGGCACTATGTTCACCTGCTGCTGACTCTAGCATACTCTGATATAATACGGTGTTAATATATTTCGGTAGTATATCTTCCAATATACTCTCTTTACTCGGTTCAAATATAAAATCTAAAACTGTCGCTTTCTCTGACTCTTCTATTTCAGTTGTTTCAATTGAACTTATATCAACTGGCACAACTTTATCTAAAGTTGTTGTCTGAGTTGCTGTTGATTCATATTTATTGTATGCCATATAAATTTCATCAATATCCTCTGACTCGAAATCCGAAATCATGTTTGAGGTAACTAATGATACATTTGAATAAGTGTATTTTCCACCGAAACTTATCCATGATGCTTTTATATTATCTGCTTGTCTGTTCTTAAAATAATCGTACGCTTTCTTGCCAACAATATATAACTTAACTGTTTTGCCATCAGCCAACTGTTTGCCGATAAACTCATTCGCCATCTTTACAACACTTGAATTGAATGCTCCACATAAACCTTTATCAGAGTTTACAACGAGCAGACCAACATTACGAACTTCTTTCCTATCTGTTAAATATGGATGTGAAGTATCCTCTTTTAGTCTGCGACGAAGCTCTATAACTAAACTTTTTAGTTTATCAGTATACGCTCTGCCAGTGTACATATTTTCAACTGCACGACGCATCTTCGCAGCCGATACCATTTTCATCGCTTTGGTTATCTTCTGCGTATTTTGAACAGATACTATCTTACGTTTAATATCCCTTGTATTTGCCATTCACTAAATCCTCATGATAAAAAAATCACCATAAATTATATATAAGCTGATTGTTGTAACTATTAAATAAATTGATCTTTAAACTTTTTCAACGCCTCTTTCATCTTATCTGAAAGTGGATCTGTAATAGTTTTAGTCTTAAGAATAGCTTCCAAAATACCAGTTTTAGTTGTTTTAAGAAACTTTATGTACTCTTCATCAAATTTAGCTATTTTATTTAATGGAACATCATCCATAAATCCGTTAATACCAGCGAAGAATATTGCAACCTGCTCTTCAACTTTTACTGGTTTATATTGACTCTGTTTAAGAAGTTCCATCATTCTGCTACCACGAGTTAACTGCGCTTGAGTAGCCGCATCTAAATCTGATCCGAATTGAGCAAATGCTACTGTTGCACGATAATCTGCAAGATCTAATCTTAATCTACCAGTTACCTGTTTCATAGCCTTGATCTGTGCAGCTCCACCAACTCTTGATACCGAAATACCTGCATTAACCGCTGGTCTGAAACCTGAGTTAAATAGATCTGTTTCTAAAAATATCTGTCCATCAGTAATTGATATTACGTTTGTAGGAATATATGCAGAAACGTCACCCGCTTGTGTTTCAATAATAGGTAAAGCAGTTAATGAACCACCACCCATTTCATCTGACATATTAGCAGCACGCTCTAGTAATCTTGAGTGAAGATAGAAAACGTCACCTGGATACGCTTCTCTTCCTGGAGGACGTCTTAATAGTAATGACATCTGACGGTATGCAACAGCATGTTTAGATAGATCATCATATATAAGTAGTGCATGTTGACCGTTATCTCTAAAATATTCACCCATCGTACAACCTGCTAGTGGTGCCATAAATTGTAATGGTGATGGATCTGATGCAGTAGCTGCAACGATAATTGTATATTCCATAGCGCCATGCTTCTCTAATGTTTGAACAACACGTGCAACAGTTGATCGTTTCTGTCCGATCGCAACATATACACATATTAAATCTTGACCTTTCTGATTTATTATAGTGTCTATAGCGATAGCTGTTTTACCAGTTTGTCTATCACCGATAATTAACTCTCTCTGCCCTCTACCGATAGGTATCATTGCATCAATCGCTTTTATCCCCGTTTGTACTGGCTGATTAACTGGTTTACGTAGAATAATACCAGGTGCAACTTTTTCAATTACATCTGTTTTCTTCGTGTTGATAGGACCTTTACCATCAATAGGTTGACCTAATGCATCAACAACTCTACCGATAAGCTCTGGACCTACTGGAACAGAAGCAATCCTACCTGTACGCTTAACCACGTCACCCTCTTTCAATGAAGAGGCATCACCCATAACAACTATACCAACACTGTCTTCTTCTAAGTTTAGAACCATTCCAAAAAGTTTGCCAGGAAGTTCAACTAGCTCACCAGCCATAACTCCTTCTAAACCATAAACTTTTGCAATACCGTCTCCAGTACTGATAACTGTTCCAACCTCTTTCTTCGATACCATTTTATCAAAATTTTTGATCTGGCTACGAATAATTTGACTGATCTCTTCCGCTTTTATACGCATAAAGCTAAACTCCTATCGAGGTAATTTATTTTTATCTTATTTAAAATAATATTAACAACTTTCTTACAAAATAACTTGATTTAAAACAATTATGAGAACTCTTCTCTCATTTCATCTAACGCTGCCTTAACCGTTGCATCGTAAAGGATAGAACCGTATTGAATTCTTACGCCTGCTATCAATGATGCATCTACCATTTCATTAACAAGAACTTTCTTCTTAGTGATCTCAGTTAATCTCTTCTCTACATCTTTCTTAATCGTCGGAGTTGGTTTAGTTGCATATGTAACATCAACTAACACTTCACCTTGTGACTCTATCATTTTAGATTTAAAATACTCTGGAATAGATGCAAGTAATGATAGACGATTATTCTCTATTAAAATTAAAGTTAGATTTAAAAACTGTTCGTTCATCTTTTTAACTTTGAAAATTTCTCTAAAAACATTCGATTTGTCATTAACAGATATCATAGGATTAGAAACTAAACGTTCAAAATCAGCCGACTCTGATAACATTGATGAAACTAAATCCATCTCAGCTAAAACTTTCTTCTTTAAAGGAGCTGTTTTTAACTCATCAAATAATGCTTCAGCGTATCTTTTTGATAAAACTCTATTTTTCATATATTCTCGATTAATTTCCTATATTTTTAATATAATTCATATCTATTTTTCTGCTTTTGTCTGCTTTTATCTCTTTCTTTAGAAGAACTTCTGCTTTATCTATAGATTCCAATGTAATACCTTTACGGATATCTGTGATAGCTTTTAAAACTTCATTGTTCATTGTAGCTTTAGACTTTTCACGCAAGAACTCAATCTGTTTACCTGCTTCTACAAGCAAGCTATCAATTTCAACCTTAGCCGCATCTTTTGCGTTCTTACTAAGCTCGCTAAGTTCTGAATCTAATTTGCTCATTTTTATACGATGCTCTTCTAAACGTATATTCGCCTCATCTAATCCCATCTCTGCACCGTGCAATGCTTTTATAATACCATCTCTACGACTTGCAGTCATACTTGATATCTTTTTGCCGATAGCTAGAACTAGTATTATAATGAAAAGAACAAACATACTTATACGCCAGTATAATCCTGTCCAATCAAGCCCACCTTCTATCGATGCAAACGCATACGTAGGAGCTATTAAAAACATGAATACTGCAAAAGATTTTAAAATGTTAAACATATAATATCCTATCTTATCCCTAATTTATATACAAATCCGATATATCTATAATTATTTAAGAAAATTTTGATAATTGCACACAAATTGATTCACTCATAGCTGGAATATCTTTCTTCAAAGACTCTTTTGTGGTTTTTATCATTTTATTAAGCTCTTTAAGATGTTTTGCATTATCTAATGATATCTCTTCTTTAGTTGATAATATCATCGCATCTATCTTAGCTAATGTTTTTGAACGTAGTAATTCGGTGTGCTCTGACAACTCTTTTCTGCTGTTAGTTAATTTCTCTTCATACTCTTTACTCTCTTTTTCCAATATGTTGAAAATGTTCGCTACTGATTCGTGCATAGCAGATATTTTATCATCTCTACTATCAATAACTTTTTTCATTGGTTTGAGAATAAGTTTATTAGAAACAAATACTACTATTAAGAAAAGAATAAATTGAAAAAAGAAAGTTTCATCAAGACCTATTTGAATCATACTATTCCCCTAGATTATTGATCTATTTTAGCAGTTAGACCACAACAGTGTAGTACTATAAGACAGTACCTTTTGAAGATAACATCTATTATATAAAAAATCAAGTAGAATTAATAATTCTGTAAATTATACCTAAATATATTGATACAATATACACTTATCTTAAAACTTCTATGCATGGAAGTTTGCCAAATTCTATATACTCAAGTGATGCTCCACCACCTGTTGATATGTGTGCGATCTTATCAGATACTCCAGCTTTTTTGACAGCTGAAACTGAATCACCACCACCAACTATTACTGTTGCATTATCTAATTTTGATAAAATATCTGCGATACTAAATGTTCCTTTAGCGTACGCATCTGATTCAAAAACACCCATCGGCCCGTTCCAAAGAACTGTTTTACACGGTAAAAGTAATTCTTTATACGCAGCGACACTTCTCTCTCCAATATCAAGTCCCATATAGTTATCTGGGATTGATATCTCTGAACATATTACAGGATCGCCACAAAACTTGTCTGATACAATGTGATCTAAAGGAAGATTTATTGATACATTTTTCTGATCTGCTTTCTCGTATATCTTTCTAACTGTATCCATCGCATCATCTTCTACCATCGATGTGCCAACTGAGTAATCATTATATTTTAGAAAAGTGTACGCCATTGCACCACCGATCAGAATAATATCTGCAACATCTATTAATGAATTGATAACACCGATCTTATCAGATATCTTAGCACCACCAACTATCGCTGCAAACGGATGTGCTGGAGATTTTATAATCGCATCAAAATATTTTGCTTCTTTCTCTACTAAAAATCCTGCAGCTTTAATTTTGATAAATTCTGCTAAACCGTAAGTTGATGAATGTTTACGATGTGATGTGCCGAATGCATCATTTATATATACATCATAAAACGCACCTAGTTGAGCGGTGAAATCTTTATCGTTCTTCTCTTCACCTTTATAGAAACGTAGATTTTCAAGAAGTAACACGTCGCCGTAGTTCATAGCTTCAATAGCGTGTTCAACATCTACACCTATACAATCATCTACAAATTTAATATCAAAAAACTTCTTCTCATTAATATAATCTGCAACAACTTTTAATGTGTAATCTAAGTTTTTCTCGCCTTTAGGTCTGCCCAGATGTGAGCCTAGTATAACTTTTGCTCCAGAGTTTTTAGCGTATAAAATAGTTTCTAACGCCTCAACAATTCTTGTATCATCTGAAACTTTACAATCTTTTACGGGAACATTAAAATCAACTCTTATAAAAACTTTCTTGCCTTTTAAATCTAAATCCTTAATAACTTTTAACATGTTTGTAGCTCCAATTATATTTTTACAATCGTATTACAACTTCTATACATCTAAATTTTGTGCGTTATTAAAACCTAATCCTTGCTACCTATTAGTAACTGTTTAAATGAGTTGTTTGAAAGAATAAGCTCCGTTAATGCACCTGTCAAAATGCCTGAAATTACAGATATTAGTAATAAAACTCCCACTATCGGTGTTGATAAAATGTTATTTATAAATAACGTGTTTGCGATTAAAAGCTGTATAAACATATGTGTGAATGACGATGCAACACCTACTGATATCGCTGTTACTTTGTCTTTTAACACTTTTAGCATTACAACCATTACTATAAACGAAATAAATGTTGATGGAAACCCTAATATCATTTTAAAAATAAAACTTCCTGAAAATACTGGCACTAGTACAGATTTTATTATCATCAATAAAAACGCAGATCTAGCAGTTGATAGGTATAGCATAAACATTATAGGTATATTCGCAAGCCCTAACCTTACGGCTGGAATTGGCGTTGGTATAAAATTTTCCAATATACCAAGAACAACTGTAAATGCACCTAAAACCCCTATTAATACTGGAATTCTAATTGATTTTTTAACTTTCAACCTTAAATATCCTCTATAAACTTATCATTGTAGCCGTATGCTTCATCGTGATTACATATTGATTGTGACTATCTATTTTATTGTAGCTAATTGATGAAATATATACATACTGAGTGATAGCGATATGACAAATAAAATAATGTGATTGTAAAACTTGCACTATTTGCCACAACTAAACATAAACTACATAACTTTCAAATATGCTAACCGTAATCATAATCACTAAACATAAACTATATAACTTTCAAATATGCTAACCGTAACCGTAAACAAAATCATAATCATAATCATAAATTACAATCACAAAATTATTCTTCACAGCTAATCATTAAATATACGAACCGTTAACACGACACTCAAAATATTATTCACCACAATCTATCATAACCATAAATTTGTTCGGCAAACATATTATCTGATCGCCACACTTTTTAGCTGTCTGTGTTTTTACACAGATCTGATCTTGGCAAGATGATGATATCACATTCACTTCGCCGTTCTTCACTGTCATATATAGATCATCGTCAGAGTATAATGATCTATCTGCTCCATCATAGTCTATAAATGATTTGTTGAAATCATACTCATTATTTTCAAACGATAATCTAATCTTAGATGAGTTTGTTCCACTCACGATAACTAGCTTCTTCTCGCCTGTTCCGTTATCATAAAAACGATACGATGATCTCACTATTAACAAAATAGAGAGTGTTGCAAAAAAGAGTACAAAAAATATATCTAACTTCTTAAATTTAAGATTTTTAAACATATTATTAATATTTCTCTAACAATTTAGTGTATAAAACTATCAATCTAATCATATTCAACCTATTTTTTCATAAAAACGTTTTTACCGAACCATTTTTCAGATATCTTAACAGCTGTACCATCTTTTATCATACTGTTGAATGTAGACATTATTTTATTGCGTAACTTATAATCGCTCTTTCTAAAACCGACTACATAAACATTATTACCTATCGACTCTCTCAATATCATAAAATCATCGTTACCCATCTTGTGAATAACATAATTTGCAAACACTTCATCAACTATAACTGCATCAATTAATTTATCTTTAAGATCACCAAATGCCATTATATTGTTTGGAAACTCAACAACCTGCGAAGTTTCCTTACTTAATGAATCAGATTGTATAGCTTTAAGAGCTGATGATGCCGTCTGCACTCCGATAACTTTACCTTTTAACCCTGCTTTATATTTAATAACAGAATCAATCCTTACAACAATCACCATCTTTGATGACATATAAGGCTCTGACAGAAGCATGTTTTTGCCTCTCTCCTTATCGATACTTAAACCGCTCCAGATGACATCTATTGTGCCTCGTTTTAACTCAAACTCTTTTAGATCCCAGTGGATAGGTTGTAAAATTAGATCCACATTTAAACGCTTTGCTATCTCTTTTACTATATCTACCTCAAACCCTCTGATCTGATTATCTTTACCTCTAAAACCTAGTGGTGGAAAATAATCGTCTAAACCGACAACTAATCTATCTTTGATTACGTAGCTTGGATTATCTACTGGAAGTTTTGAACTTGTATTTATCTTACGCCTTTCACAACTTAAAATAAAAACAGAAAAAGCAATTAGGAGCAAAATTAACTTCTTTCTTAACATTATTGTCCTCATAAATAAAATCATCTTTACTATATACAAATAATATCTTAATATTATATGAATTAATTATATTTTGCAATAAATATAAATACCATAAATCCTTGCTAACTCACTAATATTTTAGGATACTAAAGATGAACGATAAATACGATGATACTCTGCAATATGTAGAGATTGATTACGATAGAGAGAAAAGAACCGGATACCCCGAAGTTATCTTTGCAGAAGGAAAACGAAAAGAGTTTGTGTTGCCTATATTTGAGAAAATTGCAGGCAATAGTAATGTCGCAATCGCAACTCGTATTGATGAAGATATCGCCTCTGAAATTATAAAAGTTTTTCCAAACGCTGTTTACAGTCGTATCGCAAGAGTTCTAACTCTGCACAAAAAAGAGGTTCAAAAAGTTGGACGAGTAGCTGTTGTTTCTGCTGGCACTTCCGATATTGATGTAGCTGAAGAAGCGTCAATTATACTTGAAGCGTTCGGAAGTAACGTTGATAGATTATACGATCTAGGAGTTGCTGGAATTAGTCGATTGCTTAGTAAGCAAGATATTCTAAATCAAGCAAATGTGATAATAGCAGTTGCTGGAATGGAAGGTGCTCTGCCATCTGTTATCGCAGGACTAGTTGCAGTGCCAGTTATTGCTGTTCCAACAGCTGTTGGATATGGTGTGAATTTTAACGGACTTACAACACTGCTCGCAATGCTTAACTCATGTTCTAACGGTGTGTCTGTTGTAAATATCGGAAACGGTTTCGGTGCTGCTATTCAAGCCGATATGATTAATAAATTAGCAGTTAAGTAATATCTATACAGTTATAGCATTTAAGAACTTAACTCATTATGGTTAATAAATTAGCAGTTAAATAATATCTATACAGTTATAGCATTTAAGAACTTAACTCATTATGATTAATAAATTAGCAGTTAAATAATTTATATACAGTTATAGTATTTAAGAACTTAACTCATTATGGTTAACCGACTATTAATTATTAAGCAATTATACATATGTAAAACACTTAGGCGTAAATTGATATGTAATTATTACATAGATAAAAACAAAATTAAGTCGTATAGTTATAGATATATATAACGACCACAACGTGACAATAACTTTACTAGGATAACTTAACGCTATGATGTCTGACCATAAAATTTTCACACTGCCTTTCACAAGGCTCTTTATCGCAAACATAATGATAGTTACAGCTTTCTATATGCTTATGCCAACACTCCCTATACATATTACTAGAGATCTGCATATCGATGAAAAAAGTGTCGGACTAATTCTTGGAATATTCTCTATAAGCTCACTTTTTATTCGTCCACTCGTTGGAATTTCACTTGATAGAATTGGACGAAAAATTATCTATATTCCTGGAGTTATCATATTCGGCTTCTGTGTTGGTGGGTATCTTTTTGCATACTCTTTTCTAGCGATTATGTTTATTAGAGTTATACATGGAATGAGTTGGGCTGCGATTACAACATCTAACTCTACCATGATTGCTGATATAGTTGAGAAAAAATATAGAGGATCTGCTATCGGTTTTTTCTCACTATCAATAAGTATCGGTATGGCTCTTGGACCTGCAGCTGGTGTTTTTCTGATGGAGTATATATCGTTTAGAGATATATGTATTACTGGCGTAATATTAGTTGCATTATCACTTCTATCATCGTACTCGATAAAACTTCCTAAACTTGTAAAAGATAAATCTAAAATCACAATCAAAACTTTGTATGAATTAAAAGTTATGCCTATCGCTTTAATGTATCTGTTATACGGTGCATCTTATAGCGCTGCTACAATATTTAGTTCGCTACACGGATTAGATTTGAAGGTTAAACACCTATGGTTATTTTTTATTATCCTTGCAGTATTTATGGGGATATTTAGACCGTATGTTGGAAGACTAATCGACAAAACTGGTCCTGGTAAAATATTATACACTGGATTCACTCTGCTTGTCTTAGGTTTAGTTATGTTGGGACTTGCAACAAACACACTGTTTTTTCATCTATCAGCAGTATTGCTTGGAACTGCAACTGGATTTATTATGCCAACGTGTATGACGATGGTTATTAATATCGTGCCACCTACAAGAAGAGGTGCTGCCACTGCAACATTTTATACTGCATTTGATATAGGTATCGGTGTTGGAGTTATGATACAAGGGTATGTTATCGGTCATATCGGATATAGAGATATGTATGTGATCTTCGCAATGGTTGCACTCTCTGCGATGCTACTATTTAAACTTTATGTATACGATTATTATAATAAACAGATGAAGCTAATAGAACAGACTTAGACGGTATTTTTATAGACTTAAATGCCTGTGTCAAAATTAGCTATATGTTAATTTTATAGACTTAAATGCCTATATCAAAATTATCTATATGTTATCTTTATAGACTTAAAGTAACAGTGTCAAAATTAGTTATATATTATTTTTATAGACTTGAAATGCCTGTATCGAAATTATCTATATGTTATTTTTATAGACTTAAAGTAACTATATTACACTTAATTATGCATGACTATATAGATTAGAAACCCCCTACTCTATTAACATTTAAAAAATATTATTACGATTATTTTTTCATCGTTGTTATAGCTGTTTAATTACTATTATTTTTGTGGTTTATGGTTTGATTGTTGTTGCTATAATTTTATTGAGGTTTAACGCTTTGATTGGATTGTTGTTGTAGCTATTATACACTTCACTATACATCTCTTAAATAAGGATATATTAATACAGCAAGATCTCTCTAGAATATTAAACCTACTTCTGCTAAGACTGAAAATGAACTGTGAACTATAAATCTTCCTGTGTAATCTACACTTGCACCAAACATAACTCTTCCCATAATAAATCTAACACCAACTTTACCTGATAACCCTATATCGCTATCATTAACACCTGTACCACCACTTGATGATTGTGATGTCGCAAGCGAAACACCTATACCAATGCTTGGGATAACATATTTGTTATTGGATAAACGTATAACTCGTTGAAGCAGTGCGTAACCTCTCAACTCTATACTTTGAAAATATGCTGAGTTGTAACCTATAAAACCCTCTGCTGCAAAATATTTAAAAAACTGCTTACCAACAGTTGCTCCAATTAATACTCCTGGGTATGAATTAAATTCGCCTCGTCCATCTGATGATGAATACCCACCCGTTACCATAACATAAAATATCTGTTTGCCATCAAGCCCCGTAAATGGTTTGCCGCTAAAGAAACTCTCTTTATTGGCTGACGCTGTTGCATTATCGCTTGAACCAGTGCCACTTGATACGGATATATTATCTGCTACAACAGTCGCTGCAGTTGTTGTTGTTGTGGTGGTTGTTGTGCCGTTACCACTTGAAATGGTCGTGACTTTCGTAGTTGTAGTTGTGCCGTTATCATTTAATACTGTTGTCACATTATTTGTAGTAGTTGTTCCGTTGTTACTAGATACAGTTAAGTTATCTGTTGCAATATCTGTATTTTTGTTTGATGCAGTTTTATTATCTGCTACAACTGATTTATTATCTGTAGCTTTTTTGAGAGGTGCTGTTTTATTATCTGCTGGAACAACAATCCTACTATCAACCTCTGTTGCTGATCCGTCTTTCTCAATCGTTACGTTATCTAAAATAACTGTGCCGCCGTTCTTATCTTTTTTAACTGGAGTGGATTTTTTATCCTTCGTATCCGTTGTGTTATCTTTCTTATTAGCTGTACTCTTAACTTTTTTATTAGTTGTATCGGCTGTTGGTGTATCAATTGGTCGTTTCATATCAACATCAAATGGATCTATATCTTGTGCCATTGCAGAAGTTGAAAACAGAAGTATCGAAAATAATAAAGTAATATGTTTCATCATATCCCCCAGATTAATATATGTTATTTACCACTTTCAAACAATACAGTAATTAATAAATATTGTAAATAATTAAAACATTTATACATTATATATATTCATCTTTAAATTGCTATATTAATAGATTAATCAAAATATTTTTCTATCTCTTTTTTATCGCTATATCTACCCATTAACAACATCAACTTTAATCGAGCTTTCTGACTTGTAAGTTCGCCTCCGAGTATTGCACCCATCTCTTTAACAGGTTTCACAGCACCAACATATGAGTATACATCAAGCACCCTCCCCTCTATAACTCTGCTGACTAATACAACTATAATATTCGCATCAATCATTCTCTTAATACCGTCCAATATTAACGGTGGAAGATTGCCTCTACCAAACCCCTCTATCACAACTCCTGCAACTTTTTTATCAATTAGAAAATCAAATATATCTGTATTCATACCTGTGAAAGTTTTAACAATATATACACTCTCATCTATCTTAACAGTATCAATTTTTAATCTATTAACTCTATCACGTTTAAATATAACTCTATCACTATCAACATAACCTAAAGCACCCCAGTATGGTGATTGAAATGTATCAACATTTGTTGTGTGAGTTTTTATAACGTCCTCAGCTGAATGAATAGACTCATTAAGCACAACCATCACTCCCTTAGATATAGCAACCTCAGTTGCTGCAACTTTTACAGCACATAAAATATTTTTAGCACCATCTGAACTTATGTCAGTTGCACCACGCATGGCTGCTGTGAATACAACTGGCTTCTCAGTTTTAATATATAGATCTAAAAAATATGAACTCTCTTCAACCGTATCTGTACCATGAGTTATAACTATCCCTGCAACGGTTTTATCTAATGCTATCTCATCAACTTTATCACCCAAATCTTTCATAAGTTTCGGTGTCATATGTGGACTTGGTATATTTGAAAATTCTACAACTTCAATATCACAAACTGTTTTCAACTCTGGCACTGCGTCCATTAATTCTTGTCCACTAACAGCTGGGACTAATCCTTTTGTCGCCTCATCGTAACGCATTGCGATCGTTCCGCCAGTTGTAATAACTACTACTTTTTTATCTAACATAAATCACTCCAATTTATATCAATATAGATATCTAAAAAAATAGAGTTACCCTTTTCACAGTGATAACTCTATTAATAAATCTCTAATTAAAAACTTATTTTAATATTAATTATCTTCTTTTGAAATCGTATTAAACCAGTTTACATTTCTTGTTATATACATCGCAGCTGCAATTATTGCAAACAGTCCAACAGATCCTACAACTAACGCATAATCTGTAAGTTGAAGAATTCCAAACAGAAAGATATATGATAACATTTGAACTATAGCTATACCTATACCGATCTTCTTAGTGTTTGTAATAACCCCCGCATACAACGATACTATCGAGGTTACCATTATCGCTGATATAAAGTAACTTAGATTAAATGATAAATGCTCTGATATAGATAGTAGCAGTAAAAAGAATATGACGTTCGCAAAACCAACTAAACAGTATTGAATAAAATGTAACGGTTTATTATTGCGTAACTCTGATAAAAAGAGTGCGAAAAACGGTATGAATATAAATAACAGTGCGTACTTAATACTCTTTACAGTCTTTTTATAGTTATCACTTAACAGTAAAAAATCTGTAGTGATATAATTGCTTTCTGAAAATTGATTATACGATCTACTCTCTGTATCCCAAACCTTAGGAAGTGAAGTGTTAAAGCCTGGAACTTCCCATGTCACTTTAAACCCTTCATCGGTTACATCTCTACTAGACGGAATCCAACCACCTGTAAACGATGGATCTCTCCATTTTGATGAAAGTGAAAATGTGTTCTGACTATTAAGAGGTCTTATATTGATAGAGTTCGCACCCTGTATCGCTACACTTGTATCAAACTTAAAACCGTTTTGTAAATATTTTTGTGGTAATTTATAGATAAATGAATTACTAAAAAATGCTATATCTTTAGTCAATGGAGCTTCATTCTCTTTTAATACTGTATCACCGATTTTTATTACTGGTACTTTCTTAAGCCCTTTCTTGTTTCCTGTACCAACAACTAAAAAAGCTTTGCTCATATCATATGCAACAAATCCTACATCACCCTCTTTGTTCGATACAAATTTCTCAAAATTACCGTTTATTTTCATGTCTGATGAAAATGTAGGAATCTTAAAAATACCTCTATTTAAAATTAATGTTTCAATATCACCCTCTACCATATAATTCTGAGGAGAAACATATGTATAATTATTTGAATAAGTAGTAACATTCTTATCTTCATTATATACTCTAGTCGTATACGGAATAGCAAGAAGCACTCCACTTAAATATAACTCTCCACCGATCGGATCAACTACAGACTCTACTGCATCACGCTGATAACCAACTCTATCACGAACTATCTCATTTATAAAAGATGCTGGTATAAGCATCAAAAAACCTAACACAAAAATTATTACAATCTTAAAACCTAGCCCCGATGTCCACTTCATATTGCCCCCTTTAGAGATACTATTATTATTGTTTATATCAACGCTTTCGCTATTAGATATATTACCTACACTCTTTGATACGGTGTCTCCACCATTAAAATATTTCACACCTTGATATATCGCAATAACTACTGCTACAATTATACCGATCGTTACTCCTGCTGATAATAAAACACCAATCATCATATCAAACATTACCCCCTAGAAAATTAATACTCTTAACAATATAACACGATACTTTAGTTTATATTAAAAATCAATATCACTCTTAATCCTAAACTCTATTTATATTTTGTACAATACGGCTCAGGTTTTGAATTATTAGTACATCCTTATCATATAACTCATTAAACTCATTGCATGAATACATAAACTTTTGATCGCACGATCTCTTATAAAAACTTAATGATTTTTCAAAATCTTGTTTAACTCCAACACCATCTGAATACATATGTCCAAGATCTGAACACGCAAGCATATAATCATTATCGCACGCCTTTTTAAATAACATAAACGCCTTATTAAAATCTTGTTCAACCGTTCCTAAATTTTCAGAATAGAACAATCCAAGATCACCACAACCTGCCATACTGCCACCATTGCACGCTCTATTAAAATAACCGAACGCTCTGTCTGCGTCTTGCTCTACGATCACACCCTATATATATATATACATAACACCTAAATCGTAACAACCGTTTGCATCACTTTTATAACATAATTCTTGAGCCTCACCTACCCTCTCTTGATAGATAATAAGAGGAGATTAGTCGCACATGAAATTATAAACATAGATAAAATTGTGATGATAAGTAGATTGATGTCAAAAGGTTTCATATTAAAATTCTCCTAAAAAATATTATGAAAAGTACGTTAATATAATATAATGTAGCATAATTTAGTAGATAAGTTGATATTAACATTTTGAACAAAAAAATAGAGGGGTTTTTGTAGATTAAAAACACCCTCTAATTATATTTATACATAATTACTGTACATTAAAATTTTTGAACTTATGAGTTGAGATTATTTTCTCATCTCGTCGTATATTCTTTTATATAAATCGCAACCCATTTGATTTTCAAGATCACAAGCTTTTTCAAATAGACTTAACGCTTTATCATAATCTACTGGAACACCTTCGCCGTTATAATACATAACTCCAAGATTAGTACAGCCACTAGCATAGGAACCATCACAAGCTCTACCATATAACTTAACTGCTTTTTTATCATCTACTGGCACACCTTCGCCGTTAGCATACATATATCCAAGATTATAACAACCAGTAGCATATCCTCCATCACAAGCTTTGCCATATAGTTCACTAGCTTTTTTATAATCTACTGGCACACCTTCGCTGTGAGCATACATTAATCCAAGATTATAACAGCCAGTAGCATGAGCACCATCACAACCTTTATCATATAGCTTAACTGCTTTTTCCTTATCTACAGGTACGCCTTTGCCGGTATCATACATTAATCCAAGATTAGTACAGCCAATAGCATAAGAACCATCACAAGCTTTCGTATATAATTCAATAGCTTTATTATAATCTACTGGCACGCCTTCACCGTTATAATACATATATCCAAGATTACTACAGCCTTTAGTATTTCCACCATCACACGCTTTGTTATATAGCTGACTAGCTTTTTTATAATCTACTGGCACGCCTTCGCCTGCATAATACCTTAATCCAAGATTATAACAGCCACTAGCATCAGAACCATCACAAGCCTTGTTAAATAACTTAACTGCCTTTTTATAATCTGCAGGAACTCCTTTGCCGTCATAATACATTAATCCAAGATTATAACAACCCTGAACCTCTCCACCATCACACGCTTTGTTATATAACTTAACTGCCTTTTTATAATCTACTGGTACATCTTTGCCGTCATAATACATTAATCCAAGATTATAACAAGCACTAGTCACTCCATCATCACAAGCTTTATCAAATAGTTCACTAGCTTTCTTATAATCTACTGGCACACCTTCGCCGTTAGCATACATAACTCCAAGATTATAACAAGCACTAGTCACTCCATCATCACAAGCTTTTTTAAATAACTTAACTGCTTTTTTATAATCTACTGGCACGCCTTCGCCTGCATGATACTTTAATCCAAGATTATAACAGCTACTAGTATCAGAACCATCACACGCTTTATGAAGGTAACTTGATTTATTAGCACATGAAATAATGAAGAGAGAAAATATACAAACAATAAATAACGTCCTACTAAAACATCTCATCTCTAAAACCCCTTTATTAAAATCATATAAAATCTTAATCTAATAGTATAATATAGTTTTTAAAAAAATATAGCAATTTTTGAACAAAAAAAATAGAGGGGTTTTATAGATTAAAAACACCCTCTGATTATATTTATAAATAATTACTGTACGTTAAAATTTTTGAACTTATGAGTTGAGATTATTTTCTCATATCGTCGTATAATATTTTGTATGCATCGCAACCTTTTTGATTACCAAGCTCACAACTTTTTTTAAATAGACTTAATGCTTTATCCTCATCAACTGGTATATACTCACCTGTAACATACATAACTCCAAGATTACTACAACCCATAGCATCTCCTCCATCACAAGCTTTCTTATATAGTTCACTAGCTTTTTTATAATCTACTGGTACGCCTTCGCTGTTAGCATACATAACTCCAAGATTGTTACAACCATCAGTATTTCCGCTATCACAAGCTTTCTTATATAATTCACTAGCTTTTTTATAATCTACTGACACGCCCTCGCCTTCATAATACATAACTCCAAGATTATAACAAGCCCAAGAATCAGAACCATCACAAGCTTTTTCATATAATTCACTAGCTTTTTTATAATCTACTGCTACACCTTCGCCGTTAGAATAACTATTTCCAAGACTGAAACAACCACCAGTATCTCCACCATCACACGCTTTTTTAAACAGCTCACTAGCTTTCTTATAATCTACTGGTACACCTTCGCCGTCATAATACATATATCCAAGATTAGCACAGCCCCAAGCATTCCCACCCATACAAGCTTTATCAAATAAGCTATTAGCTTTTTTGAAATCTACTGGTACACCTTCACCGTTACCATTACTATACATATATCCAAGTGAAATACAGTTATCAGTAAATCCACCATCACAAGCTTTCATATGTAACTCACTAGCTTTCATATGCAACTCACTAGCTTTTTTCTTATCTACTGATACACCTTCACCGTTAAAATACATATCTCCAAGTACAACACAGCTATCAATATTCCCGCCATCACAAGCTTTATTAAGTAATTCACTAGCTTTTTTAAAATCTACTGGTACATCTTCGCCCACTGCATACATAAGTCCAAGCTCAGCACAGCTTCCAACGTTGCCTTTATCACACTCTTTACTATGTTTCTCAATTAACGCTTTATCATCTGCATAAGATATAGGCACACTCACTATACCTAAAAACATAAACACAGTCATAACTGTTATTGTAAAAAATTTCATAGTCCTAAATTCCCCTGTAGTAAAATTTTATCAAACCTTAATATATAATATTCTCACTATAAATAAAATATTTAAAATTATTTCTTCAGTTCAGCAGATATATATTCATGCAAATCACAACTGTTTTTATCGCCCATATCACAGCCCTTTTTTGATAAACTTAAAGCCTTTTTATGATCTGTTGGAATGCGTCCTTCTATATACATAACTGCAAGATTGCTACAGCCATTTGCTTCTTTACCATCGCAAGCTTGCTTGAATAATTTGACTGTCTTTTTATAATCTACTGGTACACCCATGCCGTTGTAATAACTATGTCCAAGATTGTAACAACCAGTAGCCACTCCACCATCACATGCTTTAGCATAAAACGTATTTGCTTTTTTATAATCAACCTCTACACCTTCACCCATTGCATACATATATCCAAGATTATAACACCCACCAACATGAGAACCTTTACATGCTTTATCATAAAAATTAACTGCTTTTTTATAATCAACCGTTACGCCTTTACCTGTATCATACATATACCCAAGTTCATAACAACTATTAATATCTCCCTTGTCACACCCTTTAATATATTTTGCAACCGACTTCTTGTCATCTGCATAAGACACTGATACACTCACTATACCTAAAAACATAAACACAGTCATAACTGTTATTGTAAAAAATTTCATAGTCCTAAATTCCCCTGTAGTAAAATTTTATCAAACCTTAATATATAATAGTTAAAATTATTTCTTCATTTCGTCTTGTATCGTTTTATATCCATCGCAACCTTCTTGAAATCCCAGTTCACAGCTTTTCTTAAATACTTTTAACGCTTTCTTATAATCTGCTGGTACACCTTCGCCGTTAGAATACATATATCCAAGATTAGAACAAGCACTAGCATTTCCACCATCACAAGCTTTTTCAAACAGCTCACTAGCTTTTTTGTAATCTACTGGTACTTCATCGCCTTCATTATACATAATTCCAAGATGAAAACAGCTTTCAGTCGATCCACCTGTACAAGCTTTGTTAAACATTTCAATAATATTTTTATCGTTTATTGATACTCCTTCAATTTCATAATACACAGCTCCAAGCAGAAAACAACTATCAATATTCCCGCCATCACAAGCTTTATTAAGTAATTCACTAGCTTTTTTAAAATCGTATTGTACACCTTCGCCCACTGCATACATAAGTCCAAGCTCACCACAGCTTTCAATGTTACCTTTCTCACACTCTTTACTATATTCATCAACTAACGCCTTATCATATGCATAAGATACCGACACACTCACTATACCTAAAAATATAAACACAGTCATAACTGTTATTGTAAAAAATTTCATAGCACTAAATTCCCCTGTAGTAAAATTTTATCAAACCTCAATATATAATATTCTCACTATAAATAAAATAGTTAAAATTATTTTTTCATTTCGTCGTATAATATTTTGTATGCATCGCAACGTTTTTGACTTCCAAGTTCACAACTTTTTTTATATAAACTCAACGCTTTATCGTAATCAACTGGAATTTGTTCACCTGTTGCATACATAAATCCAAGAATGCCACAACCACCTGCATTTCCATCCTCACAAGCTTTATCATATAATTTAACTGCTTTTTTATAATCTACTGGTACACCTTCGCCGTTAGCATACATATATCCAAGATTAACACAACCTTTAGTACTTCCACCATCACATGCTTTAAGATATAACTCACTAGCTTTTTTATAATCTACTGGCACGTCTTTGCCATTATAGTAACCATTCCCAAGATTAAAACAGCCACTAGTATATCCACCATCACATGCTTTCGTATATAACTCTCTAGCTTTTTTATGATCAACTGTTACGCCCTTGCCCTTAGCGTACATAACTCCAAGATTATAACAAGCACTAGTCACTCCATAATCACAAGCTTTATCAAATAGTTCACTAGCTTTTTTATAATCTACGGGCATACCCTCGCCTGCATAATACATAGTTCCAAGATTAAGACAACCACCAACATATCCACCATCACAAGCTTTATCAAATAGTTCACTAGCTTTCTTATAATCTACTGGCACATATTCGCCGTTAGAATACATAAGTCCAAGATTATAACAACCCTCAGCCACTCCACCATCACACGCTTTGTTATATAGCCAGCTAGCTTTTTTATAATCTACTGGTACACCTTTGCCGTTATCGTAAATAACTCCAAGATTATAACAGCTTTTTACATGTCCATCATCACAAGCTTTGTTAAATAACTTAACTGCTTTTTTACGATCTATTGACACTATTTCGCCTGTATAATACCTTAATCCAAGATTATAACAGCTACTAGTATCTCCATCATCACAAGCTTTATGAAGGTAACTTGATTTATTCGCACATGAAATAATGAAGAGAGAAAACATACAAACAATAAATGACGTCCTACTAAAAAATCTCATCTCTAAAACCCCTTTACTAAAATCATATAAAATCCTAATCTAATAGTATAATATAGTTTTAAAAAAATATAGCAATTTTTGAACAAAAAAATAGAGGGCTTTATAGATTTAAAACACCCTCTAATTATATTTATAAAATTGATTTATGTTGAGATTTTGAACTTATGAGTTGCGATTATTTTCTCATATATCCTTTTATATAAATCACAACCGTTAATTAAAACTTCTAGTTACCAAATGTCTTGAATAGTTTATCGGCACTCTTCAGCATCTCAAGCGATATGCAACCTTCGGCATTACCACCATCACAAGCTTTTTTATAAAGCTTTTTCGCCTTCTTATTATCTTGCTCAACGCCATCACCACTTGCATACATAAATCCAAGCTTGTAACAACTTTCAGCGTTTTTATCTTCACACCCTTTACTATATTTGGTAAATAACGTCGCCTCATCAGCATAACATACAGATATATTAACTAATCCCAAAAACATAAACATAAACGCAACTGTAAAAAATTTCATCTAAAATCCCCCTATATCAAAACCATATTAAACACTAATATATAATATGATATAATTATCAAAGTTAAAAGTTAAAAATATAATTTCAAGCAAAAAATAGAGAATGAAACATAAAATTAAATGCACCATTATTTAATGAAAAATGAATAAAATCATATATAAATACATAATTATAAAACTCATATATTCATATATATAAAAGAAATATAAACAATGAACTATAGTTGACATTATAAGCCACACATGAAACAATACTTTAAATTATACGATATTAATATTGATATTTTATAATTTAGTATACGGTGGGGCGTTATTTAAAGTCAGCATGATATCCTAATATTTGTCTTATGCAACAAACAAACTAAAACCTGAGGTGCAAGATGAAGATCTTCAAAAACAATTTCTTATCAAAAGTATTTCATTCAATTCCTATGTTATCGTTATTCTCTGTTTTCTTACTTTTAAGCTCATGTAGTGAGGCAAAAAAAACTAATGCTATTATTGAAAACATTTCAGAAGTTGAGCCAACTACGGATGCTGGTAAAACGTATCAAAAATTTATGGTAACAACGTTAACCTTTGCAGAGAAGTCTGCAGAACTTCTAGCAAAATATGATATTGGTATACCTGAAGGCTATGCAACAGCAGTAGCTGACGGACTTTCAGGAGAGCCTGATACTGGTTTTCTAGATTTAGAGGATATATTATCTAATCTACCAGAAGATTTAAGTTCTATTACGAGAAAAAGAACAACTAATACTGAAGTTGATGGAGTAATGATGGCATCTGAAGAAGAAGTAACATTAGAAGATGAAATAATGGAACTTGAATCTGAACTCACAGAGACTATCAAAGAGATTCAACCAGATGTAACTGACGCACTAACACTTGAGTTTGTATCTCGTGTTGATAACAATACTCTAATGGTAGAAAACATGATGGTTCGTAGTGATGATCTTAGCGGAGCAATAACTATTGAACTTTTAAATGCCGAAGCACGTGGAGAAGATATCGATACAGCATTAGCCGATATGGGGCTAGTAACAGAGGTTATAAATGACAACTCTGAAGAGGCTGAATATGGTGATGGACTGGAAAATGAAGAAGTTTCTCCAACTGGACATTATCTCAAACCTACCCCTCTATGGAGATATAACGGAAGAATATACTATAAATTCAAAGGAGTTCCTCAGCATGTAGAAACTAAGGTAAAAGCAGCTATGTATGACTGGGAAAGAACTACTAAAGGTATTATTGATTTCCGTCAATGCAATCACAATGCATACCTATTGTTTTCATGGCTTTATGGTGATTCATGTTTGAGAATTTCAATGAAAAATAATAGTGATAGCGGTAGTGCGGCTTGGATAGGTTGGCTGCCAGCAAGTATGCCATGGATGGAACTAAGTTCAAAGTTTAATAGCCCCAATAGCGAATTCATTCCTGATTTACAAAGAGTAGCAACACATGAACTAGGACATGTGATAGGGTTATTACATGAACATCAAAGATACGATAGAAACAATTATATAAATATGCCTCATACGAATGATTGGGATTACAGAAGCATTAATGTTAGCCATACATATCTTGCAGGTAAAGTATTTGTAGGATGGAGTTATAGAAGAGTTAGATTTTTATGGTTCAAAATCACTATAAAAACACCTATATACCGCAATGTATATGAAACTGCACGCTTAACTCAAGTGTCGCCTACTTACGACTATTTTTCTATAATGCATTATCGGAACGGATTAGATCAGGAGCCTATAACTGCAAAAAACAGTAATGACACTAGATTCAAAAATAGTAGATGTAGTTATGTTTACGATACTCCACAGTCATTAAAAACAACAGAAAAATGTATAGATGCTGGTGAGAGTTTGGGTGTGGATGATAACAGATATATCACAACAAAAGATGTTTCAATTGTTAGAAAAATGTATCGGGGGACATGGGAATGACATTGACCAAATACATAGTAATCCTTTTTAGCGTACTATCTTTTATATCATGTGTTTCAGAAAGCCCGTATGAGGATGTTCAATTTAATGATGTATTTTTTACATTTAAAAATAATACTACTGAAAATATAAGCTATAAAACATCTATTATTAGGTGTGATATTAAATTAAATAATACTGGCACAGAACTTGAAGGAGTACCTAAATGTGATATTTATAAAGGGACTAATTATAATTTTACTAATCCAGAATATTGGGACACAAACATTCCTTCTATTGATGTAGCAACACTACAACCATCTGAAAGTGCTATATCATATAATGGTTATGGAAATACCGATAGAAATGGTAGATTGCCTGGTCATTTTAGTTCATTTATCCTAACAGTTACTATTGATAATGTTTCAAAAAAAATAGTTGGTTTTAATGAAGAGTTATACAGAAAACTTTTCTACGATAAACCTCCTGAGTTTTTTGAGAATATACTCTCTTACGGTGCATTTTACGGCGCAAATTTAAGCAAAGTTATACCAACTGATTTTGAGTACAACCCTTGTTGGACTGGTGCTCATACTGCATTAACTGATTACTCAAAACTTTCTACAATGGCTAGATATTACCTTGATATCTCTATTAACTCTATTAATGATATAGAGATAACTCTTGATAAAGTAAAATCAAAAATCGGTAATTCTGGTTACGATAAGGCTACAGATACATGCAAGTTCTATA
>CAMRCY010000009.1 GCA_947041165.1 uncultured Deferribacteraceae bacterium | reverse complement strand
ACCTATAGTTCCAATTAATTAATCAGCTAGCAGTCGGGCAGTATTCGAACAACTACGTAACCCAACTCCAATCCCAATCATAAACTAAACTAAACTAAACTAAACTAAACTAAACTAAACTAAACTAAACTATAGTCATAAAACTATCCAGTCATAAAATTAACTCAACGGTTTCAATTCTATACTATTTTTTTTCACCGATATAAATTTCAATTGTTCCATCTGGATAATACTTTTCATAATCAAGAACATAATCTCTTTTAAGCATCAATTTCTCTTCAAGTTCCCAAATCTGTTTCCATGTTTCAAACACAGGGTTCTCTACATTTTTAGATGTATCAACTAGAAAAACTTTATAAGCAACGTCACTAGGTATTTCTAACACATAGAGCTATCAGTTTCGTCACAAGTTGCTATAGATAGCGTGTAATCGCCTTTATAATCACTCTCATAATTATGATAGACGCCATATTTTATAGATGTTGGTGATTTTGCATTAGCAACTGAACCCCAAGCATTCGTAATCTTCTCTAAGAGTAACTTATCTTTAAAATTATTTGTCACACAGCTATCCAATACATAAATTTTACTCATAACTAATCCTCATTGTTTAATGTTATTATTTATTGATATTAACATCTATCAAAACAGATGTAAAATATTTAAAATAAAATAAAGCTAAAGTAAATATTTGCATAGAATTTGATATTTTTTTATATGTGGGAAAAATATTTTTATTAAAATACTAACTATATTATGAAAAGACAACTGCGTAAAATACCTATATTTCATAAGGGTTATATGGATATAATTTAAATAAGTTTATGTGTGGAATTTAAGTATTATTATCTGTATAAATAAAAACATTAATGAAATGTAAATAATGCTTGCATTTTATTATTATATGTATTATCATCTTCATCTTGACGAATTTATAGAAACAAACCAGTAAATAATAGTACTCAACTATTTTCACTATTGGACCAACCGTTTAATGGGTGAGTTTCTGAAAAACGACAATGTATCAAAGATTATAAAAATTTCGATTGTTTTAAAAATTGTTTAGTGACTAAACATTGAGAGATCAGTGTCGCTAAATGAAATAGTTTTATATGTGTTATGTTTTGAGAGCATAGATTAATTATGTCTAGTTCAATTATATAAAAGTATATTTATATAAGAGTACAGCATGGAGGTGGCATTTTGCCTACATTAAAT
Organism: uncultured Deferribacteraceae bacterium; assembly: GCA_947041165.1. GTDB lineage: Bacteria > Chrysiogenota > Deferribacteres > Deferribacterales > Mucispirillaceae > CAMQYB01. Next base: position 67,880 of record CAMRCY010000009.1, on the reverse strand, counting down.
CAGTTAGTACGTTTTGGTCGTAAATCACAAGTACGTAAGACAAAATCACCAGCGTTACAGGGTAACCCACAGCGTAGAGGTGTTTGCGTAAGAGTATATACGACTACACCAAAGAAACCTAACTCAGCGTTGCGTAAAGTAGCTCGTGTGCGTTTGACGAACTCAATAGAGGTAACAGCTTATATCCCTGGTATAGGTCACAATCTTCAAGAGCACTCGGTTGTATTGGTTCGTGGTGGAAGGGTAAAAGATTTACCTGGTGTTAGATACAAAATAGTTCGAGGTGCGTTAGATACTTCGGGTGTTGCAAACAGAAAAACAAGTCGTTCAAAATATGGAACGAAACGTCCTAAATAAATCTGTTAGTAGTACAGTTTAATTAAGGTTACTAATCATAATCATATATTGGGAGTAATATTTAGATGGCACGTAGAAGAGTCGCAAAAAAAAGAGAAGTTTTACCAGATCCTATATTTAAGGATATATTGATAACAAAGTTTATCAATAGTTTAATGTACTCGGGCAAGAAGTCGGTTGCCGAGGGAATATTTTACTCAACACTAGACCTTATCAAAGAACGCACAGGCGAAGATGGGGTAGAGGTATTTAAGAAAGCAATTGAGAATGTTAAGCCAACATTAGAAGTTAAATCAAGAAGAGTTGGTGGCGCAACATATCAAGTCCCTATAGAAGTAAGGCTAGTTAGAAAACAAGCTTTATCAATAAGATGGGTAATAACAGCAGCACGTGCACGTAAAGAAAAGACAATGACAGAGCGTTTAGCTGGCGAATTTATAGATGCAGCATCTAACAAAGGTGTTTCAGTTAAAAGACGCGAAGATATACATCGTATGGCAGAAGCAAACAGAGCTTTCGCACACTTTAGGTGGTAAGATAATGGCAAGAGTTAAGGGTTTAGAATTTCAACGTAATATAGGTATTATGGCTCACATTGATGCAGGTAAAACTACAACAACAGAGCGTATATTATACTATACAGGCGTAAATTATAAAATCGGTGAAGTTCATGATGGCGCAGCAACAATGGACTGGATGGAGCAAGAGAAAGAGCGTGGTATCACGATCACATCTGCTACAACACAATGTTTTTGGAAAGATTATGTTATTAACATTATCGATACACCAGGACACGTTGATTTCACGATTGAAGTTGAGCGTTCATTAAAAGTTCTTGATGGAGCGGTAGCGGTTTTCTGTGCAGTTTCAGGTGTGCAACCACAATCTGAAACAGTTTGGAGACAGGCTGATAAGTATATTGTTCCAAGAATAGCATTTATCAATAAAATGGATAGAACAGGTGCTGATTTTTATCGTGCAGTAGCTATGATGAAAGACAGATTAGGTGCAAAACCAGTTCCAATTCAATTACCAATCGGTGCTGAAGAGAATTTTGAAGGTGTTGTTGATTTAGTTAAGATGCGTGCATTTGTTTGGACAGGCGAAGATCTAGGTATGGAAGTTACTGAGCAAGATATCCCTGCTGACATGCAAGCTAAAGCTGAAGAGTATAGAGTTCAAATGATAGAGTCTGTTATTGATGCAGATGAAACTATTATGGAAAAATACCTTGAGGGTCAAGAGCTTACAGAGGAAGAGATTAAAAAATGTATCCGTAAAGGTACAATAACATTAATGTTCAACCCAGTTATATGTGGAACAGCTTTTAAGCATAAAGGTGTACAAACATTATTAGATGCAGTAGTTGATTACATGCCATCACCACTAGATATCAGACCTATTAAGGGTATTGATATGAAAGGTAATGAAGTTGAACGTGCAGCATCAGATGAAGAGCCTTTCTCAGCATTAGCATTTAAAATTATGACAGATCCATACATGGGTCAGTTAACATATTTCAGAGTTTACTCTGGTGTTTTAGAAGCGGGTAACTATGTAGTTAACTCTACAAAAGATAAGAAAGAGAGAGTTGGACGTCTACTTAAAATCCATGCTAACAAGCGTGAAGAGATTAAGGAGATCAGAGCGGGAGATATTTGTGCTACTGTTGGACTAAAGTTTACAACAACGGGCGATACTCTTTGTGATGAAAATGCTCCAGTTATTTTAGAGTCTATAGAGTTTCCAGAACCAGTTATATCTATTGCGATAGAGCCAAAAACTAAGGCAGATCAAGATAAGTTATCACAGGCGTTAGCTAAATTAGCATCTGAGGATCCATCGTTTAGAGTTTCAGTAAATGATGAAACAGCTCAAACAGTTATATCTGGAATGGGTGAGCTTCATTTAGAGATTATCGTTGACAGATTAAAACGAGAATTTAAAGTTGAAGCGAATATCGGTAACCCACAGGTTGCTTATAGAGAAACATTTAAGAAAACAGTTAAAACTGAAGGTAAATATATCAAACAATCAGGTGGACGTGGACAGTACGGACATGTATGGCTAGAGCTTACACCTAACGAACCTGGTAAAGGCTTTGAGTTTGTTAATGATGTAGTCGGTGGCTCAATTCCAAGAGAGTATATTCCAGCAGTAGAGAAAGGAATTATAGAAGCTATGGAATCAGGTCCGATGGCAGGATACCCAGTTGTAGATTGTAAAGCTAAGTTAATTGACGGTTCATATCATGATGTCGATTCTAACGAGATGGCGTTCAAGATAGCAGGTTCAATGGCTTTTAAAGATGGTATGCGATCAGCATCACCAGTATTGCTAGAGCCGATGATGAAGGTTGAGGTTGTAGTTCCAGATGAGTATATGGGTGACGTTATGGGTGATTTATCATCAAGAAGAGGACGTATCGAGGGCATGAATATGCAAGGTAACGTTCAAGTGATAAATGCTATGGTTCCGCTTAAAGAGATGTTTGGTTACTCGACTGATTTAAGATCAGCATCACAAGGTAGAGCTACATACTCAATGCAGTTCGACCATTACGAAGATGTTCCTAACAGTATAGCTGAAGAGATAATGAAGTCTAGAGGCTAGAATAGTAACAGTTACAAGTGTTTAATAAGATAAAGATAAAATAAGAAAATAACAAATTAAGAAATTTTGATACGGAGGATTAGGAAATGGCAAAACAGAAGTTTGAGCGTAAAAAGCCACACGTAAACATAGGTACAATAGGTCACGTAGATCATGGTAAAACAACATTAACGGCAGCAATTACAAGTGTTTTAGCTCACAAAGGTTTAGCTGAGTTCGTAGACTATGCTAATATTGATAAAGCTCCAGAAGAGAGAGAAAGAGGGATTACAATATCAACAGCACACGTTGAGTACGAATCAGAAACTCGTCACTATGCACACGTTGATTGTCCTGGCCACGCAGATTATATTAAGAATATGATCACTGGTGCAGCACAGATGGATGGAGCAATTTTAGTTGTTTCAGCAACAGATGGTGTTATGCCTCAAACAAGAGAGCATATTCTTCTTGCACGTCAAGTTGGTGTTCCTCACATAGTTGTTTTTGTTAACAAAACTGATAGTCCAGATCTTGATCCTGAGTTAATTGAATTAGTTGAATTAGAGATCAGAGATTTATTATCTAAATATGAATTTCCTGGTGATGATACTCCAATAGTTAAAGGTTCAGCGTTAAAAGCATTAGAGAATCCAACTGATCCAACGCACAGTCAACCGATATTAGATTTAATCGCAGCAGTAGATAGCTTTATTCCACAACCAGAGCGTGCAATAGATTTACCATTTCTTTTACCGATAGAGGATGTTTTCTCAATATCAGGTAGAGGAACAGTTGTAACAGGTAGAATTGAACGTGGTGTTGTTAAAGTTGGGGAAGAGATAGAGATCGTTGGTATCAACGACACTACTAAAACAATTGTAACAGGAATAGAAATGTTTAGAAAACTTCTTGATGAAGGAACAGCTGGCGATAACGTTGGTGTTTTATTAAGAGGAACTAAGAAAGATGATGTTGAGCGTGGTCAAGTATTGGCTAAACCAGGATCGATCAAACCACATAAAAAATTCAAAGCTGAAGCATACATATTAACAAAAGAAGAGCACGGACGTCACACTCCATTCTTCCCAGGCTACCGTCCACAGTTCTATTTCAGAACAACAGACGTTACAGGAATCATTATTCTACCAGAAGGCGTAGAGATGGTTATGCCAGGTGATAATATTTCAGCTGAAGTAAACTTGATTCAACCGATCGCAATGGAAAAAGGGTTACGTTTTGCAATTCGTGAGGGTGGTAAAACAGTTGGAGCAGGTGTTGTTACAGAGATAATCGAGTAATAATAATTTAAATATATATAGGTTAATAGATAGTGCATTATATTTATTAATCTATAGTTTAATCTTAGTATTTATCATTATTTATACTTTGGATTATGGTTTTTGTTTAGTAATAAAGTAGTTAATGTACATACATAGAAAAGTGGGTAATTATTAATGGCAAGTCAAAAGATAAGAATTAAGTTAAAAGCGTTTGAACATAGAGTGTTAGATAAGTCTGTAAAGGATATAGTGAATACTGTTAAACGTACAGGGGCTAGAATTGTAGGTCCTATACCATTACCAACTCGCATAGAGAAATTTTGTGTAACAAGATCTCCCCATGTAGATAAGAATTCGCGCGAACAGTTTGAAATAAGAACACATAAAAGACTTATAGATATTTTTGAGTATAACCCACAAACGATAGAAGCTTTAACTAAGTTAGACCTATCAGCAGGGGTAGATGTAGAGATTAATCAGTAGATAAAATTATTGATTCAGATGGCATAAGAGTTGCTTTACATTGCTAGGCTGACATTTTAAGTATTAGTTTAGTGTTTAATAACGAAATTATAGAATTATAAGGCAGGATATAGATAGATGGGAAAGGGAATAATAGGTAGAAAAGTTGGAATGACACAGATTTTCTCCTCTAATGGTGTAGTAATACCAGTGACGGTTATTGAAGCCGGCCCATGTTTTGTTACTCAGAAGAAAACATTGGAATCTGATGGCTATAGCGCTATCCAGATAGGTTTTCAGCAGATAGTATCTGAGAACAAAGTAAATAAACCTATGACAGGTCATTTTAAGAAGGCTGGAGTTACTCCAATGAAGTATCTTAAAGAGATCCGTTTAGACCAAACAGACGATTTCAATATCGGACAAGAGATAAAAGCTGAAATTTTTTCAGAAGGCGATCTTGTTGATATTCAAGGTGTTTCATTAGGTAAAGGTTTTGCGGGTGTTATGAAGCGACATAATTTTGCGGGTGGTCCAGCGGGTCACGGTTCAGGTTTTCACCGTAGAGTTGGTTCGATTGGTATGAAAGAGCATCCAGGGGAAGTTTATAAAGGCAGAAAAATGCCAGGTCACATGGGTAATAAAGTAGTAACTACTCAGAGACTTAAAGTGGTTAAAGTTATGTCTGAAACTAATGTTATATTAGTTGAGGGAGCTGTTCCGGGACACAAAAACGGTATAGTTTATATAAAAGAGACTGTTAAACCTAAACGTTAGGTTTTGTTGATATCAGTATATTATATTGAAGTAATAACAGAGAGATAAAAAGATGGCTAAAATAGATGTTTATAATCTAAAGAATGAGGTTGTTTCTACTGCAGAGATTGATGACGAGATAATTAATTATCCTGTTAATTCAGTTCTTGTCCACGAAGTGGTTAAGATGCAGTTAGCAAATAAAAGACAAGGTACACACTGCACTAAAACGAAAGGTAAAGTTTCGGGTGGTGGCAGAAAGCCTTACAAGCAGAAAGGTACAGGTAATGCAAGAGCAGGATCTAACAGATCTCCATTATGGCGTGGTGGTGGTACTACATTTGGTCCACAACAGAGAGATTACTCTTACTCTATGCCTAAGAAGAAAGTTAAAAATGCTTTAAAATCAGTTTTAAGTTCTAAATACGATGATGGAGCACTAATTATATTAGATTCATTATATGTTGAGATGGGTAAAACAAAAGAAGCATTAGTGATACTAAATAATTTTGCATTAGATAGAGGCGTTTTATTTATTGTGGATTCTCTTGATGAGAAAGTAACACGTTCATTTGGTAACCTAAAATGTGCAAACATATTGCATATAGATGGTTTAAATGTATACGATTTAGTTAATTCTCGTAAGGTATTCATTCTTAAATCTTGTCTTCCACTGTTAAAAACGGCGACTGGACTTGAGAGTAAACAAGCACCTGTAACGGATAGTAAAGAAGCAGCATCAGCTTAAGTAGAATAGCTAAATATATAGTGATTTAATAGGAAAGAGTTATGATAACAATATATGACGTATTAAGAAGACCTCATTTGTCAGAGAAGGCAGTATTTCAGAAAGAGCAGTTTAACGCTGTTGTTTTCCAAGTACATACGGCTGCAAATAAGATCCAGATAGCACAAGCAGTAGAGAAATTTTTTGAAGTTAAGGTACGTGCAGTTAGAACGGCGAACTTTAACGGAAAAGTTAAGCGTTTTGGTAAAAAAACAGGACGTCGTCAAGATTGGAAGAAAGCGGTTGTGTATTTAAAAGAAGGCGAAACTTTAGATTTCGCATAGAAGGGGTACAGTTAGATGGGCATAAAGAAATATAATCCAACATCGAAAGGTGTTCGCTTTAGAACAAATAGTGATTACTCGGAGTTAACGGCATCATCTCCAGAGAAATCGTTAACGGTATCTAAAACAAGAAGATGTGGAAGAAACAATAACGGTCGTATTACAGTTCGTCACCAAGGTGGCGGTAACAAGCGTCGTTATCGTTTAATAGATTTTAAACGTAATAAAGATATCGTTGTTGCAAATGTTGCAACTATCGAATACGATCCAAATAGATCAGCAAGAATAGCATTGTTGCATTATCTTGATGGTGAGAAACGTTATATCATTGCTCCAGTAGGATTGAAAGTTGGCGACAAAATTCAATCAGGCGAGGGTGCTGATATAAAAACTGGTAACACATTACAATTATGTAACATGCCAGTTGGTACAGTGATCCATAATGTTGAGCTTCGTCCAGGTAAAGGTGGACAAATGGTTAGATCAGCAGGTTCATTTGCACAGTTATTATCTAAAGAGGGCAAATATTGCCACGTTAGATTACCATCAGGCGAGATTAGATTAGTTAAGTCGGAGTGTAGAGCTACGATCGGACAAGTTTCTAATCAAGAGCATGATAATATATCAATCGGTAAAGCTGGTCGTAAACGTTGGATGGGAGTTCGTCCAACAGTTAGAGGGGTTGCAATGAACCCAGTAGATCACCCAATGGGTGGTGGGGAAGGACGTACATCAGGTGGACGTCATCCAGTAACACCATGGGGTAAACCGACTAAAGGTTATAAGACTCGTAAACGTAACAAACAATCTAACAAGTATATTGTTAAGAGTCGTAAGAAGAAGTAATTAAGAAAAGAGTATATTAAATATTGTTATATCTACTTAATACTATATGGTTTATATAAACGAATAGTTATTAACTTAGGAGGATTAACGTGCCAAGATCGTTAAAGAAGGGCCCATTTATTGATGATCATCTACTGAAGAAAGTGGATGTTGCTAAAAGTTCGGGCAGTAAGCAAGTTATCAAAACGTGGTCAAGAAGAAGTACCATCATACCAGATATGATCGGCTTAACTTTTGCTGTTCATAATGGACATAAATTTATTCCTGTTTATGTTACAGAGAATATGGTTGGTCATAAATTGGGTGAATTTTCATTAACAAGAACTTTTAAAGGTCATAAGAAAGATGATAAAAAGGTTAAAGGAAGATAGATTATGGATGTAAAAGCTACAGGCAAGTATATAAGGGTTTCTACACGTAAGACAAGAGAAGTGGCGGCGTTGATACGCGGTAAACAAGTTGATGCAGCGATGGCATTGCTTAAGTTTACACCACGCAAAAGCGCTTTAGCTATATTTAAAGTTCTAAGGTCTGCTGTTGCGAACGCTGAGGAGAATCATAAGATTCGTGATTTCTCAAATTTTAAAGTGAAAGTATTAAATATTGAGATGGGTCCTCCGTTAAAGAGATTCATGCCAAGAGCACATGGTAGAGCGTCTCTTATTTGTAAGCCGACTACTCATATTAAAGTAGTTATTGCAGATGATCAAGGGGGGAAATAGTGGGACAGAAGGTTAATCCAACTGGTTTTAGAGTAGGTGTAAGCAAGCCTTGGAATTCAGTATGGTATGCTAATAAAGCAGATTATGCGAAACATCTAATTGAAGATATAAGAATACGTACATTTTTACGTAAGAAGCTTGCACAAGCTGGTATATCTCAGATAGTTATAGAGCGTATGAGTGGTAAAGTTAGAATTACATTAAATAGTAGCCGTCCTGGAGTAGTTATTGGTAAGAAGGGAGCAGAAATTGAAAAATTGAAGCTTGAACTTAAAAAATATACTAGCTCAGAGGCTTTAATAGTTATCAGAGAGATTAAAAAACCAGAATTAGATTCAAAATTAGTTGCTGAAGGTATAGCTCAACAACTAGTAAGAAGAGTTGCATTTAGAAGAGCTATGAAAAAAGCTGTATTGCAAACATTGAAATCTGGAGCTTTAGGTATCAAAGTTATGTGTAGTGGTAGATTAGCTGGTGCAGATATAGCAAGAAGCGAGTGGTATATTAAAGGACGTGTTCCTTTACAGACATTACGCGCATCTATCGACTATAACACTGCTGAAGCGTTGACTACATTTGGTATAATAGGTATCAAAGTTTGGATTTTTACTGGTGAAATATTAGAAGATAGATCTGGTACTTCAAAGGAGGTAGAATAGTATTATGTTACAGCCAAAGAAGACGAAATATAGAAAGCAGTTTAAAGGTAGAATAAAAGGTAAAGCGACTAAGGGTCATACAATTGTTTACGGTGATTTTGGATTAGCGAGCGAATGCAAAGCTAAGATTACAAGTCGTCAAATTGAAGCAGCCCGTATTGCGATTAACAGATATTTAAAAAGGGGTGGAGATGTTACAATTCGTATATTCCCACACAAACCGGTAACTAAACGAGCTGCTGAAGTCCGTATGGGTAAAGGTAAAGGTCCTTTAGATGGTTATGTTGCTCCAGTTAAAGAGAGAACTATGTTATTTGAAATTGGTGGTGGAGTAAGCGAAGCAGATGCTAGAGAAGCATTCCGTAGAGCATCACATAAACTACCTATTAAGACTAAGATTGTTATTAAAGCACAAGTTCAAACTTCTGTGGAGGGTGTATAATTATGAAACCGACAGAACTAAGAGATATTAGCACAGAAGAGTTATCTGCTAAAGAGCAAGAGATACGTGAGAGTGTATTCCGTATGCGTTTCAAGTTATCGACTGGTGAGTTAGAAGATACCTCAAAGATTAAACAATCAAAAAAGGATATAGCGCGTATTAAGACTATAGTGTCTGAGCGTAACAGGAAGGCAGACGATGGAAGTAAGTAGAGGAAGAAGAAAAGTACGTCGTGGTATAGTAGTAAGCGATAAAATGCAGAAAACTGTTGTGGTAAAGATTGAACGTCAGATGCTTCACCCAATGTATAGAAAATATATTAAACGCTCTAAAACCTTTTTTGCTCATGATGAAGAAAATGCTGCAAAAATCGGTGATAAAGTTGAAATTATTGAAACTCGTCCACTAAGCAAAAACAAATGCTGGAGAGTGAGTGCGATACTTTCACAAGCACTAGAAAGTAGATCAAAGGGGGCTGAGTAGTATGGTTCAGGTTCAGTCAAGATTAATAATTGCAGATAATTCTGGTGCTAAAGAGATTATGTGTATTAAAGTTTTAGGTGGCTCACGTAAGCGTTACGGTAGAGTTGGCGATATTATTGTTGCTTCAGTAAAAGAAGCTGCTCCAGATAGTAATATTAAGAAAGGTACTGTTATTAAAGCTGTTGTTGTTAGAACAAAAAAAGAGAAGCGTCGTGAAGATGGAACATACATCAAGTTTGACGATAATGCTGCTGTTTTAGTTAATAAACAAAGCGAACCAGTAGGTACCCGTGTTTTTGGTCCAGTAGCAAGAGAGCTTAGGGGTAAAGGTTTTTTAAAGATAGTATCTATGGCACCTGAGGTTCTTTAATTATTGTTCCGCTACTAAGATTGTAAAGAGGTTTTTGATAGATGAAGACGAAGAAGATCAAGTATAAATTGTTTAAAGACGATCCGATAATAGTTACGGCTGGTAAGGATAAGAAAACAAAGACGAAAATTGTTTCTGTTGATAAAATAAATGGTAAGGTGCTCGCAGAGAATGTTGCAATTGCTAAGCGTCATACTAAGCCAAACGCACTTAATCCAGATGGTGGTATCATTGAAAAAAGTATGCCAATAGATATATCTAATGTTATGTACCTATGTGGTAAATGTAACAAAGGTGTTAGATTAGGCGTTAAGATTTTAGAAAATGGTAAGAAGTCTAGATTTTGTAAATCTTGTGGCGAATTGTTAGATAAGAAATAATGATAGTGATTTGTGAGGTCTTATAAGATGACAGTTTTAAGAGAGAAGTATCAGAAGGAAGTAATCCCTTTTTTGATGAAAGAGAATGGATATAAAAATATCAACCAAGTTCCTGTTGTTACTAAAGTAGTATTAAACATGGGTGTTGGTGAAGCTGCGACAAACTCAAAAGTTTTAGATCATGCAGTTGCTGATATGGCGAAGATTGCAGGTCAGAAACCTATTTTAACAAAAGCTAAGCGTTCGATCGCTGGTTTTAAGTTAAGAGAGGGTATGCCGATCGGTTGCAAGGTTACGCTTCGTAATGAAATTATGTATGAGTTTTTACAACGTTTCTTTAATATTGCTCTAGCAAGGGTTAGAGATTTTAAAGGTGTTAATCCGAACTCATTTGATGGTAGAGGTAATTATGCTGTTGGTATTAAAGAGCAAATTATTTTTCCTGAAATTGATTATGATAGAATAGATAAAGTTCGTGGATTAGATGTTATAATTACTACAACAGCTAAAACGGATGAAGAAGGTAGACAGTTATTAAGAGCACTCGGAATGCCGTTTGCTTAGTATGAGACTTTAGGGGGTATCATTTGGCTACAACAGCGAAATATAACAGCGCATTTGAGAAGAAGAAATTTAAAGTTAGAAAGAACAATCGTTGTCCATTATGTGGCAGAGCGAGAGCATATTTAAGAAGATTTAATATGTGCCGTATCTGTTTTCGTAAATTAGCGTTAGCTGGTGACATTCCGGGCGTACGCAAATCTAGCTGGTAAAATTAGGTGGAGATAAAATTATGAGACTTACTGATCCTATATCGGATATGTTAACCCGTATTCGTAATGCACTTATGGTAAAACATGAGAAAGTAAAGATACCATATTCTAAGATGAAAGAGAATATAGCTTTAGTATTAAAGCAAGAAGGATATATAAGAGAATTTCAGATAGAACCTGTTGGTAATCATCAAGATATCGTTGTTTTTCTTAAGTATACCGACATGAATGATTCTGTAATACGTGGGTTAAAGCGTATATCAAAACCAGGTGGTAGAGTTTATATTAACACTAAAAGCCTTACATTGGTTTTAGGTGGTTTAGGTAATGGAATAATATCTACATCATCAGGTATCAAAACTGTTAAGCAGTGTCTTACAGAAAAAGTTGGTGGAGAGTATCTTTGTCAGATTTGGTAATCTGCAGAGATTAAGGAGATTTTTTGATGAAAACAGAAGTTAAAGAGAAATCAAAATACAATGTATCAAGAATAGGTAAATCACCTATCGAGCTCCCAGCGGGAGTTAGCGTGAATTGCGATTCATCTAATCTTGTTACAGTTGAAGGACCGAAAGGGAAATTATCTCAGCGATTGCCTGAGGGAATTACTTTAAAGAATGAGAATAACATAGTTGAACTTATTTGTGATGCTGATGTTGTCTTAAAAATAAGAGTTCAGCACGGTTTGATGCGTACATTAGTATCAAATATGATAGTTGGTGTTTCTAACGGTTTTGAAAAAGTATTAGAGATAGTTGGTGTTGGTTACAGAGTTACTTTAAAAGATAAAGATTTAGATTTAGCTATGGGTTTTTCACATCCTTGTGTATTTCTTGCTCCAACTGGTATAGCATTTACAGTTGAAGGAACTAACAGGATAATCGTTAAAGGTATAGATAAGCAATTAGTCGGTCAAGTAGCTGCAAACATAAGAAAGATTCGTAAACCAGAACCTTATAAAGGGAAAGGAATTCGTTATCAAAATGAAAAAATTATGTTAAAAGCTGGTAAGTCTGGTAAGAAATAATTTAAGAGGTATCTGTTGTGGGTAAGATAAGCAAGGTTGAAGGTCGTAATAAACGTCACTTTCGCATAAGAAAGAAATTATCAGGAAGTTCATCTAGACCACGTTTAGCGGTGTTTAGAAGTAACAGTTATATTTATGCTCAACTAATAGATGATGAGTCAGGTATCACTTTGGCTTCAGCTAGTTCATTAGAAAAAGACATTAAGTCGAAATATAATGGTAAGTTGAATAAAGAAGTTGCCTCATTGATAGGTAAAACTATTGGAGATAGAGCAGTAGTAAAAGGTATCAAGCAAGCGGTATTTGATAGAGGTGGTTTTATCTACCATGGTAAGATAAAGTCATTAGCTGATTCGGCAAGAGAAGCCGGACTTGAATTTTAGTTGGGGGTATCACTTTGAGCGTTGAAGAAAATCTGATAACCGATAAGGTTGTTCATATAGGTAGAGTTACTAAGGTTGTTAAAGGTGGACGTATATTTAAATTTACGGCACTTGTAGTTGTGGGCGACCATAATGGTAATGTAGGTATTGGTCATGGTAAAGCAAGAGAAGTGCCTGATGCTATACGTAAAGCGATAGAATTTGCTAAGAAGAGCATGGTATCTATTCCAGTTGTTAAAGGTTCAATTCCTCATGCTACCGTTGGTAAGTATGGTGCAAGTGAGCTTGTGATGAAACCTGCAGCACCTGGTACTGGTATAATCGCTGGTGGAGCTGTTAGATCGTTATTTGAATTAGCGGGCGTACAGAATATATTGGCAAAATCAGTAAGAAGTCGTAATCCATATAATTCGTTATATGCAGCGATGAACGGTTTTGAGAATATTCGTACATTAAATCAAGTTGCTGATGCAAGAAATATTCCAAGATCAGCATTAATGGGTAAAACTAACAAAGTTTAACATTAGTAATAGTAATAATTAATCGAGTTATATATTGAGTATAGCTTAGAGGTGTAAAGATGAAATTAAATGACCTAAAACCGGGTTATAGAGCAAATAGAGATACAAAAAGATTGGGTAGAGGAACAGGTTCTGGTCAGGGTACTTCAGCAGGTAAGGGTACTAAAGGTCAGAAGGCTAGAAAATCTGGTAATGTTCGTATAGGATTTGAGGGTGGTCAGATGCCACTTATTCGCCGTATACCTAAGCGTGGTTTCTCTAATGCTAGATTCGCATTAGTTTTTGAAATTGTTAATTTAGAAGATATCGACATGAGATTTTCTGATAATGATACAGTTGATAAAGCAACATTAAAATCAAAAGGTCTTGTTAACGGTAATAAAGACGGTATCAAGATTTTAGGTAACGGCGAGCTTAACAAAAAACTATCATTTGTAGTAGATAGAATTTCGAAATCAGCAGAAGTTAAGATAACTACAGCTGGTGGATCGGTTGAGAAAATATATCATGCTCCAAAAGTAGAAGTAGTTAAGAAAGGGCATAAATGGAATAGATCATAATTAACTAAAATATGGGCTAGGTTATTTGACTAGGTTAGATTAAATCTAACAAAGCAAGTACGGCTAGGTTATATCAAGTTAATGTGGTTTGTAAGTGTGTTATATAAGTGAGTAAGTTGGCTAGGTTTAGTTAGATTAAGTGCATTAAGTTTGATAAGTTAGTTGACTAAGTTAGATTAAGTGCATTGAGTTTGATAAGTTAGTTGACTAAGTTAGATTAAGTGCATTGAGTTTGACAAGTTAGTAGACTAGTTAGATAAAGCGTATTAAATCGCTTTCATATAGTTGGTATTAAGTATTTTGTATAGTGTTTAGTTTAGCCAAAACGGTTAGATTTAATATTTACACAGTGTTTAATTTAAGTGTATTCGTTTAGATTTAGGGTAAGCATATAATATTTAGAGTAAGTATATTTGCATTTAAGGTAAATATACTATATATTATGTGTTTCGTAGTTATATTAAATAATTATATTTAGCAGTATCGAGGTTATAAATGTTTTTAACAAAATTAGGAGAAATATTTTCTATACCAGAATTAAGAAAACGTATATTAATGACGCTTTTTCTTTTAGCGGTATTTAGAATTGGTGCACATGTTCCAACTCCTGGAGTTAATGGAGAAGCATTGTCGCAATTTTTTCAAATGGCACAAGATAGTATGTTAGGTTTTTTTGATATGTTTACGGGTGGCGCATTATCGAGATTGACTGTTTTTGCGTTAGGCGTTATGCCATATATCTCAGCATCAATTATAATGGAATTATTAGCAGCGGTTATCCCTACATTAGGCGAGCTTAAGAAACGAGGTTCAGAAGGTAGAGAGAAGATAACTAAATACACAAGATTTTTAACAGTGGCTATAGCATTTATGCAAGGACTGTTTATTGCAATAGGTATAGAATCTATGGTTGCACCAGACGGTTCACCAGTAGTTCTAGTAGGTGGTTGGTCGTTTAGATTAATTACTTCATTAACGTTAACAGCAGGAACAGTATTCTTGGTATGGTTAGGCGAGAAGATAACATCGTTTGGTGTTGGTAATGGTATGTCGTTGATAATTATGGCAGGTATCATTGCATCACTTCCGTCGGCGTTAGCGAATACATACGGTTTAATGATGACAAATGAGTTACAATTAATCCCGCTTCTTTTAGCGTTAGCGATAATGGCATTAGCATTTGTAGCGATTGTATTTATGGAGACTTCACAACGTCGTCTACCTATTCAGTATGTGCGTAAAGGTAGTATTACTGGTCAATCAGAAACATCTACATCTTATTTACCGTTAAGAATTAATCCAGCAGGAGTTATACCGATTATATTTGCATCAACATTAATCGCAACTCCAGCAACGATTGCAACGTTTGCACCAACTAATGCATTTGTACAAAGTATGTCATTAATTTTCTCACCACAATATCCATACTATTATGTATTGGAGTTAGTGTTGATTGTATTTTTCACATATTTTTATACATCTATTATTTTTAATCCTAAGGATATCGCAGATAATATACAAAATTCAGGTGGAGTTATGCCGGGCAGACGTCCAGGCCAAGCAACAGCTGACTATATAGATTATGTTTTAACAAGATTAACATTCATTGGTGCATTATACCTATCACTAGTTGCGGTTATGCCACAGTTATTTGTATCTGGTTTTTCATTACCGTTTTATTTTGGTGGTACGAGTTTACTTATTGTTGTTGGTGTTGGCTTAGACGTTATTCAAAAATTAGAGTCACAATTATTAACACACAATTTTTCAGGTTTTCTGAAGAAAGGTAAAGTAAGGGGGCGTAACTGGTCATGAGTAAAATTCAGATATTATTTTTAGGTGCACCGGGATCAGGTAAAGGCACACAATCAGAAAAGATAACAGAAGAGTTTCATGTTGTACAGATTTCTACAGGAGACATGCTTCGTGAAGCAGTCAAGAATGGTACAGAGCTAGGAATAATCGCCAAAGCATTTATGGATGAAGGTAGCCTTGTAACAGATGATATCATAATCAAGATGATGAAAGAAAGATTACAAGCAATAGACTGTCAGAAAGGTTTTATACTGGATGGTTTTCCACGTACAGTAACTCAAGCGACAGCATTAGATACTATGTTACAAACAAGTTTAGAGTGTTGTTTAACACATGTTATATCGTTAGAGGTTCCAGATGAGCCGATAATTGAAAGATTATCAGGTAGAAGAATTTCTCCTTTAACTGGTAAAGCGTATCATGTTAAATTTAATCCTCCTGCGGTTAATGGAATGTCAGAAGATGGCAAAACACCTCTTATACATAGAGATGATGATAAGTCAGAAACTATTATAAAAAGATTAGAAGTTTTTCATTCACAAGCAGATATGTTAAAGAACTATTATAAGCCGTCAGGCAAACTTCATATTGTAGATGGTTCGAAAGATCCTGCAGCAGTTTATGAAGATATTAGAAAGATTTTATCTTAACTATGGTAGAGATATATTCTAAAGCAGAGATAGATAAAATAAGAGTCTCTGCAGATATTTTAAAAGAGTTATTTTTAAAATTACAAGATAAGATAGCAGTTGGTATAACAACCAACGATATAGATAGCATCGTTGCAGAGTTTGTATCATCGAAAGGTGGTATATGTTCAACGGTAGGTTATCAAGGATTTCCGAGTAGTTGTTGTGTTTCGATTAATGAAGAAGTGATCCATGGAATACCAACCGATAAGAGGTTTGTTCAAGATGGCGATATAGTATCAGTAGATATAGTTATATCGAAAGATTCATTTCATGCAGATGCGTGCAGAACATTTACAGTAGGGAACGTAGATCAGAAAGGTTTAGATTTAGTAAAAGCTACGGAAGAGTCGTTCTTTGCAGGAGTTGCACATGCAAGGGTTGGAAGTAGATTATACGATATTTCATCAGCTATCCAACAGCATGTTGAAAGCAAAGGTTACGGAGTTGTACGAGAATTTTGTGGTCATGGTGTAGGCAGAAAACTTCATGAAGAACCATCAGTTCCAAACTACGGTAAAGCGGGTACGGGACTAAGATTGAAAAAGGGCATGGTTTTAGCTATAGAGCCTATGGTTACAGCAGGCGATTACAAGATTAAGATTTTGGCAGATAAGTGGACTGTTATTACTGTAGATAACTCTCTATCAGCGCACTACGAGAATACTGTGTTAATTACAGATAAAGAACCTGAGATATTGACATTAGCTCAATAATTCGATATACTGCATGTTTATTTTATATAGAGAAGGTGTATGAGTAAAAAAGATGATGTCATAGAGACTCAAGGTGTAGTAGTAGAGTCGTTACCGAACGCACAGTTCATAGTAACGTTAGAGAACAATCACAAGATTTTAGCACATTTATCTGGTAAAATGAGAATGAATTTCATTCGTATTCTTCCGGGTGATAAAGTTACAGTAGAGTTATCTCCTTATGATCTTACAAAAGGTAGAATAACATATAGAGATAAGTAGATTTTTGTCATACAAGTCAAAAGGTTTGTATAGAGTAGGAGGCTTTATTTATGAAAGTACGTTCGAGTGTAAAACCTATATGCACAAAGTGTAAGGTTGTTAAGCGCAAAGGTGTTGTAAGAGTAATCTGTGAAAATCCTCGTCACAAACAACGTCAAGGTTAATTAGGTTTATAATTAGTTTATAGATTTTGTGATATTTTTTTTTTAAAACTATGAAGTAGTACCAAAGGAGAGTAAGCATGGCACGAGTAGCCGGAGTAGATATTCCAAACAATAAAAAGGTAGAGATAGGCCTTACTTATATATACGGTGTAGGTAGAAATATATCACGAGCGCTTATAGAAGCGGCTAAAATTGATATGAATAAAAGAGTAGGCGAGCTTACTGAGCAAGAGATATCAACGATAAGAAAACTTATCGAGGATAACTATAAGGTAGAGGGTGATTTACGTAAAGATATCAGTCTAAACATTAAGCGATTAATGGAGATCAACTGTTATAGAGGCGTAAGACATAAACTAGGTATGCCAGTTAGGGGACAAAAAACTCGTTCAAACGCTAGAACACGTAAAGGTCTTGCAGGAAAACGTGGTATAAAACGTAAGTAGTTTTAAAAAAATATTAATTGATAAATAAAAATAGAAATAAAGTAGCCATATACTAAAGGAGGCACGATGGCAGGTCCTAGAAAAAAAGTAAAAAAAGAGAAACGCAATATACCACGTGGTATAGCACATGTTTTTTCAACATTTAATAACACACATATAACTTTTTCAGATATGAACGGTGATGTTATAGCATGGGCAACAGGCGGAACAGAGAACTTTAAGAACTCAAGAAAATCAACTCCTTTTGCTGCACAGTTAGCAGCAGAGAATGCTTCAAAAAAAGCGCTTGATTGTGGTATGCGTGAGGTTGAAGTTTCAGTTAAAGGTCCAGGATCTGGAAGAGAATCAGCGATTCGTGCCATCCAAACAGCAGGTATAAAAGTTACCTTAATAAGAGACATCACTCCAGTCCCACATAATGGATGCCGTCCGCAAAAGAAAAGAAGAATATAAGGAGCATTAAGTGGCTAGATATACAGGTGCTAACTGCAAATTGTGCAGAAGAGAAAATATGAAGCTATACTTAAAAGGTGAGCGTTGTTATAAAGAGAAGTGTGGATTTGAAAGAAAAGATTACGCACCAGGACAGCATGGTAAATTAAGAAAGAAATTATCTGATTTCGGTATTCAGTTGAGAGAAAAGCAGAAAACAAAAAGAATTTATGGTGTTTTAGAAACACAATTTAGAAGATATTTTGCCAAAGCTTCATCAACACAAGGAATAACAGGCGATAATTTATTTCAATTATTAGAGCGTCGTTTAGATAATGTTGTTTATAGATCAGGTTTTGCTGCAAGTAGAAAAGAAGCAAGACAGATGGTTAAGCATGAGCATTTCACTGTTGATGGACGTAAAGTTTCTATACCATCGTTTCTTGTTAAACCAGGAATGGTTATAGCAGTTAAAGAGGTTAGTAAAGAGCATATACGCATAGTAGACTCACTTGAGACTGCTCAGGGTCGTGGTATACCAGAATGGATATTACTAGATAAACCTAACTTTAAAGCAGAGATCAGTAGAATGCCTATTAGAGAAGATGTGAAATATGAAATTCAAGAATCACTAATAGTAGAGCTTTATTCTAAGTAGGGTAAGAATATCTTATAGGAGTACCATTAATGGTAATGATGAATTTCAAGAGCTTAATTAAGCCTAAGAAGATAGATACAATTGGTCAATTAGTTGGCCACTACGGTAAGTTTGTAGCAGAACCATATGAAAAAGGTTTTGGTATAACTATCGGTAACGCATTACGTAGAGTAATGTTATCGTCTATAGAGGGAACAGCGGTAGTTGGTATCCGTATAGAAGGTATTAGTAATGAGTTTAGCACAATATCTGGTGTGAAAGAGGATATCGTTGAGATATTACTTAACATCAAATCATTAGAATTAAACTCAACATCACATGAACAAATTAGAGCATGTATCAAGAAGAAAGGTGCAGGTCCTATAGTTGCTGGCGATATTGAAGGTGATTTAAATCTAGAGATTTTAGAACCTGAACAGCACATTCTTACTGTCACTGATGATAGTACGGAAATATATATTGAGCTATTTATTGAACGAGGTATAGGATATCTTCCAAGTGAAGAGTTCGGTAATAAGTTTGATGACATAGTTGGCGTTATACCGATAGACGCAGTTTTTACACCTATAAAAAGTGTTAATTACTATATTGAGAATGCTCGTGTTGGTCAATCGACTGATTACGAAAAGTTGACTATGGAGATTGAAACAGATGGATCAATCAAACCAGAAAACGCGATGGCATTTGCAGCAAAGATTATCAAAGATTACATGATGCAGTATATCAATTTTGAAGAAACTATTGAAGTTGCTCCAGAAGTTGAAGCGTCTAAATCAAATGATCAAATAGTTGATATGTTAGATAATTCTATTGAAGAATTAGAGTTATCTGTTCGTGCATACAACTGTTTAAAAAATGCTAATATAGAAACATTATATGAACTTTGTACAAAAACCGATGGAGAGATGTTAAAAACCAAAAACTTTGGTAGAAAATCTCTAGAGGAAATTAAAAAAGTTTTATGTGATCTAGGTTTAAGTCTAGGTATGGATCTATCTGCTTACGGTTATGAAGCTCCAGCAATTGTGGATGACGAAGACGACGAAGAAGAGTAGATTGTTATTAAAGTATATAAATTGAACATTTATAATATAAATAATTTGAGGTTTTGGAGCTTATGAGGCATTCAGTTGTAAATAATAAATTCAGAATGAAAACAGCCCATCGTAAAGCTACTTTTAGCAACATGGCGAAATCATTAATTGAGCATGGCAGAATAGAAACTACTTTAGAGAAAGCGAAATATCTTCGTACTTATATTGAACCATTAATCACATTAGGTAAAAAGGGTACGCTTGCAACAAGAAGAGTTGCTATAGCAAGATTGCATCATAAAGACACAGTTAATAGACTTTTTGATGTTATAGCTCACTCATTTAAAGATAGAAATGGTGGATATACAAGAATAATTAGATCTGGTAAAAGACGTGGTGATAATGCAAACATGGCATACATCGAATTTACTGATCCTATTGTTGAGATACCAAAGCCAAGTAAGAAAGATGCTGCTAATAATGTTGTAGAGTCGACACCTACGAAGGCTACTGAAACAGTTGCTAAAAAAGCACCAGCAACGGTTGTAACTGAAGCACCAGCAACGGTTGTGACTGAAGCACCAGCAACAGTGGTAACTGACAATCCAACAAAAGAAAGTTAATTGAAAAGAAGAATAAATATAATAAAAGAAGAGAGGGTTAATCCTCTCTTTTTTTTAACCTTTAATTCAGTAACGATATCATTTAACGAGAACGAACCATTATTTGATAACCTAAACATGACAATACCTTACGGCAATATTTTGGTTATAAAGGGTAGAGTTGGGACAGGTAAATCAACATTACTTCGTTCAATTGCTGGTGTGGTTGAATTAAGTAGTGGAGATATAATCAATAGTATTAACAGTCACATTAATTCACAGAGCAGTGATGCAGTTGATGTTCTCAATGGCGTTCACTCACAGAGCAGTGATGCAGTTGATGTTCTTAGTGACGTTCACTCACAGAGCAGTGACGCAGTTGATGTTCTCTGTGGCGTTCACTCACAGAGCAGTGATGCAGTTGATGTTCTCAGTGGCGTTCACTCACAGAGCAGTGATGCAGTTGATAGCTCTAATTGCACTCATCTAAGTAGTCATGCGAATTGTGTTGCTAAAGACAGTAGCGATACGGTTAGTAATACTAAGTACGATCATCAAGTTAATGATATAAAAATTTTAGATTCAATATACCTACATTCATCAGCAGAGTTCAATTTTGTGACAGGTTACCTTAAAGATGAGTTAATATTATCATCTGTGCTTACAGATGCAAACAGCGATATAAGTCGGTTTAGCGAATTTATTGATAGATCGATTTATGATTTATCAGGTGGAGAGTTAAAGCGATTATCAATAATGATAGCATTGGAGATGGGACGAGATAAAGTTATTCTTCTTGATGAACCGCTAGATATGTTAGATGATGAGTATGCGTCAATGATATCACGTGAGATTATTGAAATGAGTAAAACAACTCCATTTATAATAGCAACTCACGACACGCATTTTGATGATTATGCAGACACAATTATAGAGATTATAATATGATGATAATATTGAGATATTTATGAATAATAATAATGACAAAGTGTTATCAGTAATTGATTGGCGATATAGTTTGAAGAATAAGCAAGCTGTAAGTTACGATATTAGTCGAGGTAAGATAACAGCAATTTATGGTAGTAACGGCTCTGGAAAATCATTATTGGTTAAATCTATAGCAGATGTTTTTGATTATCCATCAGGCAAAATAGAGAAATTTTTCAAGCTAGAGGATTGTGGAATTTTGTTACAATCACCTGAAAGTTTAATTTTTAGAGAGTATATAATTGATGAAGCTTTATTAATTGTAGGCAATGATATGGAGTTAGCAACATCACTTTTATCACGTATTGGAGTTAATAAGGATCGACCTTCTCTGAAATTAAGTGATGGACAAAAACGACTTCTTTTTATTTATGGATATCTGATGAGTAAAAAAATTGTGATATTTGATGAGCCGTTTGTATCAATAGATGCTATAAGTAGAGATGAAATTGAACGAGCTTTTTTAGAATCGAAGTCGGCAGGAGTAGATATAATTTACACAGCTAACAGAAAGGATCATTTAAGAATTGCAGATGATGTGTTAGATTTTAATATAATATTGAAGGATTAAAATATGTTATTGATTTAATCTTATTATATGTGTTAAAGTACCTCATTCAGATATTGTATTACGTGTAGAGCAAAACGCTTTTATTGAATATGGATGAGAAGTAAGATAAGTAAGATAAAAGTGATGTAATAATAATGTGAGGCTCAACGAGGACTATTATGAATTTATCAAAATTTTTAGGCATAGCTTTGGTGATACTATTAATTCTGTGGTTACTGTTTTCAAAAGATGATAGCCCTGTAGTTCATATAGTTGAAATAGCTCCACTTATATCTAATGCAGATTTTGATCAAGTTGAAGCAGACACGGGTTGCAGTAGTCAATATAGTGAAGAGAAAAAGCGATCGTTATTTAGCGAGCTATATGTAAATAAGCAATTCACATGGACAGGCAAAGTTGTGAGATCAGATAAAGGAAATGTATGGCTAAATATGAGTGATGCATTGATAGGTGATTTGATCGTAACCTTGTCAGATATGCGTCAAGGCGATGGTTTAGAAAATGGTGATATAATTACAATTCAGTTGATACTAGATTCATCAGGTGGTTGTGTTTTACCATTTAAAGGTGAAAGCGGTATAATTTTAGATTGATAGAGTTTGTAAATTATTGTATAGATATCGAGGTCAATAATCAGCAATAATTATATAAATATTGAAGTCAATAAGATATAGAGTGTCAATATTTAGATTAATGAAATAAGTATAGATAGTGTAGAAGTTTTTGATTATTAAATAGATAATATAAATAGCATAGATTGTTTTAGGTTAATAGTATAGAGTATAGAGTATAGAGTATAGTTTATGGATTAGTGTTTATAGGTTATATATTTTGAGATTGATAGAATAGATAATATAAATTGTATAGATTTTGTTTTAGAGTTACTTTTTGGGGGTGCTAGGTTTCGACAGTTATCTGTGGGTATAGGACGCATGTCTTGGTTCAAGGTCCAAGTTAAAAACTTGACAAATTTAAAAGCTGAAGATAATTTAGCACTAGCTGCCTAGGCAGCTACATCTTCGCCGTCACCTGCCTGTGGTTACGGTAGCGGGTGTAAAATGATACAGGCAAGACTGGTTGTATGTCTCTACCAATCAGTTTAAACAAAGAGGCTTTGCTTGAATTGACTACGTCTGTATAGATGAGGATAGCGAGAAATAAGTACAGACTAAACATGTAGTGGTCTATATTGTAGGGTAGCTGGACAGGAGTTCGATTCTCCTCACCTCCATAATATTATAGAAAAGAGAGTATTTTTATGCTCTCTTTTTTTTGTGAAATTATATAAATAGCGATATGATATCAAGTGATGTATACTAGAGAGTAATTTTTAGCAAAACTGAAATTTGAAATTACAGGAGATAATTTATGAGTAAGGTAGAAAAAATAGATTCATTATCATATTGGTTTGTAGGTGCAATGTGGAGTGATAACGATGAAACAGCAAGATTTGTAGCGAATGATATTTGGGAGAATGGATACGGGGATAGGATTGTTGAAGATGTAAAATCTATAAAAGTAGGAGATAAGATTGCGATTAAATCTTCATTAAAACAGAAGGATAATCTTCCTTTCAATAATAACGGTTTCTATGTTCCTTGTATGCATATTAAGGCTGTTGGAACAGTTGTTAAAAATCATAATGATGGGAAAAAATTAGATATTAATTGGGATAAGAGTTTTAAACAAAAAACGTGGTATTTTACAGCATACAGATCAACGATTGTTAAAGTAGATCCAGATAATGGGCCATGGTGTAAAGGGTTGATTGATTTATCATTTAATGATAAAGCTCAAGATATAAATAGTTTTACAAATTCTCAATTATTAATAGAAAGATTTGGAGAGGGAAGTAATCGTTATCAGTGGACAAAGTTTAATGAAGATGTTACCGATAAACTTTTACTATATAAAAATAAACGTAAAGAGTTATTAGAGGAAATATATTTAATTGGAAATAGTGTAGATGGTGTTCCTAGTTTTATGGAGAAGCTTTTAGATGATAGTAGTACACCATTAAAAGATATATCTCCATTTACAATTATGGGTATTTTTAATAGATGTATCGCTGATAAAAATAAGATAAATATAGCAACTAAGCTAGCTAAATTTCTAGAAGTGACTGAGCCTCTGCCTACTAATTTTGATGGAGCGCCTGAGAGTTCTTGGAATTTAGGTAACGATGAAAATAGAAAGCAAGATGATATTGATAATCTATGGAATGTGTTTGAAAGAGCGATAGCGTTAGCAGATAATAGCGATAAGAACGGTGATGAAGCGTTACAATTTAGTGAGGCGTATAAGCAAGCAGTAGATCAGCATGATGTAGGGCTTATAAATTTATCAATCGGTTTGTACTTGATAAGACCTTGGCAATTTGCCCCATTAGATACTAATTCTCAAGATTATATTAAGGAGAAACTTGGTATGGATCTTGAGTTAGATGGTAGCAAGAAGTATTGTAACGGTGATGATTATTCGTCTTTAACAATGCAATTTTATATAAAATTTAAAGGTGATGATTTTCAAGTTCATTCTTTTCCTGAACTATCGCATAAAGCATATCTTTATAGTAACGAGAAAAAATAAGTTTTATAAGTATATATAAAAAAACATTACTGTGATTATACTTTATTAAGTATTTACAGTAATGTTTTATTTTTTTATTTTACATATTTATTATACTAAAAAATTATACTTCAGGCGATATGCTAGAAGTATAATTTGATATATAGCTTTAATATAATTTAGTTTTATTCACCAGTTACAATAGTTGTGTAAGAAGAGTAAATCCCTAAGATAGAAAAACTTTTTGCATCGATTGTTGAAATCTCAGAAATTTGTCCATCAATAACAGCTGCTTCAATAGAACAATCTCCGTAAGCGAAAAGTCC
This sequence comes from uncultured Deferribacteraceae bacterium, assembly GCA_947041165.1. Taxonomy (GTDB): domain Bacteria; phylum Chrysiogenota; class Deferribacteres; order Deferribacterales; family Mucispirillaceae; genus CAMQYB01. The sequence continues at coordinate 42,924 of CAMRCY010000009.1, read as the reverse complement.
AAATATACTTTTACAAATTGAAGTTCCTTCTTTGCTCCCTTGTGCATTAGAAGTTGCAGAAAGTGGTGCTTTAACAGATGTAGAGATAATTCCAGTTACAGGAGCAGAAACCATTGCGCAACCTGACATACAAACTCCAGCAACAAGACAAACTAACAAACTTTTCATTTTAATATCCTTTTAATAATTTTTATTTTAAAAATAATAGAATAAATAGTAATCCCATTTAAATGAGCAAGAGATCCTATTGATATATTATTACCTTAACGTTCTTATTAATCTATATCATATAATCGGTGTGGTCAACCAGTTTTATTAGATTATTATTTATGTCAAAGTAGAAGAATATTCTGTTTATTAACAAAACCATATTTAAACTATTGCTAAAATATTGAATTAATTGAGAATTATAAAATGATAAAACGTGTAATAGTAAAATTTCGATAAAAAATAAACTTTCAAAGATTAATTTAGAGAGTCTAAATATTATAAAATTGTTTGATAAAATTTAGATAAATGTAATAAAAAATTGATTTAATTTCTAACTAATTATATGTTAGTTAATTAGTTGATGGACACGTTGAGAAGAACGATAAAGTAATCACAGTTCCATCGCTATATTTACAGTAACGGCTTGTTGCATCCGTCCACTCAGATAGTAGCACTCCTGCAAATACAGATGAGTAAGTTAATAGTATGTTTAGCACAATGATAAATAGTAAGCGTTTCATAATTTCCTCCAAGTTTAAAATAAATTATTTTTATAACTATCTCTAAGTCCATTTTTCAGATAGTTATCAACTTCATAGTCTAAATGTTTATAATAGAAAAGTTCTCCATATACAGCATGGGTTAAAACATGATGCATTGCTATCGTCAATAAGTACCCACCTTGAATATTATCATCAATAGATTCACTTGCATTTTTAAAAGCTGTTATTACTTCATTTATAATCTCTAAAATTTGCGTATCTGATAATTCATCTATTGATGTTTTGCCTGCTTCAGCGATATCTCTAAAAAGTTTAACTGTGGTGTCGTTCAGTTGATCGAAAAGTGATTTACCTTGAGGGAGTGAAGTGATGATGTCGTTTTCATCAGTATGATCGGATGTTGTTTTAGTCGTTCTAAGTATATTAACTAATATAAGAAACAATCCGATAACAATCGCCAATGCAACTTTTAATCCCCATAAAGCAAGTGGTAAGATAGCTAAACCGATAAGTACTTCCATGATAACCCTCTCTAAAAGTTTTCAGTTTAATATTCAGCAAGTAAAGTAGCGAATAGTAAAGCAACTATACATACTCCTAATATTGTTATAGTTGAGAAACAATTAGATTTTTATTTTATAAAAATACTAGCAATAATTGCAATAAGTCCAACTAGTAGTGCAATAGCAATACCTAATCCATATAAAGCAAATGGTAAAACAGCTAAAAAAAGAAGTACTTCCATAATAACCCTCAATAATAGTTTTTATTCATATACAGGTAAGAAGAGTATGAGTGATATTGTTTTAAAGTTTAAAACTTTACACCGACTTCAGCCAATAATCTAAATGATGTAGAGTATATAAATGCACCTACAGCATCAAACGGTGCAAGTCCAAAGTCTATCTCTCCTGATACCCCGAATATAAATTTTTTATAAATCGCTCTTACACCAACAGTGGCTAAAACACCTACACCGATTTCATAACCTAGATTTATATTTTCATTAATTTTTGTCCCTGTAACATCAGATGAAAGTCCAGCTAATGTAGTAAACACTCCAACTCCGATTTTTGGAATAATTGTCCATGACTCATTTAACTTTATTTGGAACGATAATAGAGCTTTATATCGTAAATCAATATTTGTAAAATGATCGTTAAAGTGATGATCTATCTCATCATACTCTCTGTTTGATATTCTAACGCCAAAATCTATTTCCATAGCAAGAGGGTTTGTTATGCTTTGAAATCCATAAGTCAAATATCCTGCTCCACCATGTGCATATTTTCCATCACCAAAAATATTATAGTAACCTGGAGATAGTAATAGATATGAGTACTGCTTTTTCTCTACATCTTTTTTTGATAGATTATCATTTTGTAAATCGGTATTGCCTATCTCACTCGTTTTGATCATCGTATCTCTATCTTCAAGTACTTGTATGATCTCTTGTGCATTTAGAGTTGATGTTAATATCATGAAAAATGATAGAACGATAATTAGTGACGCTGATTTTTTCATTACAATATTTTCCCCAAATAAATTATATTGCTTAAAATAATAAACTAGATTGTAGGGTAACCTACACATAATAACATGTATTTTTACAATAAATATCTATTGTGATTAAGCAATTATAATTTATAGCATATACGCCATGTTGTCAACTTATTTTTATTGTATAATCACAATAACTACTTTAGAGGTTATTTAGTGTTAGAAGAACAAGATTTAATAAATGAGATTGCAGATATCATAAGACAGTTGAGAAGAAGAAAGAAATACACATTTGATAAACTTTCAGAAATGAGCAATATCGATTACTCAACATTAAATTTAATTGAGAACAGAAAGCAGAACCCTAGAATTTATACATTGTACAAACTTCTATACGCTCTTGATATTGATATTCTACATTTATTAAAAGATAGGAACAACGAACTAAAAGATAGTAAAACATCTATAATAAATAAACTTGAAAAGATAGATTTAGAAACGTTAGAGAGTGTATCTGAGTTGTTAGATAGTTTTAATATCTCAAAAAAGAAATAAGTTTCATTAGTTGAAAAAATATTCATGTTTTTTTGCAGGCTTTTCAAGTTATCTTTAGTGGTATGATGTTTGAAAGATATCTACGAAAGTTTGAGTTTTAAGTTGTAAAGAGAATTACAGATATTTAACTTAGCAGTATTTATCAAGTAATTGCTTACTTACTAAATAGGTTGTAATTTTTATTTGGTAAGTGTATTATTTATAAAATTAACTAATCATTTAGTTAGCATATTTTACGACATAAACTGTTCGCAGGTTTTACGATACGAACAGTTAGCAGGCTTTACGATACGAATGGTTCGCATATTTTACGACATAAACAGTTAGCAGGCTTTACGATACGAACAGTTAGCAGGCTTTACGATATGAACAGCTAGCAGGTTTTACGATATGAACGGTTAGCAGATTTTACGATATGGCAGTTAGTAGGTTTTATGATACGAACTGTTAACAGGTTTTACGATATGAGCAGTTAGCATCTTTTATAATAATAGCTAATATATTTTACGATATTAATTTATTTTGTGCATAAATTGTTTTGTAGAGATATTTTAAGTTAGCGTAAATATATATGTATAGATAAAAAAATAGTACCCTCAAAAAAATCAAGGATACTATATATTTTTATTGAAATTATAAAAATTTTATAAGAATTTTAATTCTTTAAGCACGTCGATAAGTTCTTTCACAGCATTAATAGAATGATCAAACATTTTTTGTTCTGCATCACTCAAAGTTAGTTCAACAACTTTTTCAACACCGTTTGCACCAAGAATAGCAGGCACGCCTACATATAATCCTTTAACGCCGTATTCGCCATCAAGGAATGCACAAGTAGGTAGAATTCTTTTCTGATCTTTTAATATAGATTCAACCATAGCGATTGCAGATGCAGCAGGAGAATAGAATGCTGATCCAGTTTTTAACAACCTTACAACTTCCCCACCAGCATCAGCAGTACGTTTAACGATATCGTCCATAACTTGCACAGCTTTCTCTTTGCTTTTATATTTACGTTCAAGCATTTCCATAACAGGAATACCAGCGACGTTCGCATATTTTATTAATGGAACCATAGTATCGCCGTGTCCACCAAGCACAAGAGCGTTGATATCTTTAACAGACACTTCAAGTTCCCATGCGATGAATGATGCAAATCTTGATGAATCAAGAACACCAGCTTGTCCCATAACTCTATTTGCAGGAAATCCAGTAACAGATTTCATGAGAGTAACCATAGCATCAAGAGGATTAGAGATAACTATAATATAAGATTTTGGTGCATATTTTTTAATATTTTCTGCAACTTCTTTAATAATTTTTGAATTTATTGAAAGCAGATCATCTCTACTCATTCCAGGTTTACGAGCGATCCCAGCGGTCACGATAACGATATCTGCATCTTTAAGTATGACTTCAGGTTTATGATCTCCAGTTAATTTAACGTCAAAACCTTCAGCTGCTGCTGCTTCTGCGATATCTAAACATTTTCCTTTAGCTAAATCTTCAACGATATCTAAAACAGCGATATCTCCTAATTCACGACTAGCTGCTAATTGCGCTAGCACTCCACCTATGTTTCCACCGCCTATGATTGCGATTTTTGGTTTAGCAAAACACATAATATTAATCCCCCTTTAAAGATAAATTATTATACAACAGTACATTAGATTATATTATAATTGCAAATCCACATAGATTGCAACAGTTATGATTATTTTTTATAATTTAATATAATATTTGCATTACATTATAGTGGTATGCTACACTAAATTCTGCATAGATGTATAAGAAATGCTAAAAAAATGGAGGACATAAATATGGATTTAACTTCTCAGATTTTGGAATTAATACGAATATCATCAACAGACTTACCAGCAGATGTTGAAAAGGCTATTCAAGAGGCAACGAAGAAAGAAGAGCCAGGATCATCGGCAGAGACAGTGCTTTTAACTATTGAAGAGAATATCAAGTTAGCACGCAAAGAAACAACGGCTATGTGTCAAGATACTGGAGCATTAGTATTCTACATAGATTATCCAGAAGGTGGGATCGAGAGAATTTACAGAGAGTCTATTTTAGATGCTGTTAGAGAAGCAACTAATTTAAAATATTTAAGACCTAACACTGTTGAACCGTTAAGTGGTAAAAACAGTGGTGATAATATCGGTAGAAACGCTCCATACCTACATTTTCATCAGTGGGAAAAAGATTATGTTCGCATCCGTTTTATGCAGAAAGGTGGTGGTTGTGAAAATTGTGGTGCACAGTACAGATTACCTGACAGCACATTAAACGCAGGTCGTGATATCAAAGGTGTACGTAAAGCTATTATTGATGCTGTGTTCCAAGCACAAGGACAAGGTTGTGCACCAGCGATATTAGGAATATCAATAGGTGGCGATAGAGCAGTTTCATACACATACGCAAAAGAACAATTGTTTAGAAAAATAGGTGAACGTAATCCTGATCCTGAGATTGCAGAGTTTGAAGTAGAGTTATGTAAAGATTTAAATTCTATGGGTATAGGTCCTATGGGTTTTGGTGGCAAGACTACGATATTAGATGTATTAGTTGGAATTCAACCCCGTCATCCTGCATCATTTTTTGTATCTATATCATATATGTGTTGGGCAAGCAGAAGAAGAACATTAACAATTAAAGGTAGCGAGGTGGAATATGATTAAGCTTAAAACGCCTATTAGTGAGGCGGATATCCGTAAATTAAAAGTAGGTGATCAAGTTTTATTATCAGGCACAATCGTTACTGCACGTGACGCTGCACATAAATTAATGGTAGAAGAAAGACCTACATTTATTGATGAATATTTAAAAGATGGTGCTATATATCATTGTGGTCCAGTTGTAAAACAAGATAGCAGTGGTGAGTGGTCATTTGTATCAAGTGGTCCTACAACATCGGCAAGAGAAGAGCCTTATCAAGCGAAAGTTATAGAAGATTATAAAGTTCGTGCCGTTATCGGTAAAGGTGGAATGGGTGAGAAAACAAGCAAAGGGTTAATGCATACAGGTGCTGTATATCTACATGCAGTAGGTGGAGCAGGAGCATTAACAGCTGAGCGAGTGCGTAAAGTTTTAACTGTGTTTAAGTTAGAAGAGTTAGGATCGCCTGAGGCTTTTTGGGTGATAGATGTTGAGGATTTTCCATGTGTTGTAACAATGGATTCTCACGGTGGATCACTACATAAAGAGATCGCAGATAAATCGAGAGAGAAGATGAAACAACTTATCGGTTAATATTAAATTTATTTTGTGTTTAGATTAATAGAGTTCTAATATATTTATTGGTATTATAAATAAGTATATTAGGGCTCTATTTTTGTTATTTTTTTATTGATGTTTAGTAGAGGTTACAATTTTTTTTCCATCCCATACTATTCCAATATTAAGCAAGTTAATTAATACGCCATAAATATAAAATTGACATAGAGGGTATCTCCAAATATTATTAAATTAGTTCTAACGAAGAAACTTTTTTTTAAAATTGGAGGATTATTTATGCGTACTATATTAAATGTTTATAAAAACTATTTTAATTTCAACGGTAAATCTACGAGAATGGATTACAATATTTTTATGATTTTTTCATTAATTGTTTGGACACTTTTATTTATGTTTGACACAACATCAGGTTTTTTTATGGAATACGATGTAGCTGGAAATTTTGTTGTAGATGATATGACTGTAAGATACGGTTACACATCGATAGCGTTTTTTATTATATCATTAATTCCATGGGTTTCATTATCTATCCGTAGATTAAGAGATGCAGGATTATCACCGTATTGGATAATATTATTTTTAGTTCCAGTAGCACAACTTGTTGCATATATTATGTGTATATTTGCACCATCTAACAGAAGAAGACACCCTGTTACTGCTTAACAGTTATGAACTTGAAATTCATTGTTAGTAGAGTTAGATAATGAACTTTAAATTTATTATTTACAAAATTAGTTTTATTTTTATTTTTGATTTAATTTATTTATTTGATAAAGTTAGATACAGTACACTTACGATTGAAGTCCTCAACAAATATCTAAGTAGCCTGATATCTATCGTCCTCTTGCTTATGTGAGGGGACGAATATTTTTAATTTAAGTGTTGAAGTTTTATATCAATACTAATAACATTGATAATATATTTGTAGTAAATTTTAAGGAGATTTTTTTATTATGTCAGATTGTTGGGTTTACGATACACCTATCGGTAAATTAGCTGTGATTACTTCAAACAACTATTTACAGAAGATAGTTTTTATAGATAATAATGAAAGTTATTTAAATAGTGATAGTGGTTATAATGTGAGTGAGACAGATTTTATTAAAAAGTGTATGGATAAAATTAATAATTATCTAATAGGTAAGAGTAAAACGATAGATATTCCATATGATATAAAAGGATCAAATTTTCAACTTTCAGTTTGGTACGCACTTAAATTGATAGATTACGGAACGACAGTTTCATATAAAGATATATGCAATAAGATAGGTATTCCAAAAGGTTATAGAGCAGTTGGTATGGCGTGCAACAAGAACCCTTTACCGATTGTTATTCCGTGCCATAGAGTGATAGGTAGCAATAGCAGTTTAACTGGTTATGCAGGTGGGATAGAAAGCAAATCTAAACTATTGTCTATGGAACAGATGTACGCGTGATCGGTGTGATCTGATATTAAGATATAGATTGATGTGTAATGATTGATGTATGATTAAGGATTGTGATATTAATTAGTGTACGATTATTGTTGTAGAATTAATATTGATATAGAATTAATTATGAATAGTGATTGATGAACATAAGAGTTCAATTTAAATTTAAACTAAATAGTAAACTTAAAAATAATATTAAACTAAATAGTAACTTTAAAAATAATATTAATTAAAATCTTAATCCGTTTTACTTTTTAAAGCTCGGTTCATTTCGATAGATAGATCTTTCTCTTTTTCACTTCTACGTTTATCGTAAAGTTTTTTACCTCTAACAAGTGCAACTTCAATTTTTATCAAACCTTTTTTTAGATAGACTTTAAGAGCAGTAAGTGCTAAACCTTTCTCATTAACTTTTCCCATAAGTTTAAAAATCTCTTTTTTATGCATAAGAAGTTTTCTAGTACGCAACGGATCATGATTAAATCTGTTTCCGAAATCGTACGGAGATATATGACAACCAACAAGCATCATTTCGTTGTTGATAACTTTCACGTGTGATTCTTTTAGGTTAATTTTACTTTGACGAATAGATTTCACTTCAGTACCTTGAAGAGCGATACCCGCCTCAAATTTTTCTAAAATCTCATATTCATGATATGCTTTTCTATTTGTTGCAAGAACCACTAAATCACCCTCTACCAAATCTAAATATAACTTTATGCTAACATGAAAGAATAACTATATCAACTGGATAAATATTATTAATATTATTTTGTATCAAACTATCAGTTGGTTAAATTACGCTGGATAAATATTATTAATATTATTTTGTGTCAAACTATCAGTTGGTTAAATTACACTGGGTAAATATTATTAATATTATTTTGCATCAAACTATCAGTTGGTTAAATTACTAATCAACCACATAGTTTGTTTTGTGATACGATAAAAGTAACATGTTCAAAAATCGAACGACCATATATTAAACTGTTTTCTCTTTCCATTCGGTATATCGTTCAATATCAGAATTAAGCAGAGATAGACAAACAGCCACAACTCCTGCATCATCTATAAGTCCTGCGAAAGGCAGAAAATCAGGTATAGCATCAATAGGTGAGAACACATAAATCAATGTTCCAACGACGCCTAAGATAGTTGACACAGGCACAACTTTATAATTTCCACTAGTGTAATCTTTCACCATCGAGATCATAACTTTAATCTGTTCAAAATATTTTAAGAGAGATTTTTTTGATGCTTTATTTAATATCTCTTCTTCGTTCTCATCTATCTTTTCAAAATCTTTTTCAGAGGCTTTATTTTTATATTTTTCATATTCTGCACTAAATCTATCATCCATATTTTTCTCCATATTATTTATTTAATCTATATAACAAGAATTGTATTATAATTGATACAATCTTTATATTTACTACATTTATTATATATACGCTATTTAAAATTTTATGCTAGGTTTTTATGTTAATGAGTGTTTGACAACAAAAAGATAAATATGTTATTCTAGGTGATGATTAAATTTTCAAAATTAACAGGTAACGGTAATGATTTTATCGTTTTTAACAATATGGACGGCTCATTAGATGAGTATATTAATGCTGAGTTTGTGATAAAAATATCTAAGCGAGCTTTATCGGTTGGAGCAGATGGAGTATTTTTTCTGTGCAAATCAGACAAGGTAGATTTTGCGTGGAGATTTTTTAATTCAGATGGTAGCGAAGCTGAGATGTGTGGCAACGGTTCTAGGTGTGTTGCAAAATTTGCTTACAAAAATAATATCGCAAAAACATCTATGAAGTTTGAAACAGGAGCTGGTATTATTGAGGCTACAATTATCAACGATCTTGATGTGAAAGTTCAATTAACTACTCCTCACGGATTACAGTTAGATAACATGATAGAGATTGACGGGGTAAAATATAACTACTCATTTTTAAACACAGGTGTGCCTCACGTTGTGATATTTTTAGATGATATTGAAAATGTAGATGTTAAAGCATTAGGTTCAAAAATTAGATATCATGAAAATTTTGCACCAAAAGGTACGAACGTAAATTTTATAAAAGTAGTAAGTGGTAGCGAGCTAAATATTAGAACTTATGAGCGTGGCGTTGAAGATGAAACATTAGCTTGCGGAACTGGTGCAACGGCTGCAACTCTTATATCTATTGAGAAAGGTTTCACGACTTCTCCTACGGTATTAAAAACAGCTGATAACGGATATCTAACTGTTTCAAAAGAAGGTGATAAAGTTTATCTTCAAGGTGCGACTAGACATATTTATGACGGCGAGCTTAATGCAGAGTCGTACAAGTATTGATATTTTTTATTTGAGAGGTTAATTATGTTAGATATAAAAGGTAGTATCACGGCGATCATTACACCGTTTGATAATGAAGGGAGTGTTGATCAGAAAGCTTTACGAAATCTCGTTGAGTTTCATATATCAAATGGCACGAACGGTATAGTTCCATGTGGCACAACTGGTGAATCAGCGACGCTATCGCATGAAGAACATTTTGATGTTGTGGAGATTGTTATTGATCAAGTTTCAGGACGAGTTCCTGTGATTGCAGGTGCTGGATCAAACTCTACACTTGAAACAAAATTGTTAACTAAGCATGCAAAAGATGCTGGAGCTGAGGCGGCACTTTTAATCACTCCATATTATAATAAGCCAACTCAAGAAGGTTTATTTCAACATTATAAAGAGATCGCAACATCTGTTGATATACCGATAATATTATATAACGTCCCTGGAAGAACGGCGTTAAATATGTTGCCAGAAACAGTTATAAGATTATCAAAGATAGATAATATTGTGGGCATAAAAGAGGCATCAGGAAGTATAGAACAAGCTGTCGAGATTATGAAATATACAGAAAATTTCACACTTTTATCAGGAGAGGATTCTCTAACTTATCCACTTATGACATTAGGTGCTAAAGGTGTTATATCTGTCACAAATAATATAGCTCCAGGCTTAATGGCGAAAATGTGTAGTTGTGTACTTGATGGAAATTATGAAGATGCAAGAGAGATACATTTTAAATTATCTAAATTGTTCAAAGTTTTATTTTGTGAGACTAATCCAATCCCCGTAAAAAAAGCATTATATTTGATGGGTGTGATAGAAGATGAAGTTAGACTTCCACTCACAGTAATGAGTAAAGAAGGTACAGAAATTTTAAAATCTGCTATGCGTGAGATAGGTATAGAATTAGTTAATAATTAAATTTTAGCAAGCAGTTAATAAGTAAATTGATCGATCTATTTATGATAGATTATATAGAAGATGTTGAAGATATTAAGAGGTTTAGAAGGAGTTTAGAATGATAGGAATATCAATGATTGGAGCAGCTGGCAGAATGGGTAAGGCGATATCGAGCATAGTTTGTTTAGATAAAGATACAGAGATTGTTGCAGCGATAGATACAAAAACTTCTCCATTTTACGGCGAGCCGATATATGAAATTGCAGGAGCTGGAAAGGGTGGTGCAAAATTATCTAATGATATATTAGTTGAGTGTGCTAAGTCAGATGTGATAATAGATTTCACAGGAGCAGCGATCACAACATCTAATATGAAATATTTTAACGAACTAAAGAAACCATTAATTATAGGTTCAACAGGATTTTCAAAAGATGAGAAAGAGGCTATTTATTTAGCATCAAAAAACTATCCGATATTTTTAGCACCAAATTTTTCATTAGGGTTAAATGTAAGTTTAAAATTAATTCATCTTGCAGCATCACTGCTTGATAATTATGATATAGAGTTATCAGAAATCCACCATAGATTAAAGAAAGATGCACCAAGTGGAACAGCATATGCAATGGCACAAGCGGCAGCAGATGGTGCAGGACTAGATTTAGCAGAAAATGCTGTGCATTGTAGAGAAGGTATGATTGGTGAGCGTCGTGAGAACGAAATCGGCATGCAAACACTTAGAGGTGGAGATGTGGTTGGTGATCATACAGTTTATTTCTTTGGAAATAATGAAAGGATAGAAATTACACATCGTGCACACTCACGAGATGCTTTTGCAAACGGAGCAGTTAAAGTTGCAAAATGGATAGTTGATAAACCAGCAGGGTTTTACAATATGGATGATTTCCTGAAATTATAATTTTTATAATTGTTGAATTCCGTCTGCAAGTTTTTATAATTACTGAATTTAGGATTATTCATTTTTGTATGATCAGTTAAGGTTACAATATAAGGAGAGCAGATTTATATGATAAGATATTTATTAATATTGTTTATGTTATTATTTTATCAGAACGGTTATGCTTTAGGATATTGTTCAGAGCCGAGAGTACCCAGTTGTATAAATTTATCTTTTGGAGATACGTTTGACGATGAGTATGATCTTAACAGATGCGAATTAGATATGGATAGATATAGTGACGAAGTTGAACGCTATAGAGATTGCTTAACCGATAAGATAGATGATGCAGTAGATAAGTATAATGGTGCAGTTGATGAGTATGATGATGCAGTAGATAAATTTGAATGCGAAGCAAATGATGGTAAATACTGTTAGTAAGTTTTAAGTTGTTTTGGATTAGAGTTTAAGCCGATCAACAATGAGAGTTTTTATTTTATTATAGTGCTAGATGAAGTTATATATATAACGATATGGAATGCAAAAAACACCCTCTAAATTAGATGGTGTTTTTATATTTACCAGAATATAATTATTTTTAATTATATATTTAATATTGAGTTAAATATATCAATTTTAAATTTTGTATATTCGTTATGGTACTCTTTATAATAATCGTTACTTTGAAACCATTTAATATTCGGAAACGGAAATAGTCTTTGCCACCAAAGTCTAGTATTTTCTCTAGTACGGGCAGCTCCAATTGCGATATCGATTTGATCATGATACCCTTCATTTAATCTATTCCAGCGTACTTGTAAAAATTCCTGAGTATCTCCTTGACTTACGATAGCATAAATAAGTTTTTGACCACTTTTATTTGTGTGTTCTATAATACATTCAAAATCACCTTTATCAGGGATTGTAAATGCAGTAGGAAATATACTCCTTCCGCCTGTATCTAACATATGTTGAGTAACGCCACGAATTGTTGAAGTTTTGCCTTTATCGGTACTTCCCCAAATAATATATGCCACTGCGTTTGTAATTATCATTAGATCCCCCTTTAGTTCATAAGTTTATAAATTTATATTATATTTTTTTATTCTTTACTTGCGTCAACTCTATCATTATTGTGATCTATTATAAGTTGGAATAGATGAGGATAAATCATTTCAGCTGGATCTCTATTGATGTTTGCTTTTTTTACGTCGACAAGAAATGCGTTCATTGTATCAAAATTTATAGATTCAATAATGAGTGGTTTTATCAGATCATTAAAGAGCGAATATTGCAGTTTCCCGCTTGTTTTTAAAGCTAGAACTTTTTCTTGTTCATCAAGATAGTTCGAGCAAGCGATCTGTTTAAATTGAATTTCTTTGTTGCCACGCAAAACATACGATAATTGTTGTTGTTCATGCTTAAGCGCTCTGAACAATTTTAATGTCTTCCCAATTCTCCAGTTTTTTAATTCACTACGAACAGCAATGAAGGTGAATATAATTACTAGCACAGATATTACAGCGACACGAATAGTATCAGTTTTGATCAATTCAATAAGTGATTCTAGCATAAGTCTCTCCAGTATTGATTAAGCGTAAAACCTTGCTTTCAACTTTGTATTATACATCAATCTATATTTAGTATACCAATGTATTTGTTTTTTTAAAATTATATTATTGCAGTAAATATCAGCATTTAGATTTATTTTATGAATACATTTCTTTCATCTTTATCTTATACAACAATATAGATATGTGTATCAGATTTATCAATGCATTATTTTGTTTTAAATATTTTTTTATCGTAAAATATCAACGATATAGATTTATTCTGGTAAACCTATGATCTTACTATTATTGTGTTCATTAATAAGTTTTAATAGATTTTGGTAATTATTTTCAATTGTTTTATCTCTATTAAGTTTTTCAATTTCTGATATATATTGGCTCATTTCATCCATAGCAATACATTCCATAATCAGAGGTTTAATTAAACTTTTATAGAGAGAGTTATTAAGTCCCCCATTCATCATTTGATTTAATACGATCTCTAGTGAATCAAAATAACTGAAACAAGCGATTTTTTTAGATGACAAATCTTTGTTACTTCTTAAAACATACACCAGTTGTTGTTGTCCATGTTTCAGATCTTTAAAAAGTTTTGTTGTTTTATTAGCTTTTCTTTTTTTAAATCCACTTAATATAATAATTAAAATTGATCCAAGTATCAACATTGTAATCATAGCGACAAGTAATGGTGCAACCTTAAGCGCTCCTATGTATAACTGTATCATAACACTCTCCGATATTTAATAAGGTAATTACCTCATTAAACCACCTACTATACATTATTTTTCATATTAAGTCTATCAACTGTTTAGTTTTAGTGTGTATGTTAAAGTGTGTATAGTTAATAAACTTACTTGATATTTGTGGTTAGTTAATGTTGATTATGTTCGTTAATAAGTTTGAAAAGATGTTTGTAACTTTTTTTAGATAGTTTATTATTTTTGATATTAGATTTAATTTCGGATATATAAGAGTTCAGAATGTTTGTATGGATAAATTCAATTATTTGAGGTTTGATAAGATCATGAAAGAGAGCTTGATCAATTTTTCCATCATGCATAAGGTTAATGATTGTTTCTTGTTCATCAAGATAGTTATAGAAGGATATTTTTTTATATTTTGTATCTTTGCTATGAGTAATAATGAAAGCTAATTGTTGTTGTTCATGTTTTAGATCTCTAAAGAGTTTTAAAGTTTTGTGAACGTTTCGATTTTTTATTTTAGTCCGAATAAGAATAAAAGTGAAAGCCGTTACAAAGACAGCAACGAGAGCCACGAGTAGAGGTGCAATTTTAACAATTTGACTTAGTATCTTTATCATAAGACCCTCAACAGCACAAAAGTTTAGTACATTGCATTGAGGTTAATTATATATTTTTTTTAAAGTAAAGTCTACCAAGTGTTTAAGGTTGGCAGACGAGGTGGGTATGAGGTTGGAATTATCCTAGTTCTAAAATGGAAGTCATAATATAAGAATCCCAATCACCATTTTTTAATTCCTCTAATCGTTTTTCTATTCCCACTATTGGTATATAATACTCTTTATCTATTTCCTTTATTTGTTTGTAGTTAATAGGATTGTTTGATTTTTCATATAGATAAACATTACTACGTTTAGTGTTAAAGTAATTCTTTTCGTATACGGTTGTACTCATATTAATAATCATATCTATTATGTATTGTTGTTGCTTGAGAGTAAGTTTATATTTCGCAAATATTACTATTTTAGTATGATCCCATACCGTGTCTATTTTATCTTCTGTGATGAGAACGAGAGAGTATCCGTTAGCGGCAGGAATCTTTACAGCAATTACATATTGTTTGTTATTACTTGCATCAGCTAATAATTTGATACTAGTTTCTATAAAATTAATTATTATATTTTTAGTAGCACTAAAAAGGTCTTTTTCTTTAAGTTCTCTATCTGCTTTGTCACTAATTCTACCCAAAAATCCTAAAACAGAAACTATATCACTAATCATAAAATACTCCTTTAAGAACTATAATGTTATGATCCGTGTTCTCTCCTTATAATTTTTCTTGTGTTCCTAAACTATCTGCACATCTTATTAAACCATATATTTAAAATTATGCAACTTAAGTTTTATTCGTAACTATCTGTTACATATAGATATATTTATATATAATCACAAAAAAGAGGCGAATAGTTCTAAAAAAACTATCCACCTCATATATTATATTCTAAACTAAAAACTTAATCCGTAACTGTAACCGTAAAACATTAAATCATGTACTCAACCTTAAACATTAAACTGTAGTCGTAACCGTAAACCGTAAATCACAAATCAAAAAACTATTTAACTCTATTAGCTGAGCCTAGAACTGATTCGTTTTTCTGTTTATATGCAACAATAAGTTCTGCACGAGCGTTACCTAAATATTTTCTAGGATCAAACTCTTTTGGATCTTTAAATAATGTTTCTCGAACTTTTGCAGTGAACGCTAATCTACCATCTGAGTCGATATTAATTTTACAAACTGATGACGCAGCAGCTTTACGCAACTGATCTTCAGGAACGCCAACAGCATTCTCCATTGATCCACCATATTGATTTATCATATCAACATATTTTGCAAGCACTGATGATGCACCATGTAAAACTATCGGGAAGCCAGGCAATCTTTTCATACACTCTTCTAATATATCAAATCTTAATGGAGGTACAGATTCACCCTCTTTAAGTTTAAATTTATACGCACCGTGTGATGTTCCAATCGAGATTGCTAAACTATCAACACCTGTTCTTTTTACAAAATCTTCAACTTCATCAGGATCTGTATAATGCGATACTTCATGTGATACATCATCTTCAATTCCTGCTAAAACTCCAAGTTCACCTTCAACAGTAACGCCGTGTGCATGAGCGTACTCAACAACTTTTTTAGTTAGTGCAATGTTCTCTTCATAAGGTAGTGCTGAACCATCTATCATTACAGATGAGAAACCTTTCTCTATACAATCAACACACAGTTCATAAGAATCACCGTGATCTAAATGAAGCGCAATAGGGATATTACAACCTAACTCTTTAGCATACTCAACAGCACCCATCGCAAGATATCTAAGGATAGTGCTATTAGCGTAATTTCTTGCACCTTTTGATACTTGTAATATCACTGGAGAACGAGTTTCAACACACGCTTGAACGATCGCTTGTATCTGCTCTAGATTATTGAAATTATATGCAGGCACAGCGTAACCACCAGCCATTGCATCTTTAAACATATCCTTAGTATTAACAAGTCCCAACTCTTTATAAGAAATAGCCATTTACTACTTCCTCCTTTATTTGATTTATTATACTGCATCTAATAATATTAACTTTGAAATTTATAGAAAAACTTGATAAATAGTTTTTACAACACAGAAAAGTATTATCAATGAAACTATTTAACATTATCATATATTAAGCATTTGTTTGTCAAGCAACTTATGACGAGTGTGTGATATAGGTATAAATGGTATGTAGAGAGATTTTCAACAGATAGTTAAAAATATAATTTAAAGCAATTGTGCTAAAAGTATTTATGGGAAATAATCGTGGTGCATATCAATGAGTGGATAGTAGAGAGTAGGTTAATTAATATTTAAAATATAAATCCTAGATAGGTGAGTATAAAAATTATTCTTTAATATACAGTACACCTTGAAGGCTTCGATTTAAGCTATTATATAGTTTAGTTTTATCATTCATTTTATCGAAATATGATGCAGAGTCTATGAGTGTAAAAATATAATCAAGTTTAATTGTGTCACATTGATTATAGTTTATATCCCATTCAAATATTTTAGATACGTTCTTTTTGATAGTTCCTATAGAGTACGATCTTGACATTCTTTGAGTGTTAAAACTGCATGTTAAAGTTATGGTTGGGTATCCTAATATCTTGTCATACACATTTGTTATTTTGAACGACATCATATTAGCATCTTTACTGTAATTTAGTGACACGACATTATTAGACACATTATGTTGTCTTAAAACATCTATCTTTGGTTTTGTTGCACAGCCAACAGAGATTACAGTTATCAATATAGATAAAAGTAATAGTTGTTGATTAAACCTATTTTTTAGTAATTTTTTTAACAATTTTTTGAGCAATCTCATTGACTCCAGTAGTTATGTTTTTAGAAAATTCAGTAATTTTATCAAGTGGCAATTTAGAGTTTGATTTAATCGCTGTATTATCAACACCTAGTTGTTCGATACTTTTTTTAATATGTTCTATACTGCTATATTCATGAATAAAAAGTTCAGGATCGATCTTTCCTTCTTCAATATAGTTGTAGAGTTTGCTAAGTATGATACTTTCCTTTTCGGACAAACTTCTTTTAAGTGTATTTATTTCCATTTTTTTCTTAGAGATAGTAACTAGTTTTGCTGATTCAATAGTCATACTATTAATAGCTATCGCTAACTTACTTCTACCATTTGATTTTTCCATATTCGCTCCTTTATTAGGATATGACGTTAATTTATCCAGCAGTTATTTTAGTTATAAGATCTTCAATTTTATCGTTCATATTGCGTATTATCCATAAGAGGATAGCGTTTGCGATTAATGATAATATAAAGAAAGAAGATAGAATTGATACAGCAATAAATCTTCGTTTATTTTTAAAGTATAGAAAAACACCAACACGTTTTTTAGTTGTTTTAACGGCGGTATTTTCCTTAATAAATTTAGCGAACGGCGAATCAATAATAGCTATCCAAGGGCCGTTATAAGTGGCGATATATTCATCAGGCAGAATATTACCAACCTCGATCGCTTTAATAATATCATTAGAACTCATACCCTCTTTAATAAATCCACCATCGAGCAAAACTCTAAAGATGGTTGCTTTATTTTGTAGAATATATTTAGATCCGCAAGAGTTGCAAACAGCTATAGACTTACTCACATTTTCCATAGGACTAAAACATTTAGCACATAGTATTTTCATTTTCTATACCCTTCCATTTTTATTCCCATTTTTTAAATAGATTATTATCTATTTCTACGGAGTCCAGTAATTTTCCAATAACAAAATTAATAAGATCATCAATTGTTTTAGGTTGATGATAAAAAGCAGGTGCTGCGGGCATTATGATTGCTCCAGCGTCGATCAACTTTCTCATATTATCTAGGTATATTTTTGAAAGAGGCATCTCTCTAAATATAACAGCTATTTTTCTTCTCTCTTTAAGTGCAACGTCTGTTAATCTTTCAATAAGGTTGATACTTATTCCGTTTGCAACCCGTGCTATATATCCCATTGATGCAGGCACGATAAATGAATAATCAACTTTATTAGATCCAGATGCGATATCTGCACCTATATCATTTATATCGTAAACTTTATCAACATTTAGATTGTTTCTCTCTAAAAAATCTTCAATATTTTTATACACAGTATTATCTTCAGCGTTAGCATTAAGTATAGCATTGTTTGTTGCAGCAACGGATAGATGATAGTTCTGTTGTGAAAGATATGAGATCAACTTTTTACTATAAATATTTCCTGATGCTCCAGTCATTCCTACAAACACACGTTTTTTTCTATCCATAAAATTACACCAATATATCAGCTATCGTAAATAAACCTAAAGTTACAGAGATATATGCGTTAATATTAAAGAACGCTATATTTAATTTAGATAGATCTTCTTTAGATAAAAGAGAGTGTTCGTAAGCCATAAATGCAGATATGATTATAAGTCCAGATATGTATATATATCCAAGGTTAGAGTTAAAAAATAGTGAAACTAAAAATATCAATGTTATTATGTGTGACATTTTCGCTAATATTAAAGTTACTCTCACTCCGATTAGTGCAGGTATTGAGAACAGATTATTCTCTCTATCAAAATCCATATCTTGAATAGCATAAAGCATATCAAACCCAGCAACCCAGAATATAACAGCTAATGCTATTATGATCGGCACAATAGTGATTGAACCAGTCACAGCAATCCAAGCCCCGATCGGTGCAAGCCCTAAAGATATCCCAAGCAGAAGATGACAGAACGCTGTGTATCTTTTAGAGTATGAGTATAATATAAATAATATTATAGGAATAGGTGACAATATTAATGTTAAAGTATTCAGCATATAAGCTGAGAAGAAGTATATTACAGTAAATATAATTGTGTAAGCTAATGTTTTATTAGCAGAGATATTTCCTTTTGGAAGATCTCTACCTTTTGTTCTAGGGTTTTCAGCATCAATAAATCTATCTACATATCTATTAGTACCCATAGCCACAGTTCTAGCCGATATCATAGCGATCACTATCCATAAGACAGTATGACTGTTTGGTAGCCCGTTTGCAGCAAGCACCATCGCCATAAGTGCGAACGGTAGAGCAAACACTGAGTGCTCAAATTTTATCATTTTGAAATAAGTTATAAAATCTTTCATTTAAACTTTTACCACCTAACTTATTATATCTATAATCGCATGAAGGAAATCATCGGCTTCGTTTAGGCTTTCACTTCTAACAATATTTAAATCTGCTTTTTTATAATCATTAATTAATTGATGATCTATTTCAATTAAAGTTTCAATATGATCTGAAATGAATGATATAGGAACGACAACCACGTTATCAATCCCTTTATCTTTTAAATTGTTCAACGTATCTTTAGTAGATGGAGCAAGCCATTTTACAGGGCCAACTTTACTTTGATAAGATATTGCATATTTTTTCAGTTGTAGTTCATTAACGATCATATCTACATGTTTTACAACACTTTTTTGATATGTATCGCCTTTCTCTAAATATACAAGCGGTATAGAGTGAGCAGAAAAAAGCACAAATACATCTTTCAATGCACAGCTTAATTTTTTTGCTGCATTTTCTATTCTTCTCACTACTGCATCGTTATATATACTATTATCGTACCATTCGTTGATAATGATAAGTTTTTCATATTTTGCCTTATTAATTAAGTTGCTTCTCGTAACACGTTTTAGAGTTGTTCCAGTTGTCGTGTCAGAGTAATGAGGGTATAGAGGCAGTAGAATTATCTTTCTATAATCACCTTTTAAAACTGTTTGAATAGTATCTTCAATATAAGGTGAGAAGTAACACATACCGAGAATAAAATCGGCTTCAACGCCGTTTTTTTCAAGGTACATTTTAGGCAGTAGTTCTATAAGTTTATTATTATAATAATTTTGAGGAGATCCACCATTAGGCATTCCCATCATATTATATTCAGGTGCAATCTTTTTAGCTCTTTTTTTAGATATAATTGTTGACAATATTTTTTGTCCGAGATTGCCAACACGAAAATCTATTATATCTCTATCAGAGAAAAGGTTCTTTAAAAATGTTTGTATAGAATGGATAGAATCAGGGCCACCCATTCCGAGTAAAATAACTGCATCTTTTTTAATAGCCATAATTATTAACTACGAATTCTTAACAAGATCTACAAGGTATTTAACATTTTCAACAGGAGTTAGAGGCATGATACCGTGTCCTAGGTTAAAAATATGTCCTTTAAGATTTGATGCAGATGTTAAGATATCTTCAGTAGCTGTTTTAATCATAGATTGATCTGCAAAAAGTATAGATGGATCTAGATTACCTTGAAGACAGAATTTATTATCAAGTCTATCATCAGCTTCTTTTAAATCTATCTTCCAATCAACACCGATACAATCAGCTTTAAGTGTTTTGATAGAGTCAAAATAGTTAGCGCCATCTTTTGCAAAATAAACTTTTGCAGCACCTTTAAGAGAGTTTATTAGATGTTCAACATAAGGTAGAACAGATTTTTTATATTCTTGAGGTGGAAGAATTCCTGCCCAAGTATCAAATATTTGAACGATAGAACAACCAGCATCAATTTGTGCTTGAAGATATTTAATCATTGTGTCAGTTAATAGTTCCATAAGTCGTGAATAAGTTTCATTATCGTTTAGCATAAGTTTTCTAATTTCAGTAAAAGATTTAGAACCTTTTCCTTCAACCATATAACAAGCAAGTGTGAAAGGAGCTCCTGCAAATCCGATTAACGGTACATCTAAATCTTTAACTAACAATTTTATTGTATCGTAAACATATTTTAAACCACTCTCAACTTGAAACGGTTTTAATCTATTAAGATCAGCCATATTTCTAATAGGGTTTGAAATAGTTGGTGCAGGACTGAACTCTAAATTTACACCAAGAGGCTCAACTGCTGTTAAAATATCTGAGAACAATATAGCTGCATCAAGTCCGAAAGCTTTAATCGGTTGCATAGTGACTTGATAAGCTGCATCAGGAGTTTTACATAGTTCAAGGAAAGAATATTTAGATCTAAGCTCTCTATATTCACTCATATATCTTCCAGCTTGACGCATTAACCATATAGGAGATCTTTCAGTTTTTTCTTTATTTATAGCACGCATAATTAGATCATTCATAATTTTAACTCCATATTTATCTACATATTTTATTATATCTTTAGAATATAACTTATCAATTATAATAATAATTGAACGTCATGATAACTTTTAAAAGATTAAAATTCAAGTTTTTAATTTTATGAGAATATGCAAGATTAGATATGGGGTACTCTTTTATAGTATATAAAACTTGCTAAAATGCTATTAATTTGATAACATCACCCTTTAATTATCATTAAGAGTTAGGAGTATTATGATTATGTTTAAAGTTCTCATAACAGACCACATAGCGGCAGAAGGAATAGAGTTTTTAGAGAAAGATCCGAATATTTCATACGATATGATTCCAGGCATAAGCAACGATGAGATCAAGAAAATTTTACATGGTTATGATGCGATAATAACTCGTTCAGGAACGAATGTAGATGCTGATCTTCTTGAGAATATAGGTAAGTTAAAAATTATAGCAAGAGCAGGCGTTGGGTTAGATAATGTTGATATAGAGGCTGCAAGTAAGAAAGGACTTATAGTTATGAACGCACCAACAGGTAACACGTTGGCTGCTGCTGAATTAACAATGGGTATGATTATGGCTGCTGCTCGTAAAATCCCTGCTGCAAGTGAGTCAACAAAGAAAGGTGGCTGGGACAGAAAGCGTTTTATGGGTGTCCAGCTTTTCAATAAAAATTTAGGCATAGTGGGGATCGGTAGAATAGGTGGAAATGTTATCTCACGTTGCAAAGCGTTTGGTATGAAAGTTTACGCATATGATCCATATGTTAAAGAATCACGAGCTGAAAAATTAGGTGTTACATTATGTAAAACATTAGATGAAGTTTTAGAAGTTGCAGATGTTTTAACTTTCCACACTCCTTTAACTGATGAAACACGTAACCTTATATCAGATAAAGAGATCAACAAAATGAAAGATGGTTCTATTCTTGTAAACTGTGCAAGAGGCGGAATAGTTTCTGAAGAGGCTATATATAACGGTGTGAAATCTGGTAAACTTTTCGCAGCAGCAGTTGATGTTTTTGATGCTGAACCACCAACTAATAGTAAATTGTTAGAGTTAGAGAATATCTTTTTAACTCCTCATATAGGTGCAAACACAGAAGAAGGACAGAAA
This sequence comes from uncultured Deferribacteraceae bacterium, assembly GCA_947041165.1. Taxonomy (GTDB): domain Bacteria; phylum Chrysiogenota; class Deferribacteres; order Deferribacterales; family Mucispirillaceae; genus CAMQYB01. The sequence goes on along the minus strand of CAMRCY010000009.1, from coordinate 20,250 downwards.
GGTGTTGCAGTTATTATATGTGAGCAAGTAGCTCATGCGTTAAACGGTAGACAGTATCAGAACGCTGTAAATATACCTTATATGAAATCACAACTTCCAGCAGATATGAAAATATATTTTGAACTTGCAGTTAGTATGGGAAGACTTGCAGCACAGATGCTAGATGTTAGTCCTGAAGAGTTAGTTCTATCTATGATAGGTAAAAGATTTGAAGAAGATTTTGGAGAGCGTACATTTGATTCTCCATACAATTATCAACCTTTCACAGTTGCAGCACTTAAAGGATTTTTAGAGATTAGTTTGAACGATAATATCACATTTGTATCAGCACCATATTCAGCTAAAGATCATAACATCACAGTTATGGAACAGAAGTTAGATAACTATCACCAATATAACGATCTGCTTGTATTAAAGGCAAGAAGCAAAGATAAAGAGTTAACTATTACGGGTGCTGTATATCCTGATCAGAGAGCTTATATAACATCAATTGATGGATTTAATTTAGATCTACTAGCATCAGGAAATTATCTATATTTCAGAAATAATGATACTCCAGGAATAATCGGCAAGATCGGAACTCATCTTGGTAATAATAATATCAATATAGCAAATTTTGAACTATCAAGAGTGCATAAAGATGATTTCGCTCATGAAGCAGTTGCGTTCGTACTTGTAGATGGACATATCAATAATGACGTAATCGAGTCGATATCTAAGGTCGAAGGCATTTTGGCAGTTAGACAGATTAAACTGTAGCAAACAAGCAAACAATCTAAAGTATGCACGGTCGAAGGCATTTTGGCAGTTAGACAGATTAAACTGTAGCAAACAAGCAAACGATCTAAAGTATGCACGGTCGAAGGTATTTTGGCAGTTAGACAGATTAAACTGTAGCAAACAGCTAAAAGGTTTATCTATATACGTTTAAAACTTTTTTGCAGTCGAGCAATTAAATTGTAGCAATATCTATATCGGTTTAAAGTATGTATACTGCTGAGGCTATATTTATAGTTAAGTATGGTTGAAACTGTAAAATAGTGTATAGATAATTCAGAGTGTATTATATTGAGGATAGAAGAGTTTTAATGAATAGAATATTGATAAGTTTTTTAAGCATACTGTTTATTTGTTCGTGTGCTGGCTATGATTTTAGAGGTTTTTCATCATCGAATAACTCTTCAAAAACTCAAAAGCCTAAATACGAAGGTGTATATAATGTACAAGCTGGTGCATTTAAAAATGTTGATTTAGCAACAGCGTTCACAGATGAGCTAGATCGTAAAAAACTTGATGCCTTTTTATTCAAAGAGAACGGTTTATTTAAAGTTAGGTTTGGTAGATATAAAACATTTAACGATGCAAAAACTGCTGCAAAATCACTTGTTAATAGTAGAGTTATAACAGATTACTATATAGTATCACCAGAAGAGCTATCATATTACAAATCGGAGAAATTAAGCGATAACGATTATCTTCGCAATCAACTTGTTAAAGCTGCACACTCCTATAAAGGTGTTCCATATAAATGGGGTGGAAACTCAGTTAAATCTGGTTTCGATTGCAGTGGCTTAACGAGAGCTGTTTATAGATTAAACGGACTAGACTTGCCAAGAGTTTCAAGAGATCAATATAGATCAGGAAAATCTGTTAAAATTAGTAAATTACAGAAAGGTGATCTAGTATTTTTCATGACATCAGGAAGCCGAATAAATCACGTCGGTGTATATATTGGGGACGGAAAATTTATCCATGCACCAAGTGCTGGCAAAACAGTTCGTATAGCAAACCTTCATTCGTCATACTGGAAAAAAGTGTATCAAGGTAGCAGAACATATTTATAGATTAATTATGTTAGATATTTTACAGGTAACATAACCGTTAATAATCGATATATTATTTAACTGTATATTAAATAACAGTTGACATATAGAAGGTTTTGTATTATTAATAATCGTTACTATTACCAGTAATAAGTAGCACTGGGTAGATAAATAATTAAGGATATATAGATTTAATTGTGGAAAGAGTAAGATATTCATTACAGCGTGAGGTTGTTTTTGACACTATTATGAGTGAGAGAAAACATTTTACAGCTGATGACATTTATGCAAGATTAAAAGTGAGCCATCCAAAACTAAGTCTAGGTACGGTCTATCGAAATCTACAATATTTATCAGATACAGGTAGGGTTAGAAAGATAACTTTACCTAATGATGTTGATAGATACGATGGAAATATTGAAGATCATTATCATCTAATTTGTACGATATGCGAATCTATTACAGATCTTGAAATCGATTATTTTAGTGATATTGATAAAATTGTATCAGCTAAGTATGGTTTAGATATAGATAAACATAACTTAGTTTTCTATCATAAATGTCGAAACTGCATGTGCAGTAAATCATAAATTTGTGTTAATCTGAAACGATATATTACTATTGTAGTTATCGTTTTTTATGTTGAGATTATAGAATTAATTATACATTATTATATATGTATTAAGTAAATAGGAGATTATTATTATGTCTAAAGATTTAAAAGGAACGAAAACAGAGAAGAATTTACAGGATGCTTTTGCAGGAGAGTCAATGGCTCGCAACAAGTATACTTATTATGCATCAAAAGCAAAAGCTGAGGGTTACAATCAAATATCGAATTTATTTGAAGAAACTGCAAACAATGAGAAAGAGCATGCAAAAATGTGGTTCAAACTTCTTCATGCAGGTGAAGTTCCAACAACAGCACAAAATTTAGCAGATGCAGCAGAAGGCGAACATTATGAAAATACAGTTATGTATCCAACTATGAAAGCAGATGCTGAAGAAGAAGGATTTACACATATAGCAGCACTTTTTGGTGCAGTAGCTAAAATTGAACAGCAACATGAATTAAGATATTTAGCTCTTCTTGACAACGTTAAGAATAATAGAGTATTTCAAAAAACTGTAGAAGTTACATGGGAATGTGCTAACTGTGGACATATTCACATCGGTACATCAGCATTACAAGTTTGTCCAGTATGTGCGCATCCTCAGGCACATTACCAAATTCTAGCAAAGAACTATTAATAGTTTGCGTAATACATTTTATTTAACGAGGGGAAAAGATGAAGAAGATTTTAGTTCCAATAGCATTGACAGTTTTAGCAGTAGTGGTAGCAATTAGTTGCACAAAGAAAGATGGTAACAAAGCAGTAACAGGTGGCATGGAGCCTCTTTTACAATCGGCAATTGATGCAGGAATGCTTCCGATACCGTATGAGCTTAAAGTGATGGAAGGCAATCCTTCATCACCTGAGAAGATTGAACTTGGTAAACTTTTATATTTTGATCCAAGATTATCTAAAAGCCAGTTATTAAGTTGTAACACTTGCCACAATGTTGGTTTCGGTGGAGATGATTATCAAGAAACATCACTAGGACACGGTTGGGCAAAAGGTCCAAGAAACTCACCAACAGTTTTAAACTCTGTTTATAACACTTCTCAATTTTGGGATGGTAGAGCAGCAGATTTAAAAGAGCAAGCAAAAGGTCCAATTCAAGCATCTGTTGAGATGGCTGCAACTCCTGCATATGTTGTTGAAGTTTTAAAATCAATCCCTGAATACGTTGAATATTTTAAATTAGCGTTCCCAGGCGAAGCTGATCCAGTAACATTTGATAATGTTGCAGCAACTATCGCTTTATTTGAAGCTACGTTAACAACTCCAAATGCACCGATAGATAAATATTTAAGAGGCGATTTAGCTGCATTAAATGCTGATCAGAAAGCAGGTTTAGCTGTTTTTGTTGATCAAGGTTGTGTTTCATGTCACACAGGCGTGAACTTAGGTGGAGACGGATATTTTGAATTTGGTGTTTTTGAAGCTCCAGATGCAGATGTTGTAGCAGGCGATAAAGGAAGATTTGCATTAACACAAGCTGAAGGCGATGAGTTTGCATTTAAAGCTCCTACGTTAAGAAACATAGAATACACAGCACCATATTTCCACACAGGTAAAGTATGGTCATTAGCTGACGCAACTCAACTTATGTCATCATCACAGTTAGGTATTGATTTAAGTGAAGAGAATGTAAAACAAATTCTAGCTTTAATGGATGCTTTCACTGGTGAACAACCACAGATCGTTTATCCTATTCTACCTCCATCAACAGACAACACTCCTAAACCAGTTTGGAAGTAGTTTGATATTTTGTTGTAGAGTTAGTTTTAGAATTTATAGTATAATTTAATTATATGGTATTGATAGCGATATTGATATTGTATGATAGAAAATAATTTTGACACCTTATAGTAATTTAATTGCTATAGGGTGTTTTTTTTATAGTTGATATTTTGAGAGCTTATAGTTTTGTTGTTGATAGTTTGCTAGTTATAAGTAACTAGTTGATAGTTGATAATAGATAGTTTGGTAATTGTAATAATAGTAGATCATGGAAAATATGTAATTGTTATTAATTTGAAAGTTGTTAATTTAATAATGATTAGTAGTTACAAAAAATAGTTATGATACTCTGTTATGATTAATTAGTTACGATAATTGGTTGCGAATATTTGTTATGATAATTAGTAGCTAACATCTGTTATGATAATTAGTAGCCATAATTAATTGCGATAATTAAGTGTAATAATTGGTAGTAATAACTGGTAGTAATAACTAGTTATGATTAATTAGTTACGACACTTAGTTATTAATAATTTAACAATTATAATCGGTTGCGAAAATTCTTACAGTTTATTTATTGGCAATTAGAGTTTGGTTATATATATAGCATACAATATGTGCAGACGTTTTAATAGCAGAATAAAACCCCATAGTATTTAAACTCTATGGGGTTATGTTTGTTAATTATTAAGAGTGTGATTATCGTTGTATAATTACAGACTGATACTCACATTATTTTGTTAAGTATAAACTCTACGGAGCTACAACTTCAGGATTACTAATAAGTGTTGGGTATAGTGCGTTTGGCAACATTGTCCATTTACTATTTACTTGATCAATATTCCAATTGTAAAAATTACCAGCCAACTTAAACTCATCAACAGTAAGTTCCTTGCCTGCGTTTGGGTTAGAAGTTGGGTTAGTTGCTGGTGCATACCAGTAGTTATTTGTAAAGACAGGAGCTGGTGTTATATCACTTGAATACTTCCCTACAATAGCTCCAGCAGCAGGAGTACTATATCCAGAAGCAGTGACATTTGCATAGCTGAATGAGCGTTCTATTTTTATTTTAATATTTCCAGCACGATTATCTAGATGTCCACCAAAAATCCCTCCTGCTCTACTACTACTTTTTACGGTTCCGGTGTTGTAACTATCTGTTATAGTGAGAGAAGTACCATTATGCTCATCTTGGTAAGTACTATCAGTTCCTATAATTCCTCCCGCAAAATTAAAATAAGGACTTTGACTACCACTACTACTACTACTATTTATATTTCCTGTATTGTAACTACCACTTATAGTAACAAACCTGCCCGCATATCCAATAATTCCACCTATAGAAATATCAGAGTTGTAGGTAGTAGCGCCAGTACTCTCAATATTTCCTGTATTGTATGAGTCAACTATATTAGTATATTTACGAGTCCTTCCGATAAGACCACCTATATAGCTATCACCTTTTATTTTATCTGTTATCTTTACATTCCCTGTATTGTATGATTTAGTAACGGTGATATTATCGGTATTATCTCCGATAAGCCCACCTGCATAGCAATCTCCAGTTATGTTGCCGGTATTAGATATGTTATCTATCTTTAAATGTCCCCTCATACTATTTTTGCCGATAATTCCACCTGTGTATAACGTCCCAGTTATAGCCCCTCCATTATGAGTATTACTAATCTCTAAAGACACGATATCATTTTCTCCGATGATCCCACCAAAAGAACCACTAAAATCATTTACAACACTATTAACGACGCCTGTGTTAGAAGCGCTTTCTATTTTAAGACTACCATTACCATCATTATTTCCGATAATCCCACCACCATTTATATTAGCGATGATATTACCTGTATTATACGTATTCGTTATTATAGATGGGTTTTCATTATAGTTTGCACCAATAATCCCACCAGCACTATCATATATAGAGTTAGTAGTTTTTATAATGCCTGTGTTAGATGAGTTTATAATACTTAAAATACCATCACCACCACTAGTTCCTTTTTTCTCACCACTAATTGATCCTATAATTCCACCCGCATCAGTAATAGAAGTTATATCTCCTTTATTATAAGTGTTTGATAATGTTATGGTAGATAAGTTTGTGGAACTTGATCCGATAATACCACCTGAGTAACTATTATTATTGCCGTTGGCTTCACTATTGATATCTCCACTATTCGTTAAATTATCTCCATGAAAGTTAAAAGCATGGTTTGTATCATTACTGTGATTTTGCCCAACAATACCTCCAATAATATTCCTAAGACCACTAGTAGTGTTTATGTTAGATTTATTTATCAAGTTTTGCATTTTCAGATCAGCATTCCAAATTCTTCCAATAAACCCTCCAGTAGTACTATTAGTATGAATTTCATGTTGGATTGTTCCTGAATGTGTTGAATTTATTATCGTGCTGTCAGCATTATAGATAGTTGCAACAAAACCACCCATTACTGTTTCATAAGTTGAAAATCTATGATTAGATTTTAACCCTAGATTACTTGTCACGTTATCTATTGTAAGTTTATGTTTATGTTTCTGTACAGGGCTAACAGACATATCATTTGTTACTCCAGCTGTTCCAACAAAACTACCTATAAATCTATTGCCAGTGATATTACCATTAGTAAGATTTAGATTTTTTATTACAACCTCTCCTGTAGCTTTCTGAATTAAGCCAGTTGCTATCTCTATACACATAGCCATCTCATTACATAGAGGATCAGTTATACTTATGTTTCGTATAGTTTTATTATTGCCATCAAAAATACCAGTAAACTCTACGATACCTTTAAATGGTTTATTCCCCATGTTGATATCATTCATAAACTTAACATTTGTTTTTATAGGCTCTGTTTGTTCACCTAACCAAGCTAAATTTGCGGGTATTTTTATAAGATAGTAATCAGCTGAAATATTAGGTTTAGTGAGAGTTTCACCGTCCCATGGAACAGTAGGTCCTGCAAATTTTATAGTAAAAGTATAAGTGCCGGATTTACTATTGCTACCGCCCGCCTTTTCAGAAATTGTTATAGGAAATGTAACCGTCATCTGTTGAACAGTTATATTGTTTTGAGGCTCTCCTAATGTATAGTCTATTTTATCATTTGCATTATGCACTGCGTTTATAGCAGTTGTGAGTTCGCCTGCAATAGCTTCTTCAACTATTGTTTCTGGATCAATATTACCGATAGAGTAGTTTAAAAATTTATCATCAGTTGATATGAATAATTCACCTTTGAAGCTAGGGATAGTAAAATCTAAACCTAGATCAAAATCAACTTCAAAAGGTGGAGGAGTAGTCTCTCCATTAAACTTTATAGTAAAAGAGTAAGTACCGTTTCTGCTATTACTACTGTTACCTTGTTCAGAAATTTCTATACCAAATTTAACAACAAAGTTTTGGTTCTGTGTTACACGACCTTTAGTTGTAGGTTCATCTAAGGTATAGTTAATATTACTGTTTTCATCAAGTTTGATTTTGATAGCTCTTTTTAATTCAGCTATTATTTGGGTATCAGTTTTATCTACTGAATTTATATCATCAACTACATAGGTTGTAGATGTAGATTTTGTAAAAAGTTTTTTATCAATACTTTTAATAGTAAACTCATCACCTAAAGAAAAATCAATATTACCAGAAGGTGGTGTTGTTTCATTATTGAACTTTATAGTGAAAGAGTAAGTATCAGATAAACTATCATTACCACCTTTTGCAGATATTGTTATAGGGTAAGTAATAACTAATCGTTTACTTTCTATATCTCCATCTATTGAATGGCTTTTCAAGTTATAGTTAATTCTACTATTTACGTCAAGTGTGTTTTCTATTTCAACTCTTAAATCACCTGCAATGCCATCAGCATTTTGACCTGTTGGATTTACATCATCAACTGTATAATTTAAAGTGTTCGGCTCGTTTGTAAGTTTTTGACCGTGAAAATTATCAATAGTAAAATCACTACCTAAGTGAAGGTCTGATTTATTGATAGATCCGTTTGATGAATCTCCATCAGGATTTCCAAATCCGCCAAAACTACAGGCAGTTATTATTGGTAGTATTAAAAGTAAAAGAATTTTTTTCATGAAATGTCTCCCGTAAATATTAAGCAAAATATGTGTAAACACATGACAATATAAATATATTACTGCAAACTATCAACATAGATTATTGTAAAAGGGCATTAGGTATACTACCTTTAGTATAAAGTGTACCTTATAATTTATATAAAATCAATATATGAGTTACTATATATAGCAATTATATGATACATTTTAAAAGTATATTATATAGATAATGATTGGCAAATTGGCAATTAGAGTTTGATTATATATATAGCATACAATATGTGCAGACGTTTTAATAGCAGAATAAAACCCCATAGTATTTAAACTCTATGGGGTTAATTTATTAATCATTATTGTCTGATTATAGTTTTTGTTACGTTGTTACTTATAGAAACTACTACTCAGGGTTATTTATCAGAGTAGGGTAGTTCTTACCTATTGTTGATAATGTCCAGTTAGTTGTAAAATCCCATTGATCAAAACTTTTTTTACTTTTAAATTCCTCAGCACTAAGTTTACTAGAAGCTGGTGCATCTGGAGTCGTATCTGGTGAGTACGTATAAACCGATATATAATTAGCACCTTGCCCACCATTAGCTATAAATGCATGTGCAGTTGTAGCATAGATATCTGCATAGTTAAATGAATTTTTTATATTAGAAAAAGCATTGTTATTACCGATAAGCCCACCTGCATAATTTTCACTAGTAGAGCCAATAGCAGTTATTTTTCCTGAATTATATGAGTTTTCTATTTTATAAGAATCACTACTATTACTCCCAATCAGTCCACCTGCATAACTTTTAGCAATACTAGAGTTAAATACTTCTCCTTTATTAAATATACTTAATAAGTTAAGTGTACCGCCTGTTTTCCCTCCAATAATTCCAGCTGTATAACCATAGTGACTATTATTTTTTATCATCCCTGTGTTATTAGAATGACTTATTTCTAATTGTCCATTAATATCGTATCCGATAAGTCCACCTGTATAGATAGGAGTGTTAGCATTAGTACCATTATCAGTATTAGTCACACTGGCTTTATTTGTTGAGTTATCTATAGTTACTACTGCATCAGATAATGATCCAACAAGTCCACCAACTTTACTGTTATATTTACTATGATTAGTTATATTTCCAGTATTACGTGCTCTGTTGATATTAAGCTTACCATCGTAATAATATCCGATAAGTCCACCTATTATAATATTCGAACCACCTGAGGTTATTTTACTAGAAATCACTCCTGTATTGCTTGAGTTTATTATATCCATAATTGTAGAATGTGCTACTGCGATCAATCCACCTATATAATGATGAGAGTCTAACGCACTATTAATAGTTAACGCAAGATTAGTTGTAGAGTTATCTATTGTGATTTTAAAACCTTGAGCTACTCCAATAAATGCAGCTACCTTTTCTTGTCCAGTAACTGTACCATCTTTAAGAGTAAGGTTTTGTATCGTAGTATCGCCTGTGATAGTTTTCATTAAAGCAGCAGGAGTATTATCAGTAGTCACTATGTTTAAATTTCTTATCTCTTTATTATTTCCATAAAAAATACCTTCAAACTTTGAAATACCTGGGAATGGGTTATTGCCCATATCTATATTATCAACAAGTTTAACATCGGAGTTATATATTATATTATTAATTAACCAAGCAAGTTGAGAAGCCTCGCTTATAATAAGATAATCATTATTAAATGAGACAGTGGGGCGTCGAGTAGTTGATCCATCCCATGGAATAGGATTGCCTTTAAAGTTTATAGTAAATGAATAATATATAGTTTGTCGTGGGTACAGAGAACGTTTGTCATCGATGATGACCTGAACAGTTACAACAAGTTTACTATCCCTTGCAATTGCACCAGCATGGGTAGCTCTTACTACCCAGAAATGGTAGTTTTTGTTTAATGGCGAAAGCTCTTTTTCCAATTCACTCATTAACTGTGTTTTTATTAGATCAATGTTTTTACCATCTGGAACTACATTTGACTTAGTGTTGTAGTTTAACGGATTTCCGTCTAGTTCGTCAAATAATATGCCGTCTATGCTGGAAATAGCAAAGAAAGGGCTAAGAGGATGATTAAATTCAATATTAACAATTGGCTTAATAAAAGTGATCTTAAAAATATAAACACCTTTGATCGTATTTTCTGGATAATTTTTATCAGTAATCTCTATAGGTATTTCACTCGTTACGTCTTTAGTTGTCCATACTTCGTTTATTCGTCCTACTGTATAGCTTATAGCGCTGTTTTTATTAAGCTCTACAATTACAGCAGCTTCTACTTCTCTAGTTGGAATATAAACCTCTATCCTATCAGAATCTATATTACTAACTGAATAGCTTAGATTATCTATTATCGTAAACGGTTTATAGTCAGTACTTTTAATCTTAAAATTATCTCCTAGGTAAAAACTAAGATCTAAAGGGGTAGGAGGAATATACTTTTCAGCAAAAATTATAGTAAAAGAATAAATACCATTATTGGTATTGCTCGCATCACCATCTTCAGTAAGTTTTATTGGAAAATCAATAATCAATGTTCTATTAGTTGCAATAGTATTCTCTATTATAGGATCACTTAACTCATGTAGGACGCTACTATTTTGACCAAGTAGAGTGTTTATGCTCGTTGTTAATTCCTCTACTATGAGATTAGGATTTCCTATATTTTCTCGATCTATATTGTCAACGTTATATTTAAAAGAATTATCTTTATTACTAGTAAAGTGTTTTCCTTTAAGAGAGGTAATTGAAAATCTATCACCCAGATAAAAATCAAGTACAGGTGGCGGCGGAGGATCTCTAAAGTATATAGTAAAACTATATGTAGCGGCTATAGTATTCTCTATATCAACCAACTCAGTAAGATTTATCTTAAACCTCATCATTAACCTATCAGAACTAACCGATGTACTATAATATTTTAACTGACTTTCAATACCAGAATTCTTATTATGTACTTTCTTTATCGCAAGCTCTAGTTGGTCTCTTATATCTTGATGAGATACATTTCTCATAGCTGCGTTGTCAACCTGATATGTTAGTTTAGCTCCGTCACTTTCAAATGTTGCACCTTCAAGACTTGGGATAGTAAAATCATCACCTAGATAAAGCTCAAGTACAGGGGCAGTATATTCTCCTTCAAAAGTTATCGTAAACGAATAAGTGACAGTGATACGTTTGCCCGTAACCCTCATATCAGATACCTCTACAGGGTATTTGATAACCAACATTTTATTCTCTAAAATACTTCCATCTATTATAGGATCTTCTATCTGATAGTTAGAGTAATTGCTTTTCCTGAGTTTTTCATCTATAACACTTTCTAAATCAAGCGTTATATCCTGAGTGTTTTGATTTACATGAATAACTTTATCAGCTTTATAGCTTAAAGTTCCTGTCTGATTTATAAATTTGTGATCTTGTAAACTATCAATAGAAAAACTACTGCCTAGATATAGTGCAGTTGTATCGATAGATCCACTTGATGAACCATCACCACCACCACTACCGCCAAAACTACATGCAGTTATCATTGATAGTATTAAAAGTAAAAGAATTTTTTTCATGAGATGTCTCCAGTAAATATTAAGAACAATATGCGTAAATATAAGAGTATTATATATATAAAAATAGGCGCACCTATAATCGTATATATTTATATTGCGATATAACTTATCAATATAATGTTGCATTAGAAAAAGGTGTTAGAACTACCACCAACTAAATAGTAACTTAAAATCAACCATATGGCAATATATTATTTTGAAGTAAATAAGTGTTTTTAGAGTTATTAATCATTAATTTCTTTATATTATTAGAGTTTGCATATATATCAACATCTTGTTTATTATATAAATGATGTTGATACACAGGGTATTGTTTATTAATATAGCACTTGTTTTTTAAAGTTAAATAGTTATATTGTATTGAGGTTACATATAATATATTTGTATTATATAGATATGTATTGCAATATTTTTAAAAATATCATAGACTGTTTAGCTACGTTACAGTTTGTAGTAGTACAGTTGGTAGCCTTATGGTTGGTAACCATTAAAATTTTTTTTTGGAGATAAGTAATGAGAGAAAATATTCATCCTGAATACAATGACGTTGTATTTAAATGTGCTTGTGGAGCAGAACATAGAAGTAAATCAACAACAGATAAAGTATCTATTGCGATTTGTTCAAACTGTCATCCTTTTTATACTGGTAAACAAAAATTTGTGGATACAGCTGGTAGAATTGAGAAATTCATGAGAAAATACGACAAACATAAGCCTGATGCAGAAAAAGCAGCAGCAGCGGCAACTACAACAACTACTAAGTAGTAATTATTTGTGGCGATATAGCTACTGTTGACGAAAGCTATTTTTATATTGTTAGGCTATGCTCATATTATTGAGTAGTAGTTGTTCATGATTTAAAATAAGAATATAGAAAAATTTAGTTAATATGATAAATATAAATATATAAAAAACTCTTCTGCTTAATCGGTGGGAGAGTTTTTTTATGTATTAATATTAGATTTGTGTTAGCTAAGTATTAGATATATATAATTATATATATTTTTAGTAAAATATTGCTTTTATATAGCGATTAATGTATTGTTATTTGTTATAGTATTGATTATAATATAGAATTTACTATATTATAATAATGTAGGAATAGCATATTTTCTACTATAATATATATAAAGATTATCTATACAAATATTCTATATATAAATATTACGTATACAATATTATTTATACAAAGAAGGGTAGAGGAATTATATAAATGAACAAGTTTTCAATAGCACTATCTATAGTGTGGGTGGTTAGTTTATGTCGTTAAATGTTGAACTTTTATCATTTCCGTCTGATGCAGAGTTAAAGGTTGCGATGGCTGCAAAGCTTTGTTACTCTCCGTCAGATATATCATCACTTAAAAATAAGATAGCGAGTAACGATCAGCACGATTTTATAAACAACATCGTTGATATGGGGCATCTATCTGTGCTTGAACATATTTCATTTTCATTTTCTATTGAAGGTGTTTCAAGGGTATTAACACATCAATTAGTAAGGCATAGAGTAGCGTCATATTCACAACAATCACAGCGTTATGTTAAGTCAGATGGTGGGTTTGAATATATCACACCTGATAGTATTAAGGCAGATAAAAAGTCGCACGTAAAGTTTGATAGTTTGATGAATGATATAGCGAAATTATATGATGAGTTATTGTCATTAAATGTTCCAGCAGAGGATGCAAGATATATTTTACCAAATGCAGCTGAGACAAAAATTATAGTTACGATGAACGCAAGAGAGTTGTTGCATTTCTTCTCATTAAGATCGTGTAATAGGGCTCAATGGGAGATCCGTAATTTATCAGATAAGATGTTAGGATTAGCACACAGTATTGCACCAGTGATATTTAAATCAGCAGGGCCGTCATGTGTAAGAGGAAGATGTAGTGAAGGTAAATTTAACTGTGGCTTAGCTAAAGAAGTTAAACTTCATATAGCATCAATTAAGGAGAAGAATTAAATGGATAAAGCTGATTGTAGCTTAACTATAAAGAAGAAACCAAATATCGGTGGACAGGCATTAATAGAAGGCGTTATGATGCGTGCACCTAACAAGTTTGTAATAGCTGTTAGAAAACCAGATGGCGGGATTGTAGTTAAGAGAGAGAACATCTCAATAGATAAAAAACCGATTTTTAAAAAACCTATTTTACGAGGTTTAGTAGGATTATATGACTCACTAGTTTTAGGTATAAAAGCGTTAAATATTTCTGCGCAATATGCAATGCCTGATGAGAAAGAGTCAACACCGTTCAAGAAGAAGTTAGAAACATACCTATCAATTATAGGTGGGTTATTAATAGGTATAGGGTTGTTTGTGTACCTGCCGTTACTGTTAACAGATCTTTCAAAAAAGATTATTCCAGCTGTTGAAACATCTTATTTATTGTTCAATTTTGTTGATGGAATTATTAGGGTAATATTTTTTGTATTATACATATTTATTATATCAAGGTTAAAGGATATAAAAAGAGTTTTTGCATATCATGGTGCAGAGCATAAGGCTATATATACATATGAGAAGGATTTAGATTTAACTATCGAAAACGCAAGAGTTATGAGTAGTCTACATCCTAGATGTGGCACAAGTTTTCTGCTTATTGTTATGATAGTTGCGATATTTGTATTCTCACTAGTACCTGGTGACTCTCACTTTTTAATAAAATTTGGTTCACGAATAGTTTTTATTCCGTTGATTGCTGGTATCTCATATGAGATCTTAAAATTGTCGGATAAGTATTCTAAAAATATAATTGTTAGGTTGTTAATTTCACCAGGTTTGTGGTTACAAAGACTTACAACGAATGAACCAGATGATAGTATGTTAGAGGTAGCGTTAGTGTCTATAAAAGAGGCTATAACTCCTGATGATGTATATGTTAAACAGGAAGGTATAGAGTATGTATGATAAGTTAGATGAGATCGTTGAACGCTACAATAAGTTAAATGATCTATTATCTGATCCAGAGGTTATTAGGGATCAAGATCAGTATAGAAAGTTATCGAAAGAGCATTCGGATAAGAGAGAGATTGTTGATGTATATCTAAAATTAAAATCTTTAGCAACAGATATAAGTGGTGCAGAAGAGCTTCTTACATCTGGCGATAAAGAGATGAAAGATATGGCAGAGCAAGAGATTTTAGATTTAAAAGTTGAAGTCACTAAATATGAAGATGATTTAAGAATGTTACTTCTTCCAAAAGATCCGTTTGATGATAAAAATATTTACTTAGAGATCAGAGCTGGAACAGGTGGCGATGAGGCATCATTATTTGCTGCAGATCTTTATAGAATGTATACAAGATACGCAGAGTTAAAGCGTTACAAGATAGAGATTATAGAGATGAGCGAAACAGGTCTTGGTGGCTATAAAGATATAGTTTTACTTATTAAAGGACAAGGTGCTTTTAGCAGATTAAAATTTGAAGCAGGTGGACATAGAGTTCAACGAATTCCAGATACAGAGAGTTCAGGAAGAGTTCACACATCAGCATGTACAGTAGCCGTTTTACCAGAAGCTGATGATATTGATGTTGCGATCGAGCAGAAAGATTTACGTATCGATGTATATCGTGCAGGAGGAGCAGGTGGACAGCATGTCAACACAACAGACTCAGCTGTAAGGATCACTCATATTCCAACGAACATAGTTGTAACTTGTCAAGATGAGAGAAGTCAGATAAAGAATAAAGAGAAAGCGATGAAACATCTAAGATCAAAAATCTTAGAAGAAGAGATGAACAAAGCTGCGAAAGAACAAGCTGATTCAAGAAAGTTACAGGTAGGATCAGGAGATAGATCAGAGCGAATTAGAACATATAACTTTCCTCAAAATAGATTAACAGATCACCGTATCAATTTAACTATCTACAGTTTAGATAGAGTTATGGAAGGGGTTTTAGATGAAGTTCTAGATCTACTTGCAAACTTTCATCAAGCAGAGAGATTAAAGACGGCTGGGTTATAAAATTTTACTATGCGAATAGATGATTTTCATAGATCGGTTAAATCACAAGTTGAAAACCTATCAGATAGACTAGATTTAATATCGTACATGTTAGATATTCCATATAGTGAGGTTGTGTCATTAAATAGAGATACAGTTATTAACTCACCATTATTGGATATAGTACTATCGAAGATTAATGAAGGGATACCTGTTGCATATATTACGTGTAGACGTGAATTTTACGGTCACGAGTTTTATGTTGATAATGGGGTGTTAATTCCAAGAGTTGAAACCGAGATCCTTGTTACAGAAGCTATACGCATTATAAATGATAATAAATTATTAGATAAAGATGTAGCAGATTTAAAAGTTGTTGATCTTTTTACAGGCTCAGGCGTAGTTGGTATAACTTTATTAAATGAGATAAGAGGGTTGAATGTAGCGGTTGTTGATATCTCAGATGAGGCGTTAAGAGTAGTTAAGAAAAATGTTAATAAGTTTAATGTTGAAAGCAGGATAGAGATAGTTAAATTAGATCTATCGGTTGAGATCAATGTTGAGAATATGTTAAGTGATAACGATATTATATTAGCAAATCCACCTTATGTTTCAGAAGAGTATTATATAGATATGGTAGAAAATTTGAAGCATGAGCCTAAGATTGCGCTTGTTACAAAAGATAATGGATTATTTTATTATAATATGTTAATATATTTTCTTACGCAGTGTAGAGATAGGAAGATTTTAATAACCGAGATAGGTTTTGATCAATCAGATTATCTTAAAGAGCTGTGCTATAACTACGGACTAACTCATTATTTTTTAAAGGATTATTTAGGAATTAATAGGGTATTAGTTTGTAGCAAGGGGTAAACAATTGGAGAAGCTGGTCGTTTTTGGAAAAAATAGGCTTTATGGAGATGTTTATATCTCTGGAGCGAAGAATGCTGCACTTCCTATATTAGCAGCAACTATCTTATCAGAGGGTAGTTATCAGATCTCAAATATCCCACTATTGAATGATATCAAAACAATGAGTAAGCTACTGTTTACGCTCGGGATCACTCATAGATTAGAAGGCAACGTGTTGCACCTTACTAATAATGGTGATGATAAATTAATTGAAGTTCCATATGATTTAGTTAAAACTATGCGAGCATCAATTCTTCTTTTAGGTCCTATACTTGCAAAGAAAGGCGAGGCTAGAGTTTCACTTCCTGGTGGTTGTGCGATTGGAGAGCGTCCTGTTGATTTACATATTAGTGCTTTAGAGAAGATGGGTGCGACAATAACTGTTGAAGATGGTTATATTCATGCTGTTTGTAAGAAACTAAAAGGTTGCGTAATAGATTTTGAAAAGGTAACGGTTACAGGTACTGAGAATATTTTAATGGCAGCGACATTAGCAGAGGGCAGAACTGTTCTGAATAATGCAGCAACAGAGCCAGAGGTAGAAGATTTAGCTAACATTTTAATAAAGATGGGTGCAACGATAGATGGAGCTGGAACGCCTTGTATAATAATTGACGGGGTTGCATCACTTAAATCGGTTGATTACGAAGTTATGCCAGATAGAATAGAGTGTGGAACATTTTTAGCAGCAGTTACTGCAACAGGTGGAAAAATTAAGGTACATAACGCACCTATATCATCAATGACTGCGATATTAAATGCTTTAGAAGAAGCAGGTTTAGAGTTAGATATAGAAGATGATAATACATTAACGGCTACATCATCAGGGTATGTTAAATCTGTTGATATAGAAACATCTGTATATCCTGGTTTTCCAACAGATATGCAAGCTCAATTTATGGCAGCTATGTTAAAAGCTGATGGAGTATCAACTGTTTCTGAGAATATTTTTGAGAACAGATTTATGCACGTTGCAGAGTATAAACGCATGGGTGCAGATATAAATGTTGAAGGTGATACGGCAACGGTTAAAGGTGTAAAACATTTTACAGGTGCGCAGATAATGGCATCAGATCTTAGAGCATCGGCAGGGCTTGTTATAGCTGGACTTATTGCAGATAGTGAAAGTGATATAAGCCGTATATACCATCTTGATAGAGGGTATGAAACATTTGAGAAGAAATTGTCAAATCTCGGTGCAGATATAAAAAGAGTAAAGAGTGAGGATCAGTAACATGAGTATCTCTATCGCACTACCTAAGGGCAGGCTAGCTGAAGATAGTTTAGACCTTTTTGTATCTCGAGGCATTTGTAGCAGAGATGTAATAGATTTTAATTCACGTAAATTAATTTTTACAACAGCTGATCAGTCTATTAGGTTTTTACTTATTCGTAATATGGATATCCCAAGCTACGTTGAAAACGGTGCTGCCGATTTCGGTGTTATTGGTAAAGATATATTAGAAGAGTTAAATCCTAATCTTTTTGAGATGATGGATTTAGGTTTTGGACATTGCAGATTATCAGTTGCAGGAATTAAAGATAGCAATGTAGGTTATCATCACAATATGAAGGTCGCTACAAAATATCCAAGTATAACTAAATCTTTTTTTATGAAGAAGGGGTTTGAAGTTGAAACGATAAAACTTTATGGTTCAATTGAGATCGCTCCAATAGTGGGCTTATCAGATTTTATAGTAGATCTTGTGTCAACAGGCGAAACTATCAAAAAGAATGGTATGTTAGAGCTTGAAACAATTATGCAATCAACTGCAAGACTTGTTGCAAATAGATATACAATAAGGACGAAACATTTAGAAATTAAACAGTTTTTGTCGAAGCTAGGAATTTAGATGTTGAAGTTTTTCATTAAAACAACCTTATTTTTAAATCTTATTGTTATCCCCTTCCACCTTTTATCAACGGAGCTTATAGCGGCTGTTCTTGATGAGGTTATAGTGGAAGGATATAGACGAGTACCTTTATCTAATATCGAACAATATACATTAAAAGCAGGTGAAGAGTATAGTATTGAACTTATCGATGAAACGGTAAAGACATTATATTCAACTGGGTTGTTTTTAGATATCGGTGTAGATTTTGAAGTTGTTGATGGAAAAGTTATTCTAAAATATATAATTGACGAGATGCCACTTATATCTAGTATCAGGTTTGAAGGAAATGAAACGGAGAAAGCATCAAAGTTAAAAGAAGAAGTATCATTGAAAAGGGGCGATAAATTAAGTTTTATAGCTGTTGAAAAAGCGATGATGGATCTACTTTCTTTCTATGAAGATGAAAATAGATACGGCACTAAAATAGCTTTTAGTATTGAAGAGAGAACGGTCAACAGCGTTGATGTTATTTTCACAATTGAAGAAGCTTCAAAATCTAAGATATACAATATTATATTAATCGGTAACAAAAATATAGCTGATGATAAAATCAAAAGTGCAATACCAACTCAAGAGCGTCATTTTTGGACGATCATATCATCAAGTGGTAAAATTCAAAAAGAGATGATAGTTGCAACAAGAGAGATCATAAGACTTTTATATCTTACAGAAGGTTATGCTAAAGTTTCTGTTTCAGAACCAGAGTTAAGTATAGATGAAGATGATCCAAATAAGATTAATATGACTATCAAAATTGAAGAAAATTCTCAATATAAAGTTAGATCAATATCTTACACTAAAAACTCGATAGTCTCTGTGGAAGATCTTAAAAAAGCTACATTATTAAAAGCAGATGGTATCTTTAACATTCAATATTATCAACAAGATATTCTAAGTCTAACAGGACAATTTTCATCAATAGGTTACGCTTATGCAAATATAGAGCCTATCATAACTTTAGATGATGAAACGAAAGAAGTTGATATTACATATAAGATAGATCCAGGCACTTTAGTCACTGTTAACAGGATTGAGATTGAAGGAAATAGAACAACTCGTGATAATGTAATTAGACGTCAGATAGATCAGTTAGAGGGCGAGATATATAACAGTGCATATTTAACTCAAGCACGTTCTAATATTATGTCTACTGGTTACTTTTCAAATGTTGAAATAAGAGAAGAACAGGTAACTGCAAATACTGTTGATGTGATTATAACTGTAGAAGAAGAGTCAACAGGTTCATTCACATTCGGTATAGCATACTCAACTCTTGATGGCTTATTAGGTTCAGTTCAATTACAGCGTAACAACTTTTTAGGATTAGGACACACAGTATCATTACAAGCTGAGGTTTCAAAAATCCGTACAGATTTCTCATTTAGTTATACCGAGCCATGGTTATTTGATTGGCAAGTATCGGCAGGATTAGATGCATTTAATATGACGTATGTTTGGGATGAATACACAAGATCATCAACAGGTGGATCGATACGTTTAGGACATGCAATTGTTAAACGACGTTTATTTATGAACTATAGATTTTCGATATACAATGTTAATATATATGATATACCAGATGACGCTTCAGAGATTATAACAAGTCAAGCTGGTCGTATTTGGACACATAGTTTTTCTCCATCAATAATAT
>CAMRCY010000008.1 GCA_947041165.1 uncultured Deferribacteraceae bacterium | reverse complement strand
GTATCGTCATTAATATCAGCATCTGTTATGTCAAACTCGGTATTGGTATTGATTGTATCATTTTGAGAATTGAATGTATCGTCATTAATATCAGCATCTGTTATATCAAACTCGGTATTGGTATTGATTGCATCATCTTGAGAGTTAATTGTATCATCATCAATATCTGCGATATCATACTGTTCGTTAATTGAAGACTCTTTAATATCAGCAATGCTTTCATCATCATTAATATGGGTTATCTCATCTGGAATAGTGGTGTCTAGTTCTTCCTGTGAGATGATATTATCTATATTAAATAGATCTTCATTTTCTGATTGATCGATATCATACTTAAATTTTTGAATATTATTGAGAGCATTTAACTCATCATCATTTTCAAACTCTTCATCACTGTTATCTGTGGTGTCTAAAAGAGTGGTAGAGGTAAATCCATCTTCAATTTTATCAGTAGATGCATCTATCTTATCTTTATCTGCTCCAAATGTATCAATATCTGTATTCACTGATGATAATATTTCTGAAAATATATCCTCTTGATGAAAAGGTGATTCTTCGCCTAAATCTATTGATAAAGGTTGATTAGAGTGATCTTCATTTGATGATAGAAATTGATTTTCATCATCATCATCATTATTATTATCTCTATAATTATCTTGATCACCTATATCAGAACGAAAATTAGTATAATCTTCAGTTTGATTATCATTTTGGATATCGTATAAATTAACTAATATATTACCTGTACGATTATCTAAAAAAAGATCATCATCAAGTTGAAGAGGTTCACGACTTCTTGTAATCTCTTCAAGATCATCTGCAAGTCCTAATATATCCGAGTTATCTTTCATACTTGTTGTGTCATCCACAGCTTCAAGCAAACTAGCTAGCTCACTTTCAGGAGAGGGTTTTTTGTTCTGCATATGATGATTAGAGTTATCTGTATTATTATTATTATCTTGTTGATCATCATCAAATGAGGTTGTATCAACAACTGATAGTAACGCACTTAATTCATCTTCAGTTATGAGTTTTTCATCAATAATATTTTCATCAAGGCTATCTCTATCGGTAATATCAAAGTCTGTAATTTCTGAGCTTATATTTTCAGTATTGATATTATTTGTTTCAGTGTCATTAGCTTCATCATCTATATTTGTTCCAAGCAGATCGTTTAATTCATCAGTGGCAGCGTTATCAATAAGTTTTTCTTCGTATGCATTTATTTGTTGCATATCAATTCTATCAGTTGCATTTTTAGGTGTAGTTAAATTAATAGTTAGATTTTCTCTTATCTCTTGTTCAGATTCAACATATAGAGATGTACTAGGCAACTCTTCAACAGGCTGTTTTTTAGATGTAGTTTTTTTGCTAGCTTCTTCTAATTGAGTTAACGATGTATCAATAAATTTATCGATATAATCTTCATCGAATTGTGTTTCATTACCTTCAATATCTTTAGCTAGATCTTCAATCATTAGTTCGGCATTTTTAATACTTTGAGATATATCAGAGAAACTTGTTGCACCTTCAACATTATGTGTCTCTTTTTTCGGATTTTTATTTTTAGTTGCAAGAATTTGGTCAAGATCGATCCCCTCTCCAAGATCATTCAAACTCTCTAATAGTTCTTCATCTTCAGGGGCTAAAAAATATGCAGCTTTATAATATTTTATTGCACCATCATTATTGTTCAGCTGTCTCATAGTGAAAGCTAACAGTTTAAGTGCTTTATAATTATCTTCATCTTCAGATATAACTTCAAACAGGATTTCTTTCGCCAAATCCAGTTCGCCTAAATATATATTTCCTTCAGCTAATAATGTTTTTGTTGGACAATGGCTTGGAAATAATTCTAAAGCAGTATTGCATACAGCAACAGCCTCTTCATATTTCTCTAACTTTAGGTATGATAATGCTATCGGTAAATGATATTTAGAAGTTTTTTTCTCTTCTAACTTATCAATAAAATAGCTAAGGTTCGACATATACCTTGCGTAGACACGTTCGTCCAAATAATCACCTATTGATTTTATTTATTCTTAAAAGTTATATTCATCTCATCACATAATAATTTTAACATATATTATAGAGATGTTGATCTCATTATCCCACTGTAAATATTATCTACAAACAGATCTAATATTTTTATATATAGTATGATCGGCTATTTATGATAATATCAATCGTTAAAAACAGTTAGTAGTGATTCAGCATCTATCTCTTCAACTATTCTGCCTATCATATTTTCATCAGTTAACACAATTGTGATACCGTTTGATGTAGATTTTTTATCTTTCAAAAGTGCAGATAAAAAGATATTAGTGTTTTCAATTTTATACTCAGTTTGATAATTAAATTTTTCTAATATAGAGAAGATTTTTGTGAAAGCCTCTTCATTTATATAACCTTTAAGAACTCCATATTTCATTTCGTATATCATACCGAGTGCTACCGCATATCCGTGTGTTATTTTATTGTCTGAATCAATCTCAATTGCATGAGCGAATGTGTGTCCAAAATTTAATAACATTCTTTTATTTGTTTCATAAGTATCTTCTTTAACTATGTTTGATTTTAAAATGCAAGACTGTTTAATAATTTCAAGTAGAAGTTCTTTATCTCTATCGATTATTTTTTGCGAGTTTTCATATATCATATTAAAGAACTCAGCATCAGCTATAGCTGCAATTTTAATAGTTTCTGCAAATCCATTTAGGAACTCATCATCGTTTAATGTATCAAGAAAATCCATATCTATTATAACTTCTTTTGGTTGATAGAAAGAGCCGATGATATTTTTTGCATCATCAAAGTTTATGCCAGTTTTTCCGCCGATTGAGGAATCAACCATAGATAGATATGTTGTTGGTATTTGGATGAAAGATATTCCTCTCATAAATATTGATGCAGCAAACCCTGTAATATCTCCAGTTATTCCACCACCAAGAGCGATTAATGTGCTTCCTCTTAGAGCATTGTTTTTAGATAAAAATTCTTCTATTTTAATTAATTCTTTAAATGATTTATTTTTCTCACTTGCAGTAAAAATATAGACTCTCTCTTTATCGTAAGGTAATAGTTTGCTATAGATTTTAGATATATTTTCATCAACAATATATAACGGATTAAGATTGTTTGTTTCATAATAATTTAATTTCTCTTCAATTATAGAAGATGAGAGAATAATATCATAACTTAAATCTCTACTAATTATATTTTGTTTAATTAACTGTATCATTTACCTCTCCTAATATCACATCTATTACATTTTCAATAGTCATATTATCAGTATTTATCATGATATCTGAGTTGATATAATAGTAAGCTCTTTTTTGTAGTAAATTACTAATTTTATCTTCAAGGTTTGTCCCTTCTAAAAGAGGTCTATTAGCACTATCGTTAGTTATTCTTTGAGCGATTGTAGGTATTGATGCAATAAGAGATATTGTCGTACCCATAGACTTCAATGTTTTGAAATTGTCTTTATAAGTAACTGCACCACCACCAGTTGAAATCACATGGTTTTTGGTATCGACTAAGCTATGAATAATTTCTCTTTCATACTCTCTAAACTTTTCTTCGCCATATTTTTTAAATATTTGATCAATACTTGTTTCATATTTAGTTTCTAGCAGGTTATCAGTATCGATAAATACTTTACCTAATTGGCTTGCAAGAAGTTTTCCGATAGTTGACTTTCCTGTTGCCATAAAGCCTATGAAGATTATATTGCTATTATTTATATTCATACAAAATACTCTCTTTATATTATTAGTTACTACTATTTGCAGGAATTGGAACTGTTACAGTTGGATTATCTAGTTTTTTTTCTTTCTCTACATCGCTTCTTTTTAAAGCTTCAAGATAAGTATTCCCTCTGTCAGATGATTCCACTTTCCCTGAATAGGTGTTAACTTTTTTTAATACTATTGAGTTCGGTTTCTCTAATGAGAAAGACTCTAGTGTAGGGTATAATTTTTTTTGTAAATTAGCAAGCATTGGAGCAACTATTTTCCCACCTGCATGATCATCACCCATACTTCTCATATCGTCATAACCTATCCATGCAACTGCAACATATGGTCCAAATAAAATAACTGTCCAAGCATCTTTATAGTTATTTGTTGTGCCAGTTTTTGATGCAGTACCAGGTATTAGTCTAGCTCCCCTCGCTGTTCCTGAGTTTGTTACTGATTGCATGATGTACATTGTTTGATATGCTGAAGCTGCGTCCACTACTCTATGTGGTTTCTCTTTCATATCAAAAACTTTTCCACCGTATGTTATTGATTGAATAAATTGTGGTTTCTGTTTAATACCTAAGTTTGCAATCGTTGAAAAAACTTCTGCAGCGTTGATAGGTGTCATAGGTATTGCACCTAATGCCATTGCGTGATAAGCAGGGACTCTTCCATCCATTCCTAAGGTTTCTGCCATTTTGCTAATTTTTGCAAGTCCTACATTTTCAGCAAGTTTAACGGTAGCGTTATTTAATGAGTGAACAAGTCCTGATCTAACTAAAATTCCGCCATGAAATATTGATAAATAATTTCTAGGTTTATATACAGATCTGCCAGCTTGAAACGTATATGGTCTATCAACTATTCTATCAGTTGGAGATACTCCATTTGCAAATGCTGTTAAGTATACAATCGGTTTAAATATAGATGCTGGTTGTCTTCTAAGCGAGAAAGCTCTGTTCGTTAACGATCTTGAATATCTACTTCCAACAGCTGCCTCAATAGTACCTGTGTCTTTATTTGCGATGACTAACACTGCTTGTTTATTGATATCATTTTTAGGCATATAGTCGCTAAAAATTTGTTCAACAAGTGCAGTCATAGATTTGTTATAAGATGTGTGAACTTTTAAACTTTTCTCTTCAATATGAATTTTAGGGTTTTTTGCAATCTCTTTAAGTATGTAGTTTGTAAAACCTGGATCGTAATTTATCACTTCATCTTCATAATTTAAAACAACAGCTTTACTTAACTCTTTCTGATATCTTTCTCTTGATATTAGTCCTGATTCATATACTGTTCGCAAACTTTTTCTAGCATTTTTTTCTAACAGTTGATGAGAGTTACTATCAGCTACTTTAATAATTCTCATAGATATAAGATATGACAGTTCTAGTAACGATAGATCAGTAACTTCTTTAGAAAAATAGTAATCACTAGCAGCAGCGATACCATATATTTTATCGCCATACTCAAAATTATCAAGATAGATTTTAGTCAGTTGATCGTTAGTGTATTTATGTTTTATTTTATCTAATGTATACCAATGAAGAACATCTCCATATAACCCATCAATATTGCTATCTTTTAAAATATCTAGTGCGATAATGTTTAACACTTGTCCTTTAAGAGAGTATAGATCAATATCAAATTGATCCATCATAACATATTTCCATAAACTTACGTTGTAAGTATCTGTAAATTTTTTCCCTTCCGACAAAGTGTATTCTATCAGATAAGATAATAGACTAATATCATAATCTATCGGTATATTTTTTTTATGTTGATAAAATCTTTTATAGATAAGACTGTTACTGTTATCAAAAATTTCTAATACTATATCTTCTTTAAAATCTTCTTTTATAGTTACATTAGGAACAGACAATCGCAGATAATTTAACTCACTTTTAAAATAAAAGTAGGAACCAGTTGCCACCATAAGAAGCAGTAATAGTATCGTTAAAAAACCTGTTAATTTGCCCATAGTTAAATATTATCCGTAATAAGTTTCTTTAATTTATTAAGTGCAGCCATTCGGTGACTAATTTTATTTTTTTCATCTGATGAATATTCTGCAAGAGAACGTCCATCCTCTAATAGAAAAATAGGGTCGTAACCAAAACCATTTTCACCGATTATTTCGTGTGCTATAGTTCCGTTTAATCTTCCTTCAAAGCTCGCAATAACAGCTCCATCTTTTGCAAGAGAGATGTTACATATAAAATAAGCTTTACGATTAACTGCATCTTTCATATCGTCCAAAAGCTTAATAATATTATCATTATCAGTTGCATTTTCATGAGCATATCGTGCAGAGAATACACCAGGTTTGCCGTCCAACGCTTCACACACTATTCCAGAGTCATCTGCAATAACATATTCATCAGGTACAAGAGTTGATAAATATTTAGATTTGATATCAGCATTTGCTTTAAATGTTGTACCTGTTTCTTCTATATCAGGAAGATCATCAAATGTTAATATCTCAGTGTCACTTAATATCGATGATATTTCAGTGATTTTATGTTTATTTTTTGTAGATAAATATAATCTCAATTTACACCTTTTTATTGTGTGTTACTTAAACACTATCTTCTTACTAGTTTCGTTACAATTTCTATATGGAAAGTGTCAGGGTATAGATCGAAACCGTGCATATTTTCCATTTTATAAGTTTCTTCTAATCTAGCTAAATCTCTTGCAAGAGTTGTAGGATCGCAAGATACATATATTATTTCTAATGGTTTTAGACGTAAAATTTCTGCAAGCACTCTTTTCTCTAATCCTTCTCTTGGAGGATCAAGAAATATGACATCAGCTTTTTCAATGCTTTGCATATAAGTGTAGGCATCAATATTTTTAATATTAAATCCAGATTGTTCTCCTAGTTCTGATGAACTTTCATCTGATTCAACACCTGCTTTATATTCACCAGCTTTAACAAGTCCTGATGTGAAGAAGCCTGTGCCTGCGTATAGCTCAACAATTGATAGTGAGTTGCTAACTAATTCTACAGCATATTTTTGTAGATCATCTAATAAAAAATGGTTACTTTGGAAAAATGTATCTGCACCTAAATTGACAGCACCGTAATGAGTGTTGTATGCAGTATTTTTTACACCAGATTTTCTGAGATTAACAGATATTCCATCAAATATGCCTTCGTAATTTACTTTTTTATAATTAACATCACTTATGAATGATGCAAGTACGATACCTGTATCTGACTCAATAGCGTATAGCTCTCCTATAATAGAAGGGTTCTTTTTAGCGAACAATTTTATTTTGTCGAATAGTGATTTTTTTAATATTGGACACTCATCAACTTCGATAAAATCATTACTTTTAAATTTGTATAAACCTATCTTGCCACCTTGAATTTTAGCATAAGTTCGTAATCTATAGTTTGTTTGAGGTGATGGTGTGATTTCAAAATCTACAGCTGATTTATAATTTCTAAATGCGTTTTTAATGAACTTCTTTTTTATATCAAGTTGTGCTTCATATTTAATATGTGCGAATGTACAACCACCACATATTCCATATTTGCTACAGCTTTTATTGTCTGATCTAAGCTCTGATGGTGTAATTATTTCTACTAGTGACGCATACTGAAGTGATTTTTTTGTTTCAGTTATTTGACAACTTACTACGTCGCCTTCGACCGTGTGTGGAATAAAAATAACCTTACCAGAACTGTCTTTAGCAACCCCATAGCCACCGTAGGCAGTGTCTATAATTTTAATATCTTTTATTATCTGCATTTGTATCTCCATATAATCCTACTATAGCATATTATTTTATCTTTAGGCATTATTTTTTATTCTAAATATATTGAAATAATTTATTATACGTTGTAACATACAGTTATAATTTAATTATTTGGTGTACAATTATGGCTTTAGGAATTTTTGATTCAGGAATAGGTGGTCTAACGGTTTTTAAATCGATAGCAAGTAAGTTCCCAAAACTTGATATGATATATTTTGGAGATACAGCGAGAGTTCCTTATGGTAACAAATCGCCTGAAACAATTGTTAGATATACACTTGAATGTACTAAGCATTTAATTGATAATTATAAGATAGATGCGTTAGTTTTAGCGTGCAATACAGCATCATCTCATGCTTTAAAAACATTGCATGATGAGTTTCATATTCCTGTTTTAGGTGTGATAGATGCAGGTGTTAAAAATGCAGTTGATGTTTCAACAAACAGAAAGGTTGCTGTGATTGCAACTCATGCGACTATTAAATCGAAGTCGTATAATAAAGTTTTTCAAACTATGAATGAAGATGTAGAGATAGTGTCATTACCTTGTCCGTTATTTGTCCCACTTGTAGAAGAAGCGTTGATAGATGGAGATATGGTAGAAACGATTGTTAGAGAAACATTAAAACCGATTAAGAACATAGGTATAGATACGATTATTTTAGGTTGCACTCATTATCCTGTTTTAAAATCAGTTATCTCAAAAGTTATCCCAAATGTGAATATTGTTGATAGCACAACTTATATTGTTACAGATGTTTTAGATTTAAATATAAATCTTGAAGAGGATGGAGTTAGAAAGATTTTGATTACAGATGAATCACATGCTTTTAATTCTCTTAAAAACATTCTTGTAGGTGACATTGATGTTGAAGTGATTAAATTATAAGTGATGAGATTAGCTTGAATGATTGATTGATTAATTAGCTTATTGTAATAATATAAGTTGATTGGTGGATGATACAGTTCGTTGATTGAATGATTAATTAGCTTATTATAATAATATAAGTTGATTGGTGGATGATACAGTTTGTTGATTGAATGATTAATTAGCTTATTGTAATAATAGGAATTAATCTTAATGCACTAACGATTAGTTTAATAATTAATTAATTGATGAGTTTCTATTGATACGCTTGTTGATCAAATCTAAAAATTACTAATACCAACTTGTAAGCTTGCAAAAATTTATGTGAGTAGTCTTTTTTAGTAAATTATTCAACAACTATTAAAATTCAAAACGAGTAAATGTTTAATATCGGTTAACGGTATCAATCAAAACCTACCATCACTTAATAAATATAAATATTGATTGAATATTTAAAACCTTAAACTGATATTCTGCCACTCGTAAATATCGTTTAAATATTTAAACCACTTAAATAAAAAAAACCCAAACTTACAATCTGCACCCAATAAATATACATAAATTAACAAAGCATTAATATGTTGCCACAAGCTACGATTAACTGATCGTTAAAAATAATAAGCTGTTCTTAGTCACATAGGTTTAAATATTTAAACCACTTAACAACCTAAGCCACCTAAACCACCTAAGCCACTTAAACCACTTAAGCCACCTAAGCCACTTAACCACTTAAGCCACCTAAGCCACTTAACCACTTAAACCACTTAAACCACCTAAGCCACCTAAACCACCTAAATAACTAAACCCCAAACTTACAATCTGCCACCAGCTGTTTTTAGAACAGTCAGAACCTCTTGATTATTATCTCTATACGCCATTGTATAGGCAGACATATTTTGAAAGTTTTTCTTATTAGGATCAGCACCTGCTAAAAGAATTCTTTTTACCATATCGGTATTTTTAAGTCTAACTGAAAGCATTAAAGCTGTGTCACCATCGTTATTTGCTAGATCAGGGTTTGTTGAATATTTTAAGATATTATTAACAATATCTACTCTACCTGTTGCAACAGCTACCATAAGTGGAGTGTTACCTCTATCATTTTGATAATCTGGAGCAGCTCCTAGTTCAAGTAGTTTTGCAACTAGGAAATCATATTTATTTGCGATTGCTATAAATATAGGAGTATTCCCAGTTGTGTTTTCAATCGTGTTCACATCAGCACCTTTGCCAACAGTTATCTCTACATTTAAAATATCATTACTTCCCACGTATTTATAAAGTGTAGTATTTATTTCATCTGATACACGCAACGCAGCCAATAATCTATTTGCTATTCTTGCACTGTCATCATTTCTTGCTAAAATAAATACAGAGTGTCCCTTGCTATTAGTAATATTTAGATCTGGATTGTAATTTAATAAAAAATTTACAAGATCATAATTCCCTTTTTTTGTTGCTATCATAAGTGGCGTATTGCCGTCATTATTTTTAACATCTATATTAGCGCCAGATTCAAGTAATAGTTCCATTATATTTAAATTATTTGTATCCATTGCAACGTGAAGTGGAGTATATCCATTATTGTTAGAAACGTTAGGATCAGCACCTAAATCTAGCAATAACTCTATTGATTCTTTGTTGCCTTGTTCAACTGCTTTAATTAGTGGAGTGTTAGAGTTTGTATCCACGGTGTTTAGTTTTGCACCGTTACTTATAAGAGTTTTAATTGTTTCAGTATTACCAAGAGTTGCAGCGATTAGTAATGGAGTTTCTCCAATTGAATTAGTATCGTTAACATTTGCACCATTTTTATTTAGTAGATCAACAACTTTTGCATTTGGTGAAACTGAGGCATAAATAATAGGAGAGTTACCACTATTATCTCTGCTGTTAATTGTTGCACCTGCTTTTATTAACGCTTCAACCACATCATATAATCCAAGATCAGATGCTACATGTAAAGCTGATTGTCCAGATCTATTTCTGTGATTAACATCTATACCATTTTTAATTAAAATATTTGCAGAGCCACTTTGTCCAGAATAAACAGCTCTAATTAAGGCGTTATCACCAGTTAATTCATCAAGTTCGTTTATGTTACTTCTTGAAAGTGAGAGCAAACTTAATAATCTGTCATGCTGTCCAGTAGATGCTGCTGTGATAATATCTTTACCTAAAACGACATCTTTTCTAAGGTTATCTTTATTAATAAGTATGTTGAAGTAAGGAGTGCTTATAACAGAGTTTACCTTAGGGTCAAGTTTTGGTCTTTCTACAATACTAATATTTGGAAGAAATTTTAACTCTGAACGAGAGTACATTTTTGCAGCATCCATTGCGATAACATTTGCAAATAGCTCAGGTCTTTCTTTAGTCTGCAAACTTTTAATAAGTAAAGCATCTTCAAATGAGAACAAAGACTCAAACATTTTTAGATCTGTGTTTGGCATCTCATATATGTTCCCAGTAGTGAAATCAATTATTAATCCTATCGGAGCTGTTCCGTTAGATAAAATTATCCCAGAGTTTGTTAACCAACCATTAATAGTGTTGAAAAGTTTTAATGAAACCTTTTTGCCACCCTCTTTCGAGAAGATTAAATCTATTGATTTTCTATCTGATGGTATGATGAAAAATGCTGGAAAATCTACAGGAAGTTCATCAATTGCATATTGAAAATTTTTGGGGTCTTTAGGTATGAGTGTTGCAGGATCTTTAAATATATCATCATTTTCACCCGCATAAATGTTAAATGGTGATGTTAGAATTGTTAAGATCAATAGAAACGACAAAAAGAATACTCTCATTTATATCATCCTTAAATGTTTGAAATAATTAGTTAATTATATATTATAGATAGCGGTTTGGCTATAAAAATATTTATTTAATATGGCGATAGTTGGGGTTATAGTTATCTTCGCTAATATTTTATTTGACATAGTGACAGATAGCGTTATGGCTACATTCAATCTCTTCACAAGGTTCAGGGTGAATTAATATATCTGTGTTGGGTATTGATTGTTTGATATTTAACTCAATTTCATCAACTATTTTATGTGCATCTTCTAATGAAAGTTTTCCACACATAACGATATGCATGTTAATAAACTTTTTTGCACCAGCTGAACGAGTTCTTAAATTGCTAAAATGTATACCTTTAGCTTCATAAATTTTTAAAATACTAGTAAGAACTGCATAATCATCATCACTTATATTTTTATCCACTAAATCATTCGCTGCTTTAATAGATAGATGTATAGCTGAGCTGATAACGTATATCGCTGTGACTACTGCGAAAATACTATCAATTATATATAAATCAGTAAGTTTTATAACGATCAGTGCAGCCAATATTGCAAAGTTTGATAAGATATCAGTTGTGTAATGTATTGAGTCTGCTTCTAACGCTAATGAATTATATTTTTTAGCTTTTCTCTTCAAATATATAACTAGCAATATTGTTGTGATAAGCGATACCACCATAACTGATATTGCAGGAAAAGATATATCAATAAAATAATCTTTATTTTTTGATTTGCTATAAACAGATATAAGTATTGCGATACCTGAGAACGTGATAATAATTGATTGTATAAATGCTGCTAAGATTTCAAATTTATGATGTCCAAAAGAGTGGTTATAATCTGCTGGAGCATCAGCCTTTTTGATAGCAAAATAATTTATGGTAGATGAAAATAGATCAAGTATAGAATCAATAGCAGATGAAAGTATCGCTAATGAACCGCTTAAAACACCAACAGCAGTTTTGATTGTAGCTAAAAATATAGCGACAAAGATAGAAACTAATGTGACAAATCTTTTATCACTCAGCTTCTTTTTTTTGTGATTATCTCCACTTTTGTGAGAGTCGTTATCACTAACTATGTTATCTGTTTTATTAATATTGTGGTTGTTTCGGTTATCGTTGTTATTATAGGTATTATTATTTTCACAAGCACTTTTATCTTTATGAGTGTTGCTACCTAGATTATTAAAACTATTTTGAGAGTCCATTATTAACTTCATCCTCTTCAATAAAGATTTTTGGTTTCACCCATATATTAAGCATTCCAACACCTGCAACAAATAGGAGTATTGAAGGTTTTGTAAACAATATTAATATTATAAGTATTTTCATTAATCTTGAAAGTTTAACTTTATTAAAGAATATGTCAAACAGCTCAAACCCTTGCAGAAAATATAGAAATGCACATATAGTTAAAACATTTTTTGATATAGTTTGAACAATAATATCATCTATTAAAAATAATGCAGCGAAAAGTATAAATATCCATACAAAAAAATCTGGTAATCTAAATCGTTGAACTTGTCCTTCATCGATAAAACTCGGTCTCATCTTGTTTACAAAAAAGATTGTAAGAAGGGTGAACGAATATATTGTTGCAGGCATAAAATCAATAAAATTATTAGTTGCTTTCTCTTTATTGTTTATCATATAAGCAAATAAACCAGAGTCGCTAAATCTTTCCATACTGTTTTGTGCAGGTGCAGTTAGATCAGTTATGAATAGTAAGATATTATTGTATAGTTCAATACGAATTTGTGGTACAAAAAATATTAATACCGCTGATAGCAGTGCTAATAGTAGTGGAGGTATAACAACAGGTATATAGAATGTTTTATTGGATGATTTTTTAGCAAAATAATAGAATATTAACATAGGGAAAAATATGCCTAGAATATAAATCAATACTAATTTAGAGTATGTTAATGCTAATATATATATGGATATAACTACGATATCAGATAATTTAGTCCTATCATCTGCCGATAAGTAGATCGCAAGAAATACAGATGATATTATAAATAGAATTATAGTTATGAGAGGATAAAATGAGATTAGCATAAATGATATCACAGAGAGTATCGGATAGAGGTAAACTTTTATACTAATCATCTTTAACCTAGTTATCTTTAAATTCATTGTTTCTTTGAAGATAAAATTATTGTTTAGATATATGTTTAATTATATTAAACTTATCTATTCAGTGTAAACGGAATTATTGCTATTGTTCTAGCAGTTTTAATAGCCATTGCTAATGTTCTTTGGTGTTTAGCACATGTTCCTGTTAATCTTCTAGGCATTATTTTACCACGTTCTGTAATAAAATTCCTAAGTTGTTTAGAGTCTTTGTAATCTATATCAATTTTATCTGTACAAAATTTACAGATCTTTTTTCTTTGAAATCTTTTTCTAGCGATAGCCATAATTATCTCCCAATAAGTATATAAAAATTTTTATAATATGTTTTAAAATTAAAACGGAACGTCATCTTCATCAATCATATCTGGTTGATCTTTAGATGATGAAGCATTACTAGTGTTGCTCTCATATGAGTCATTAGAGTTGCTTTGATATGAGTCAGAGTAATCAGAATCTCTAGAATCCTTTTTAGCTCCGATCATTTGAAAAGTATCAACAATAACTTCGTGTCTTACTCTTTTAGTTCCATCAGGTTGTTCCCACGAATTCATAGACAATCTACCTTCAATTAATAAAGGTGAACCTTTTGCTATATATTCTCCCATCACTTCGGCATTTCTACCAAAAGCAACGATGTCAACAAACATGACTTCTTCTTTCTCTTTATACTTTCTATTAACAGCAAGTCCAGTTCTCGCAACAGTTGTGTTACTACCTGGAATACTTCTTAGTTCGGGAGTTTTTGTGATATTTCCCATAAGAATTATTTTATTATATGAAGCCATAAATCTTGTCCTTGTATTAAATCTAAAAATAAACCACATGCTAAAAGAGCTATGAGTATGAGTAGTTTAAACCACCACGTCTTTATCAACAGTAACCTCTGGTGCAGTTGTTTCATTTACATCAGTATTAACAGTTGTAACAGGTGCAGCCGTTTCGCTAGATACTACATTAGCGTCTTTTTCAACAGAAGTTTCAGGAATATCAGTTTCAACAGGTTCAATACTGTTAGCAACGCCTTCTTCTCCGTCAGTTCTACCAGGAAATCTACTTCCTTCAGGTCTAGGTTTACGTACTGCCTCTTTTTTTGGTGCAGCTTTGAATTTTTTCTCATCAAGCATAACAACAACGTGACGTATTACATCTTCGTTAAATTTAAATCTTTTATCAAGTTCAGCATTAACATAGTCGTTTTCAACTTTAAATTGGATAAGAGTATAGATAGCTTCAGTAAAAGTTTCAATTTTATATGATAATTGAAGTTTACCCCATAACTCTTCTTTGACAATTTCTCCACCGAAACTTTTAATGTTTTCTTTGTAGAAATCGATGTGCTTCGCTTGCTCTTCAGCAGTGATTGTTGGTTTTAGTAAAAAAACCGTTTCGTAAGTTCTCAAATCATTCTCCTTCCTTATGGATAATATAGCCATATACTTATAATCTTTACCGTATATATGGCAAGGTGGACTATAAGTTTAGTCAAATATATTATTTTTGTCAAGAAAAATAGGATAAATATCAACATAAATGATAAATATTGACATAGAGAGTTATCATGATTATTATAAACACTGCATAAATAAATGGTTTTAGAGGATAATAGTTATGAGAAGTGATTTTGCCGTTACGGGAAGTGGATTAACTTATGAGATACGAAACATTGCTGAAATTGCAAATTATCTTGCATCACTTGGTATGGAGATCTCATTTGAAAATACTGGTGACCCAGTTGCAAAGGGAGAAATTATTCCAACATGGATGAAAGATGTTATAAAAGAGGTTATCGATGATGATAAATCTTTTGCATATTCACCAACTCGTGGTATTGAGTCTACTAGAAGATATTTAGCTGACGTTAATAACAGACGTGGTGGAGCTCAGATCGATAAAGACGACATTATTTTCTTTAACGGTTTAGGTGATGCTATCGCTAGATGTTACTCATCTATGAGAGTTGATGCAAGGGTGATCATGCCTGAGCCTACATACTCTACCCATTTTATGGCAGAGGTTATGCACTCATCATTTCCACCTAACACATATAGACTTGATCCTCATAATAATTGGGAACCTGATTTAGATGATCTTGAACGTAAAGTTAAAAGTCATAAATCTATCGTTGGTATATTAGTTGTCAATCCTGATAATCCGACTGGATATGTATATTCAGAAGAGAGTTTACGTAAGATTGTAGCGATCGCTGAAAAGTACGATCTGTTTTTAATGTTTGATGAGCTATATCACAATATGATTTACAACGGTTACACTACTCCATATCTAAGCGATATAATCGGTGAGAACGTAAAAGGTATATCTATGAAATCGTTATCTAAAGAAGTCCCTTGGCCAGGTGGCAGATGTGGCTGGATAGAGGTTTATAATTCTGGAAAAGATCCAGATTTTGATAGATATATAAATATGATATTTCAACTTAAAATGGCTGAAGTTTGTTCAACAACAATTCCACAAATGGCTATACCTAAAATTCTTGAACATCAAGAGTATCAAGCTTATTTAGAGGAGCGAGTTAAATATTATGAAAAAGTGGCAACGCTTGCTTACGATATTTTAAAAGATGTTCCATATGTTAGAGTAAACAAACCTAACGGTGCATTTTATATCACAGTTGTTTTTGAAGAGCCACTCATGAATGCTAGACAATTTTTAGAGATTAAAGATCCAAAAATCAGAGAGTTTATAGATAGTAAATTAAATGTTAGTGCCGAGAACGACAAACGTTTCACATATAATTTATTAGGATCAACAGGCATATGCCTTGTTCCACTCACATCATTCTTTTCACCTATGCAAGGTTTTAGAGTTGTGTTACTTGAAAAAGATATAGAGATTTTTGAGAAAAATTTAAGAATAATCGCAAAAAAAGTTGTTGAATACATCGAAAGTAGTAAGTAAGAGTTTGTTAGGATTATAAGAATAATCGCAAAAAAAAAGTGGTTAGATTTTTAACCGATCTAACCACAACTATTTGCAATATAAGAAAACATAATTTTATTGGGTTAAATCTCTAGTAATTTATTTTTATTATAATGGAAGTGTCAATCTCTAAGATTTCAATAATAGAAATTATTAAACGAATTTTAGAGTTTGTATCTTGTACTGTATTAAAATATAAGACTTTCCCATTGCCTGCATTATAACACTTATTATGAATATATTCTTTGTCAAAACATTCATGCTTTATTTTATCAGAAAAGCTTGAGTTTTCAATGATGCGAGCATTGAATTTCACTGTATCTTCTTCATATATTTTACCAAGTAATTCGACCATAAAAGAAGACCAATTCTTATCTGAAACTTGATAGTTTTTACCGTTATATTCATATTCTAAAATTTCTTTTGAGCTAAAGTCACAATCTATATCTTCTGTGATGTTTATATTTCCAATATTATCTTTATATTCTACATTTAGATTTTTGGGGTAAGGGTACATCTCTAATAATGCGTTTGCTAACCTGTGAGTACGTTCCAATATAGCTTCTTTTGTCCAGTTAGGAACAGTAGATATTTCTTTATTAAGAAAAACAAATTTAGATGTTTTTAATATTTCCATTTTTTTATAATCAAATGGTTTATTGCTTAGTTCAGAGTTATAGCCAGTTAATGTTATATTGCCAAGCGTATGTAAGTAAGTATCATAAACTAATTGATGTTCATCACCTAATTCTATTTTCCATTGATCTGTTAATGTTCGTGGCATAATATGTTCAATTGAAATACCTTCAAAGGAATTTTTTTCTTTGTTATTAAGTGTTTCTAATTGTTTTAACAAAAAATATCCTAATACCCGAGTGTTACTATTGTATAGTTTTTTAGTTTTCAAACTTTCAATAATAGACTCATTTGTGAGAGATAATCCATTACCTTTTAGAAATAGTAGCTTTTCAAGGGTTTCTTTTGTTTTCTCTTCAGCAGATTGGTTGACAATTTTTTTTATTATGGAAACAACTATTGTATTGAGTCCGTTATTTGTAATGGAGCATATAGCACGACGAATAAGATAATTCTCTAGCAAAAATATCATCTGAAAAGTACCATCATTTGAAATGTTTTTATCCTGATTTTGTTTCAAAATATATAGTAGTAGAGAATCTAAAACAGTTACATTAAGATTCTTTCTTATACGATGAATAGATGCAACTATTATATCTTTACTATCTTCAGTAGGACTTAGTATTAAATTATAGTTTTTTGAATAATCAAGCATTAGTTTTAAAATTTCTTCATTATCCCTGTTTTCTAAATACTCTTTAAACACAGTATAAACTTTGTCATCTTTAATTGGTGTGTTTATTTTGTTGATATATTCAACTGTTAAAAAACATTTTATAAATGCAGAAACATTATTCTCATTATATTTTTGCAAACAATTTTCTTCTATTTTTACCCAATAATCTTCATATAGTTTTTCTTGATTTTTATACATTAAAATATAATTACGAATTTTATCTGCTTCACTTAATCCCTTGCCAGTTGCATTAAGAGTTTCAAAAACTAATTGAGGGTTATCGTTTTTTTCATTTAAACTAATTTGAACTATTCTCAATCTATTAAATCCACTCATGATAATGGGGATAATTGCTGGATTATTTGTAATTTCATTTTGGAAATATAAATAATTATTTATAATATTAGAGTTATCATCTGTTATCTCATCTTCTTTGATTATCTTTGATAAGAACTCATCATCTTTTTGTATTTGTTTCAATATTAATCTTTTTTCTTTATCTTGAATATTATAAAAAATAAGTCTTTCTACGTTAGGTCTTGATCCTTTTGCTACTTCCGAATCATTGTGATAAATTGCTAATAACAAAAGTGTTATAGTTGTGAGTCGTTGTTGTCCATCAATAATAAAATATTCATTATAATTAAATTTACCTTTTAATGTGATAACAATTGAACCTAAAAAATATTCAGGAAGATCATCTGTTTCTGCTTTTATAATATCTTGAAGTAGTTTTTGGCAATTTTCTTTTTTCCAATCATAATTTCTTTGATATACAGGGATAATATAGTTTCTGCCTGATGTAAAAAACTCATGTAGATCTATATCTTCTGCTCTCATATAAAAACTCCATTATAAATTAAAATATTTTAAAACTTGTTTAACCATTTTTTATTTTTTACTTACTAATAATCAAGTATATACAATTAAGTTAATTTGTCTATTTATTATAACAATTATAATCATAAAAAAAGTCACTGGATCTGTGTGAGTTAATTTAACGAATATTTTGTATCAATTATCTTAGTGTAAAGATAGTCACTTGGTAGGTTATATTTATTTAGTTAAAAGTTTTAAAGGGGATCTTTTTTATTTTTCTGAGAACTTAATATCCCTATCATAAAGCCAAGTATACCGCCACCACTACCGCCATAAACAACAGCGACAATCAGTTCGAAAAAGAATTCCAGATCTGTAAAAAATCCGAAAGGTCCACCGCCATTAGGGTTTATCATCATTAAAATATAAACGATAATAATACCTATAATAGCTCCGATTAACGTATGGTAAATTACATATAACCACTTTTTACTACCTTTCCTAAACACCTGATCTCGTTCAACAGAAGAGTTAGAATTAGTCGTCGTCGTATAGGTACTATCTTTATCTGTACTGTCATTATATGTCATAGTCGTAACAGCATCGGTTTTTTGTAGGGTAAGTGGATACAATATAAAAAATAAATAATTTACATGTAGTACGCATGCAAGAATATTGTTCATATTCATAATATTAGATGAAACCGAGTGAACACTATAAGTTGCCACCCCATAGATAACGCCACCAAGAATACTTCTAATTATGTATACTCCTTTATGATTTATAAGCATACCTATGAAAATACTAAATAAAGTATTTGTTAAAATACTGAAAAATAAGTTACTAATAAAATAGCTTGAATTATATATAATGTCTATTATATAGTTGAGTAATAAACCGTACTTATGAGTGCCGATACCGGAGAAGTAAACAGTAAAAATTATATAAAGAGTAATGCTGTAGATAATGCCATATATAGCACCCTTCACAACATTAGATTTAATAAGCACGCTCACGAAAACACCAAGCAGTGGGGCGTAGATAATATTAGAAATTTGCATAGTTGGTCCAAATGAGTCAATAGCGATAAGATAATTTCCACTAGCACCTATAAAACCAAATGTTGCACCGCTGATAATCCCTTTAGTGATCTCAGTTTTTGTAAAAATACATATTATGACACCGATTAAAGCTGTTTCCAATGTAGTTATAACTATAGGCATAGACTCAAAAGCCAATATCCTATTATCATAAAGTAGTTGTATCAAAAAATAGATACCAGTATAAATAATAGTAATGTAAATTATCGGATAATTATTATATTTTTCCCAAGCTTCTTGTGTTTTGATAAAATGCTCCTCTATGATTGATTTTTTTATTTATTTTAGATTATTTTTATAATCTTCTATCATTTGTTTCGCTTCTTCTTTGGTATAACTACCAGTTAACGGCTTGCCTGTGTATGGTTTATTATTTTCATCGTAGCCACCTTCGATACCACTTAAGTTAGTTGGTTTGCCGATACCATCTATAATATATTTTCCAAATGATATTGGAGTAAAGGTAATCTCCATGCAAGAATTAGCCCCTTTTAAATTAGTACCCTCTAACTTCGCTCTTGTAAGATCAGCCCCTGTCAAGTTAGCTCCTGCAAGATTCGCCCTTTCTAAATTACTCCCTGTGAAATTAGCACTTGCTAGGTTAGTTTTTGTAAGATTAGACTCATCTAAGTAAGCTGCTGTAAGATTCGCATATGATATGAAAGCATTTGTAAGATTGGAGTACGATATGAGAGCACTTGTGAGATTAGCCTTGAATATACTAGCATCTACAAGGTTAGCGTCCATTAAATTGACACCTATAAGATTCGCATTTGAAAAATTTATTCGGTACTTTTTATATATTTTAAAATCGTTTTTATTTCTGCAAAGTATATTTAATATTGTTTGTATCGGTTCAGATGGTTTATCGGTATATTTCGCTTGATACTCACCTGTTATTGTAACATCCCTAACAAATGAACATAAAATATTAAACACATTTTCTCTATAGCTTTCATCTTCTTTAGCTATTCTGTGAAGTGTGTATATTCCACCTAAAGCTATAGCATTTTTTTCGTCGCCAAGTTGCTCGATTGCATCTTTAAATCTCTCATTACGTTCTGATCTTATCGCGTTATCATTTTGATTTTTAATAGCATCTATATTTACCTTGATAAAAGAAATAGACATTTTTGCCCAGCAAATAGAAATCATTCCAAAAATAACAGAAATTATTGCTAAAACAATACCTATATATGTGAGTGCTTGCATTGTTGCCTCTCTATATTCTATTAATAAACAAGTATATACAATTAAGTTGTTTTGTCTATTTATAATGACAATTGTAATCATAAAAAAAGTGGCTAGATTTTTATCGATCTAACCACCTTTATAATTTATGAAAATTTTAAACTATGTATTTCTACTTAATACGGTAAATTCTTTTCAAATGTTTTAACTTCATCTTTATTTGATGCAAGTTCTGCGATCGTGTCATAGCTTCCATTTAATAACGATGATTTTAACGCATCTTTTAACTCAACTTTATAAACCGTGCCTGCAACAGATAACTCTGATTTTTCTATATCCATACTAATCTCTGTATCTGGATTTGTTTCAATACTTTTTAAAATAGTTTCAATATTATTTTTATCAAGCGTAATACAAACTAAACCTAACACAGATGAGTTACCGTAAAATATTTCAGCAAAAGATTCTGCTAATATAAGGTTATATCCAGCTCTCTTAATAGCTTGTGGAGCGTGCTCTCTTGATGATCCACAACCGAAATTATTATTCGTTATTATAATAGTTGAACCGTTAAATTTCTTGTCGTTCATAGGGTGATTAGTTGGTGTGCCGTCAGGTGAAAATCTTTCATCACAGAACGCACTATCGCCTAAACCCTCAAACGTTGTTGATATTAAAAACCTAGCAGGGATAATTCTATCGGTATCGATATCATCTCCTCTAAGTGGTAAACCTTTTCCTTTTATCTCTTTTATAACTGTTAACATAATTATTTAATCTCCCTTAACATAAAAAATAGTATCAATATGTGCAGTTTTGCTATTTGCATATTTTTATACTATTTGCGTAGTTTTGCTATTTGCATAGTTTTTTACTATTTGTATTGTTTGATATCTACTGTGTAACTAAACAGTTTTTATAGATATTTTCTAACGTCAGCGATTTTTCCTTCGATGGCAGCCACTGCAACCATGGCAGGATTTAGAAGAATAGTTCTTCCAGTTGATGATCCTTGTCTACCTTTAAAATTTCTATTAGATGATGATGCAGCAACTTGATCGCCAACCAATCTATCCGAGTTCATAGCAAGACACATAGAGCATCCAGGTTCACGCCATTCAAAACCAGCGTCTTTAAATATTTTGTCCAAACCTTCATCTTCTGCTTGCTTTTTAACAATAACAGATCCAGGAACTGCAAGCCCTTGAACATTAGGTGAGATTTTTTTACCTTTAAGGATAGATGCAGCTAATCTAAAATCTTCAATTCTACCATTAGTGCAAGAACCGATGAACGCAACATGAATAGGAAATCCTATCATACTTTTTCCTGCATCAACTTTAATATAATCTAAAGCTTCTTGCATTAAAGGAGTTGTTGGTTGAGGCACATTTTCATCTATATTTATAGCCATTTCAGGAGTGATACCCCAAGTTGTCATAGGCTCTATAGTTGAAACATCGATATCAATAATATCATCATATTGAGCGTCGCTATCAGATGCTATTGATTTCCAGTATGTTAATGCTTTATCGTAG
Source organism: uncultured Deferribacteraceae bacterium (assembly GCA_947041165.1). GTDB lineage: Bacteria > Chrysiogenota > Deferribacteres > Deferribacterales > Mucispirillaceae > CAMQYB01. Next base: position 48,703 of record CAMRCY010000008.1, on the reverse strand, counting down.
TCAGCACCTTTAGGAGCGTACGGCTTATCTTTTATATATGCGAAAGTTTTTTCATCAGGGTTCATATATCCAACTCTAGCTCCACCTTCAATAGCCATGTTACATATAGTCATTCTGCCTTCCATACTCATCTCATCAATTGCGTTTCCAGCAAACTCATAAGCGTATCCAAGTCCACCATTTACGCCTAATTTAGATATAAGGAATAAGATAAGATCTTTAGCGTACACACCTTTATTAAGTTTTCCGTTAAAGTTTATGCGTCTAACTTTAAATGGGTTGATACTGATTGTTTGAGTAGCTAATATATCTCTCACTTGCGATGTTCCAACACCGAACGCTATTGCACCGAAAGCTCCATGAGTTGCAGTATGGCTATCACCACAGGCGATTGTCATTCCAGGTTGAGTAAGTCCTTCTTCAGGCCCTACTATATGGATAACGCCGTAGCTGTTATCTTTTATACCGAAAAGTTTTATACCAAAATCTGATGTGTTTTTTTCGATAGCTTGCATCATCTCTTCTGCGATATTATCAGCAAAAGGACGAGTTAAATTGTCGGTTGGTATGATATGATCGTGAGTTGCGAAACTTCTTTCTGGATATGCAACTTTTAATCCTAACTCTCTTAACATTGAAAATGCTTGAGGAGATGTCACCTCATGCAAAAGATGCAAACCTATAAATAGTTGCGTTTGTCCGTTAGACAATTTTTTAATTGTATGTCGTTCCCATACTTTTTGAAATAAATTTTTTCCCATTTTAATCAGCCTATATTTATAATAATTTAATGCAAGCTAGCATATCATTTATATATAAAAAAGACAATATCAAGATAATTTATACTTAACTTTATATGTGGCTTTGTATGGCTCAATTAATAACTGTTACGACTAAACATTATGCATTATATTAAATGACATAAATCACTTAAACTTGTTTTATAACTTTATGCTGATAATATAATACCCCATTAAAATCGTTAGTGATAATCTCACCTGATTGTATAAATGGTGCTAAAATTTCTTGAGCAGTATTGTTATCAATTTTCAATGTTTTTATCATATCCTCAATCGTAGTTGGACGCATTTTTAATATAGGAATAAGTTTTCCTATAATCACATCTTTATCATTATTTACTGATGAGTGGTTATGATAACTTATAGTTTTGTTATTGGAATTATCATCAACAGTACTATCTTTTAGGAATGAAACTCCATTTGAAGCGATATATGCTTTAATATCATCAAGTTCTATATCGGTTAACGGTGTGGCGAACGAATATGATGGTGGACGTGTGATTGTTCCTATATCTAATCTTGTATAGTTGATTTTTTTAATTACAGATATTAAGGTGTCGATATCTTCTTTCTGATCGTTAACATTTTTTGCAAGCAGAACTTCAAGATATAGTTTGCCTGTGTATTCGTTAGAGAAGGTTATTAGGTGATTTATGATATCATTAATATTAATCTCTTTAGCTGGCTTATTAATCTTTTCGAATGCAGTTTTTGTTACAGCATCAAGCGATGGCACTACTATATCAAAATCTAGTAGAGTATTGTAAACATCTTTATTGTCTATTGTTGTTGTGTTTGTTAATATTGCAATCTCTTTCTCATCTTTCACGATTTCACGAATACCAATTAATATATCATTTAGATATGAGTTGAGTGTAGGTTCACCAGATCCAGTGATTGTGATTGCGTCGATACTATCTTTTACTTCAGGATAGATACTCATAAACTCTTCTAAAATATTTTCAGGTTTAAAGTATGGTTTAATTTCTGTAGATATGCTTTTAGTTATACCAACTTCGCAGTATATACAATCGAGTGAGCAGATTTTTTTAGGTATGACATCTATCCCTAAAGATCTTCCTATTCTAGATGAATTTATTGGGCCAAAAATATATTGTAACTCTTTTTTCATTATAAAACTCTTTTAATTTTATTGCTTTCTATTAATAAGGATATCGTTAAGAGAGATTTATATCAATTAGAATTTTAAAATATTTGATAGATTGTGAGGTTTGTTTAATTATATCACAATTATTAGGCTTTACAAAGACGCTCAAAAATATTAAATTAGTCTGATTTATAAAAGTATTATAACAAGTAGAAAATAGATATATAATTAGGTGTAATAATGGGACTTGGCGGAATAATAATAAATGCTCGTAAACTGAATAACATAGGCAGATGGGCAAATGAGTTTTTACATCAAAGAGCATCAGTTGCAGAACACTCTTTTTTAGTAGCACAGCTTGCACAACTTTTAGGTTTTATTGAAGAGAGTAACGGGAATGTTGTGAACTGGAAAGTCTTATATAGAAAGGCATTAAATCATGATCTTCCTGAGGCTGTGATGGGAGATGTTATATCTACTACTAAGAATATTAATAAAAGCGTTAAAGAAACATTAGAAGATGTTGAGAGAAAATTAGTTGAAGATGAACTACTTGCAAGTATAGAGCCTCATTATAGAGAGCTGTATCGAGAAGCTATATTTGACGGTAAAGATGATAGCTTAGAAGGTATGATTTTATCTGCTGCTGATAATATTGACGCACTACTGGAATGTGTTTTAGAGATTAAACTTGCAAACAAAGATCCATTTCTTGCAAAATATTATACAATACTAGATAAGATTATAGCGATAGATAATATCTCTTCTAAATATTTTATAAGCGATATCCTGCCATCAATGATAGGAGATTGTGAGCTGCTCACTAACGGAGTTAAAAAATGAGATTAAATTTAAAAAGTGTATTAGTATTAGTTGTTATATCTATGGTATTTGTAGTATCGTGCAAACGTAGAGCAGTTTATCAAGGCGAACCGATAGTTACAGATCTTGAGGTGCATGACCCTCTTGATTTTTATCAATTGAAAGAGCAGTATAAAGGTAAGATATTAGTTGTTAATTATTTTGCATCATGGTGTCCACCTTGCAGAGCGGAAGCTCCTGATCTACTTAGAGTATATAACAAGTATAAAGATAAAAATTTCGTAATTGTTGGATACACTATAGATACGAATAAAAATGCAGCAATGGATTTTATCAATAATTTTGGTTTAGATTTCCCTACATTTATAGCATCAGATCTTCTTCAAGATGAGATGAGAGTGCGTAAAGTACCAGAAACATTTATATATGATAAAGAAGGAAATTTACTTGAAATGGTTCCAGGAATGGTTTCAGAAAGATACCTTGAAGTTTTTGCAGAGATGGGCAACAACCCTTCAGAGTAGAATTTTATAGGTTATAGATTTGTAGTATAGAATAAAATTAGAGTACAATAAAGTAGAATGCTGTGTTGTTTGTTGGGGTAATTAATGAGTAAGAGTGATAAAGAAACGATATATATATCTGGACACAAAAACCCAGATACCGATTCCGTTGCATCGGCTGTTTGTTATGCGTATCTTAAAAATATTGTTGATGATACGTTTAACTATATCCCTATGCGATGTGGACATGTTTCAGATCAGACTAAGTTTATATTTGATAGTGCAAAGGTTGGTTTGCCAGAATTCATAAAAGATATCTATCCTAAGGTTAAAGATAGTATGACGAAAAATCTTGTCAATGTGAAGATGAGTGATCCGATATCATTAATTTTAAAACATATTCAAGATAATTCGATACGTTTTGTTCCTGTGTTAGATGATGATGAAAATTTCGTTAATATGGTTGGAGTTCACGATCTAACAGATATTTTCATAAGAGATGACAGAAATAAAAAACCACTCTTTCCATTAAGGTATGACACATTAAGAAGATCGCTTAGGGCAGAGATTTTAAATGTTGGTGAGTTAGAAGAGTTTGATGCATCAATAGTCGTTACAACGATGGCTTATGAATCTTTCCATAGTTATTTAATTGATAATAAAATTGATATATCGAAGACGATATTAGTAACAGGTAGTAGACAGAATATTTTAGATGATGTTTTTAAGATGGATTTTCCAGCGATAATTATTGTGGGTATGGATAAAGAGTCGATGGATCTATTTTCAGCTAGCAATTTTAAAGGTTGGGTATTTGCATCGCCATTTGATTCTGCTCAAACTATTAGATGTATCGAGATGGCAACACCAGTTAATAAGATCGTTAAAGGTGATAAACCGAAAACGATACGTCTAAATGATTATCTAGAGAAAGCTGCTGAAATGATTAGTGAAGTTAATATAAAAGCTTTACCAGTTGTTGAGGATAATAAACTTGTAGGAATAGTTACAGGCACTGATATATTGAAGAAGAGAAAACAGAGATTGATATTGATGGATCATAACGAGATCACTCAAGCAGTTGATGGAGCAGAAGTTGCAGATATTGTTGAAATCGTAGATCATCACAGACTTGGAACAATTAAAACGACATCTCCAGTTACATTTTATGCAAAACCAGTCGGTAGCACATGCACACTTGTGTATCAGCTTTTTAAATCGCACGACATTGCTATTCCTAAAAATATGGCAAGACTTCTACTAGGTGGAGTTTTAAGTGACACCGTAATATTAAGATCGCCTACAACAACAAAAGATGATATAGATATAGCAAATGATTTAGCTAAAATAACTGGACTAGATATTAAACAGTATGGTACAGATATTTTTTCAGCAACAGACTCATTATCACATAGAGATATGAGAGATGTAGTTCGTGGAGATTTTAAAGTGTTTGACGAGTTCAACAGACGCATAGGCATATCACAAGTTGAAACTGTTACACTGCAAGAATTGCCAGCTCTTAGATCTAAAATACACACAGAGCTTGAGGGCTTAAATAAAGAGAATAAACTTGATTGGTCTATGTTGCTTATCACTGATATTACAACAGAAGTTAGTGAGTTAATTATCTCTCCATACGCTGCGGCTGAGAGATTATTTAAATATAGTAAGATAGAAGATTGTGTATATTCACTTCCTGGGATACTGTCAAGAAAGAAACAATTACTTCCTGAGGTTTCTCGTATATTAGAAGAGTTAAATAAATAAAATAAATCAAGAAAGCTATCTGAATGAAGGGGTTAAATGGATACTAAAAAAGTATTAATACATGGCACAGGCTTTTTCCAACATAAGCTTCTGTCAGCTGTGAGCATGGATAGAAAATGTATCGTTGTCGATACAGAGCAAGAGTTACTCAATAGTTATAAAAACGAGATGAGTAATCTTGAAGTTTTGAAAGGTGATCTCACAAGTATTCCAACGTGGAAGAAATTAAACCTGCCGATGATCTCTCATATAATACTTTCAATACAAGATTATGATATGCTTCATGAAGTGTTGAGAATTACTAGAGATGAGATGAAACTTCAGATACCTATACTTGTTCTATTATATAAACGAACAGATAATCTAGAAGAGTTAGGAAAATTTAATGTTAAAATTATTAATCCTCTTGATATCAATATAGAGTTGATAACAGGGATAATAGATAAAAACTATATCAGGCCATTAAACATCGGTTTAGGTGAGGGTGAGATAGTTGAAGTCCTTATAATCCGTAGATCTCATATGATACATCGTAAGTTAACACATTTTAAATCATCAAGATGGAAAGTAGTTGTAGCTTATCGTGATAGTCAGATAATTTTTCCTGATAATGATTTTATGTTAGAGATCGGTGACAGAATAGTGATCGTTGGAGAGCCTAAAGCTGTTGCCAACATCGTCCAAAATTTAACGACTGGTATGTATGAGTTTCCTCTTGAATATGGATCAAACTGTGCAGTGTTGGTTGATGATCTTGAGGAAAAATATATCGATGAAATATCATTTTTTGAGAGTATGATAAAAACTAAAAAGCTTGTCGTTTACGGTAAGTGTGAAGAGTTAGAGTTAAAGAAAGCAGATGTTAAATCTCTTTGCCGTGGTGCAAATGGTGGCTACAGTTTAGATATAAAATCATATAAAGAAATTGTTAACGCTAAAGATGTTGGGATAATCGTTACACCTGTTAAAGATAAATTTAATGTCTTTGATTTAAAAATAAGATACTTATTTAGATATAGTAAAGTTCCGATTTTATTAACAAGAGGTAAATCTCCTTATGAAGAGATTGTTGTATCTTTAAACGGTAGCGATCCAGATAGATTACTTGAAACAAGTTCTGAACTTGCATCATTTTTATCTATAAAACTTAGATATATATTTGTTACTCGTCCAGATGAGTTGATGAGCCAAGTTGATGAAGAAAATCTACAGATGATTAACGATATAATATCAAACTTTGAAAGTGTTACAAATCTAAAATTAAAATTTGATGTATTAAAAGGTAATCCTGTGAGAGAGAGTTTAAAATCAATTGATGCAAATATAAGCACTCTTTTAATTATATCATCTAACTCTAATGAAAATATATCATTGTTTTCGGCTCATGTGCCTTACTATCTTGCTGCAAAATCAAGAGTGTCGGTACTTGTTTTGCCATCTGAGTATTAATTATGAGTGAAAAAGAAGCCATAGTATTGGTACTAATTGCAGTTGGTGCATATATTGTTCCGTTCACAAGTAAGAAGTTAATGCTACCTTCAGCAGTTGGAGAAATCTTATACGGAATGGGTTTAGCTTTTATTATTACAACTGGACATGAAACTATGCCACTTGTAAAATATTTCTCTATGTTCGGATTTTTACTTCTTATGTATATCGCAGGACTAGAACTTGATTTTAATAAGTTTAGAGATATATCGAAGAAAGATATAATACTATATTTTAGTATCTATATACCTATTTTTCTTGCAAGTGTTTTTATTGTAAATATATTTAATCTTGATAGAGCTTTCGTACTTGTGTTATTTACAACAGGTATCGGTTTACAGTTTTCAGTGTTAAAAGAAACAGGTCTGATGTCAACATCACTCGGACAGAGTATGTTGATTATTTGTATGATCGGAGAGATTTTTTCACTACTAGGATTAACCCTCTTTTCTATGATTGCAGAATCAGGTGTTTCTATTGATCTGTTATTCGATGTTTTTTATATTGTAATATTTTTTGTGGTTATCTATCTTGTTCTAAAAGGTTTGAAATATTTAATATGGTGGTTTCCAGAACTTCAAGCTATGTTTTTAAAAGTTGGAAATATTACTGAAACTGGAATTAGAGCAAACTTTTTAATACTATTTTTCTTTGTAGCTTTAGCTGTGATATTAAAGATAGAGTTTGTGATAGGTGCATTTATCGGTGGAATGATTATAGCGTTAGTTTTCCCAGATAGAGAGTCTATTTTAGAGCGATTAACAGGTGTTGCCTACGGATTTTTCATACCAGTATTTTTTATATCAGTTGGAGCTGGATTTAACTATAAACATATTTTTGATAAAGATGTTTTAATATTAGCGATTATAATTTCAGTATTTATATTTGTCACAAAATTTATCGGTTCAATTTTACTATTTTTCACAGATATAAAAAACAGGAAAGTTATTTTAGTTGCAACATCACTTTCATTTCCGTTAACAATTTTAGTTGCGATTGGAGAGGTGTTTAAGGAGAAAAATATTATAACTGAAGAGCAATCATCAGCTATACTTTTATCAGCTATAATCACAGCGATTATTTATCCATGGATATTTAAACTACTTGCGAAACTGCTTATTGATAGTAAAGATGTAGAAGCTGTTGAATAGAATTTTGTTGTTATTGTTTTAAGATACAATGCTTAGATATATTTTAAAAACTATCTTTTTATAATTATTAAAGGCACCCTCGATATTGAGAGTGCCTTTTTATTATTTGAAGTAACTGGTTACTGCGTACGTACATCTAACTTAGTTTTTACATCTAGCTTAGTGCTAATTAATTGTTAGTTGAGAATCTATAAACATTTAGCAATTCATAAACTTATGCAATCTAAATTTAACTAACTATTTACTGATCTAAAACTTATGATATTTAAATTATTATCAACTATCTATTTTGTAGACATATTAAATATCATAGAGTCTTTACCACCACCTTGATACAGTGGAAGTTTTCCGTCCCATTTGTCGATCATTTTTTGTCTAATAAGTCTATCAGATAAAGAAGTTTCAACTATTCTATTGGCTTCAGCAATACCTTGTGATTTCTCAACTTCGGCTTGTGCTTCATATTTAACTCTTTCAAGATCATTTTTAGCTCTAAGTGCATTTTGTTCAGCTATCTTTTTAGACTCAATACTTTTATCAAATTCGTCACTAAATTCATGATCTATTATAGAAGATGCAGATACCGAAATTCCATAACTTGAAAAATCACGTTTAAGTTCAGTCAACAGTTCTTGTGCTAAGATCGCACGTTTCTCTATAAATTCTTCGATCGTATATCTTGAAACAACAGCGTTCACACTTTCAGAAACTCTAGGCTCTATTAATCTTGCTTTATAATCAACTCCAAAATCTCTATAAAGTTCAAGAACATCACCAGTGATAGAGAACTGAACATTTATCACAACGTCAATTGTTTGTATATCTTTACTTGAAACAGTAAAACTTCGTTGAGTATTTTGTTCTCTAACTTCCATCATTTTAACAGTTTCAATAAGAGGTATCTTAAATGATAGCCCTGCATCACGCACGCTCACTGCATTTCCAAAACGTAAAACAACACCTTTATTTCCAGTAGTAACAGTCACAACACTTAAAAGTATCGCTCCTAATATAACAACTGCGATTGCTATAAATATAAATTTTTTCTCGATTGTTTCACCAAGTTTCTCTTTCATCTTCATTTTATTCAAACTCCTTCAGCACTTATCATAAAGTAATTATAGTTTATATAATCTAATACATCAATCTTTAAAATATTTTTGTGTATGATATAAGATCTTTACAAATGCACGTTGATGTATTATACATAGAAACATTTTTTATTATCAGATACACTTGATTAAGATAGTTGAGATAAGCAATAGATGGCAGTTTAATGATAGTTGTTTGAGATTAAAATATGTTAAAATAATGGTGCAGGGAAATATATTACTATAGGGGCTGACCATGTTTATAGACATAGCTAAAATATCATTAAAGATGAACGAAAATAATGAAGCATTATTAAAAGAAGAGATCAGAGATGCAATAATTCTCATAAAAGATGATCTAATGTTGATAGAGTTATCTATCAGTGTGAAAGATGATAAGCAGGTTTTAACATCGCTTGAACGAATTAAAAGTTTTTGCAAGAGAGTATATTTAGATGGTTTATATAATGTTGCAGATGACGTAGAGAAAGCTGTATATAATGAAGATCTAATTGCAGTTGATGAAAAATTTACACTGTTGCAAGATGCGTTCAAAGAAACAATGGAAGCGTTCGATCGTATAAGTTAAAAGTGTTGAATAAATTGAATTAAGTTAGAATTTATTAGGAGTGCATGTGGGGTTATTTAATTTTTTTAAATCAAAAGAAGAGAAGAAGGTTGTATTAAATAGATCTGTATCTAAAACATCATCAAAAATATATGGTGGGATATCGTCGATATTTTTAGGTAGAAAAAAGATCGATGAAGAACTTTTAGAAGAGATAGAAGAACTGTTGATTTCAGCAGATATCGGTGTCGTAATGGTTGATGCGATATTGGAAAGCGTTAGAACAGAATCATCACGAGGCGAACTTAAAGATGTGGATCAATTAGTTGCATCAATTAAAAAAGTTATTGTCGATATTATCAATGTGAAAGCAGATGATGATAATGATAATGATATTAAAATTGATGATGAGCAAGATGCAGGTATTAAAATACCGTATCAAGTTTTAGTAGTTGGTGTAAACGGAGTTGGCAAAACGACAACGATCGCAAAACTATCAAATATTTATAAAGCATCAGGTTATAAAGTTTTAATAGCAGCGGCGGATACTTTTAGAGCGGCGGCTGTTGAGCAGTTAACGATATGGTCAGATCGCATCGGTGTGGATATTGTTACAAAAGATGAAGGAGTAGATCCTGCATCAGTTGTATACACAGCGGTTGAAAGGGTCGAGAAAGAAGGGTATGAAGTTTTAATTGTTGATACAGCAGGAAGATTACATAACAAAGTTAATCTTATGCAAGAACTGTTAAAGATGGAGAAAGTTGCATCAAAAAATAGTGGAGTAGGTTTCTCTGAAAAGTTATTAGTAATAGACGCAACATCAGGACAAAATGCGATAACACAAGCTAAAGCATTTAATGAGTTAATCGGTTTAACTGGTTTAATAGTAACAAAACTTGATGGCACTGCAAAAGGTGGTGTTGTTATAAATATAATTAACGAGCTTAAAATACCTGTAAAATTTATCTGTATCGGTGAGTCGGTTGAAGATATTATTCCGTTTAACGCTGAAGATTTTGTTGATGCTGTTTTTAGCAATCAAAATCTAACTAAAGAGAATAGTTAATGAACGGTTCAATAAAGTGGATTAATGGTTCAGCAACTTTATCACCTATAAAATTTATAGCAAAAATTGATAACAGATTGTACGATCTAAATCATTTCGATAGAGATGATTTTAACGAAGAGGTTTTAGAGTTAGATAATTTAGAGTTAGCATTAAACTTGTCGGTATCATTATATACACCTATATCTTTTCTAGAGCTTTCAAATATTGCAAAGATAGTTGATGATAATAATTTAGATTATAAAAAGGTGGATATTTTTGCATTAAGAGATATAAGGACAGATAAAAACTTCAACACTATTTTAAATATAAATAACTTTCCAGAAAGTATTAGAAAATATCTTACATTAAAAACTTTACCACTTAAAAGCATCGAGCTTATAACAACTTTCTCTAAATCGTTGCAAGATTTTTTGAACGGATTTTTCATATCTAACATCTCTATTTCATATCAGAAAGCTAAAATATTTATAGATAATATTGCGATACAGAAAGAAGCATTAGAGGGTGTTAAATATATTGATGGGTTCGAGTTTGCGGATAGAAAAACTTCAACACATATAGAGATTGATAACGCTCTGATCGCAATAAATAGTAAAATCTTTCCGATGTCAATATCAACTGATGATAATTTTGAATCAGGCAAATTGAAAATCTCTTTCTATGTGGATAAGGTAAACAGTTACGATAAGTTTATAGATATTTTGAACAGTAACGATAAAGATATACGCACGTTAATAGAGTTTCTAAAAGGGCATGATTTAGGTTTATGATATATATAAATAAATCTGTAATAGATACAAAATTAGTACAAATGACGATTGATAGCAACTCTGCATATAAGATTGTTGATGATGCAAGTGAGATTGTTGATGAAAAGAGTAATATATATTTAGAAGATCGCAAAGATAATTATATAAGAATTTGTCCAGGTACAAAAATTTATCGTTGTTGCAGTTATCACAACATTGATATCATGCAAGGTTGTCCGTTTGATTGTGCGTATTGTATACTGCAAGCCTATCTTGAACACGATATGATTAAGGTATCAACCGATACAGAGTCGATCATTCAACATGTTAGATCTTTTCAAGGCAATATTAGATTAGGATCAGGTGAGCTATCAGATAGTTTAGCCTTAGATAATGTTGTTCCATTTACAAAAATTATTGTACCTATCGTAAATGAGTTAGATAATATTCAGTTTGAATTTAAAACTAAATCTGCAAACATTTCAAATCTATTAAATCTAAATCCTAAAAATATTGTTGTATCGTTCTCATTAAATCCAGAAAGCATAGTGTCAAAATATGAGCTAAAGACTGCATCAGTTGAGAGCAGAATTAATGCAGCAGCAGAGCTGATTAAATATGGATACAAGGTTGGGTTTCATTTTGATCCAGTTATTTATGTTGAAAACTATAAAGAACTTTACACTGATTTGATAGGCAATTTAACCTCTAAGATTAGTGAAGATAGAATAGAGTTTATATCAATATCAACATTTAGAGCACCTCAAGCGTTACTAGATTCTATAAAGGTTAGAAGTAAATATACCGATCTTTTAAATTCAGATATGATAAAATCACCTGATGGTAAATATCGTTACTATAAATCTCTTCGTGTTGATATGTTAAAAACTGTGTACGATAGTTTAAGAGCAGAGTGGAAAGATGTTTTCATATATTTTTGCATGGAACATGATACAGTTTGGGAGTCGGTAATAGGGTATGATCCTGGAGATCGTGATAAATTCGAATTACTTTTCAATAACTCTTTTTTTACTTGATATTTTTGTCAAAATAGATGAGAATACGAGGCTATGAAATTCAAAAGACTATCCTTACATGGGTTCAAATCATTTGTTGATAAGACAGCGTTAGATTTTCCAGATGGAATTACGGCTATTGTTGGTCCGAACGGATCAGGTAAAAGTAATATTATGGATGCTGTACGATGGGTTTTTGGCGAGCAATCGGCAAAAGAACTTCGTGGTGCAGATATGGACGATGTTGTATTTAATGGTTCAGCTAAGCGTAAACCTGCTGGTTTTGCTGAGGTATCGTTAACATTATCTGATATAGATGATTCTATAGCTTCAAAATATGGCACGTTCTCAGATATAACAATAACAAGAAAATTTTATCGCTCAGGTGAGCGAGAGTATTATATAAACAATCGTAAATGTCGTCTTAAAGATATTAAAGAGATATTTATGGACACAGGACTAGGTGCAAGAAGTATATCAATAATCGAGCAAGGAAAGGTTGATAAGATTATTAACTCATCACCTGAAGAGCTTAGATTTTTTCTTGAAGAAACAGCTGGTGTTACTAAATTTAAAGATAAGAAGAAAGATGCTGAGAAAAATTTAGCTAATACGAGAGAGAATTTAGATAGAATTAACGATATCGTAACTGGTGTGTTTGAGAGAATGGAACAGCTTTCATCTCAAGTTGAGAAGCTGAAATTATCTGAAGATATGCAAAACCGTAAACGTGCGTTAGAGAAACAGTTTTTATCTGTTACTTATTCAAACAAAATTTCTGAAGAGATTAATCTTCTAAAAGGTATTGATGATAAGAAGTTAGGGTTAGCGTCAGCTATCAAACTTCATAATGAATCTATCAATAACATCGCAAGAGTTAATAGTCATTACTCAGCAACAGAGGAAGAGAATAAAACTATTCAAGAGAATAGGCTTTTTGCAACGACATCAAAAGTTAAAGCAGATGCAGAGATCCAGAGTTTAAAAGATAAGATACATAATGTTGCAGATGTTAAATCTAATATAAGTTTAGATATAGAACAAGAAGAGAATAAGCTTAATAACTTTATGGTTGATAAAGCCCGTTTACAGAAAGAGATCGACGATATCGCATCATCAAAAGAAGGCATAGATGACAAAGTTGCTATTATCGAAGAAGTTATATCGGATGTTAAATTATCTAAAAGAACTATAGATGAAGATGTTTCAGCGGTTGATGTTAAATTTAATTCTATTAGATCAAGGTTAGTTGAAAAGCGAGAGGATAAGGTTCGTAAAGATTCTGATCTTTCAAATTATAAAAGCAATTTAGACAGGTTAGAGAATGAGAAAGCAACACTTTACTCTAATATAGATATTTTAATTACAAGTGTAGATACTTTAGAGAAAGATATTGAAACGACTTCATCAAAGTTAAAGAATGTTGAAGTATCTTTATCTGATAAACGAGAAGCTTTTAATAAGTTAAAAAGTGAAGTTGATTTTTATCGTATTAAGCAGTCGGAACTTTCTGGCGAGCTTAAAAATATTAAACTTAATATCGATTTTTTAGAGCAAGAAATTCTCTCATTTACACTCGGATCAGGTGATGATAGTAAACCTTTAAAATCTTATCAATCTAAACTTCTTATAGATGAGTTAGAGAACTTATCTTCTAACACTACATTTGATTTATCTGATATTATTCTTTTTGAAGATAGTGATTTTAATGCGATAATTAATACTGTAAAAGCGTTAAAGTTTTCTATGCGTTTCACGTTCAGATCGGAACTTGAATCTATTAAAAAGTTAATTGCAAGTAATGAATATAAAACAGTTGATGACAATATCTACTACGTTAACAACACTTACAAGAAGATCGGTGAAGATGATAAAGGTGGCAAAATCATCAAGATCAAAGAGAAGATGTTAAAAGATACTGAGCAGATGGCTATTATTAATGAAGAGCTTGTTGAGTCGAGCAATGTATTAAATGAGATGTTAAGTGCACTTACTATAATGGAAAGTGAGATAACTTTATTAGATGAAGAGCTTAGGCTTGAGAGAGATTTTTATACTAAATATGTTACTGAAATTGAGAGTATAAGAGTTGATCTAATAGGTAGAAGAGAGCGAGTTGTTTTAATTGATAAAGAGTTAGATAGTTCTATCAAAACTGTTTCATCTGTTGAAGATGATGTGATAGTTTTAACAGATATTATAGCTACTCTTGAAGATGATATATCAGAAGTTGAAGAAGAGAGAACGAGTTTATTAGATAAGCAACAGTTTATTATACGAGATCTTGAAAATAGACGTGAAGAGCATAATCTTATTAAACGTGAACAGAGTATTGTTGATGAACGTGTCAATTCTATTACTCGTGAACTTACAACTATTGAGTCGTTGCTCACAGAATCAAGCAATAAGATTAAAAACTTAAAAGGCAGATTACTATCTTTAACAGATGTTGATGAGATCTCTTGGAAAGATGAGTTAGAGCAATTATTAGAAACTGTGAAACAACTTGAAATAAATGTTTTAACAACTGAAGAGGATTTGAAAAAATCTCAAGACACATTAAATAATCTTAAAATAGAGATGGAAAATTTAAGAAGAGAAACAGGTGAGCGTAACAGAGTTGTTAGAGATAGAGAGCTTGAAATCACTCAATCAGAGATAGCGTTGGCATCGACTAAAACTTATATTGAAACGATCTCTCAGCAATATTTAGAGAAATTTGGTGCTGATATAAATGATGAATATCGTGAATATTTAGCAGGCGATTTTGATTCAACAAAAACAAGAAGTGAGATTTCTAAATTAGAAGCAGATATAGAGAAATTAGGTCCATTAAATTTAAATGCAGTAAATGATTATAATGAAACAGATGAGAAATATAAATTTTTAACAACACAAAGAGATGATCTTGAGAGTTCTATATCGGATATAAATATATTTATAAACGAGACAGACCAAACAACATCATTAATATTTGAAAAAACTTTTGCATCAGTTAGAGATAACTTCACATATGTGTTTAAAACTCTTTTCGGAAACGGTGAGTCTGAGTTAAGGTTAACTGACCCTGATAATATTTTAACATCTGGTATAGAGATTTATGTTCAGCCTCCTGGCAAAAAATTACAACATATGGGATTATTATCAGGTGGTGAGAAAGCGTTAGTTGCGATGACTTTACTGTTCGCACTGTTTTTGCAAAAACCTACACCGTTCTGTTTTCTAGATGAGGTTGATGCTCCTCTTGATGATGCGAACGTTGAAAGATACACTGATGTTGTTAAAACATTAAGTGACAAAACGCAGTTTATTTTAATCACACACAACCATAATACTATGGCTGTTGCAGACTCATTGTATGGAGTGAAGATGCAGGAGTCGGGCGTATCATCTATTTTATCTGTTAAATTAGATCATTCAGAAAATATATAAGTAGGCTACCATCATGCTAAACTCAATACTATTTTTCACTATAGGATTACTTCTAGGTATCGGTATCACATATCTTATCGCTAGAAGAATTTTCACAAAACCTGACGCTCCAAATATTTCAGAACATATCGATCTAATTATAAAAATTGCAAATGAAAAGTTGTCATCAGAACGAGAATTAACCTCTAAAGATTTAGAGAGCAAGAAAGAGTTGATTGATGATAAATTGTTGCATCTTGATAAAGAGTTAAAAGGAATGACGACGTTAGTTAGAGATCTTGAGCAACGTAGAACTATGCAGTTTAGCGAACTTAAAAATATGGTAACTGTTGGCAGTGATGAAACAAAAAGATTGATAGATGTAACAAATAGATTAAATAACACACTTTCATCAAAACAGGCAAGAGGTTCATGGGCTGAGAGAATGGCATTTGATATTTTATCGTATGCTGGCATGGTTGAGGGTGTAAATTATATTAGACAAGAGCGACAATCAACAGGTACTAAACCAGATTTCACATTCTTTTTACCGAACGGATATAAGCTTAATATGGATGTGAAATTTCCGTTAGAAAATTATGAAAGATACAATAGCGCAGAGGATTCAGATAAAAGCAGATATAAAGCTGAGTTTGTATCAAGTATCAAAAAGCATCTAAAAGATATCACAAGTCGAGAGTATATAAATGTTGAAGATAACACTGTGGATTCGGTGCTTATGTTTATTCCAAACGAGCGTATTTATACTGCAATTTTTGAAGCTGATGCGTCGATGTTAAATTTAGCTATTGAGAATAGAATTTTAATTTGTTCGCCAGTATCAATTATTTCAGTGCTATCAATTATTCGTCAAGCAGCTGATAATTTTGTTCTAGAGCAGAAAGCGAAAGAGTTGCTTTTAGCGATGGGTGGTTTCAGAAAACAGTGGCAAAATTATTTAGAAAGTTTTGATATGTTAGGTAATGCAATAGATAAAGTTTCAGATCAGTATACAAAACTTAAAACTACAAGAAGTAATCAGTTAGATAAATCTGTTAAACGATTAGATGAGTTAAGAGAGCGATCGATTATTGATATAGACTCAATAGATTAATTTTTAGATTAGTCGGTTTATGTTGTGGCATTCTGCAATCTTCAAAAGTGTTTAAGTTTATGTTTATGTTTTGAGTTTGTAAGTTTGCGTGTATGTTTAATTTTATGTTTTATGTTTGCGAGCTTATGAATATGTTTAAGTTTATGTTTTGAGTTTGTAAGTTTGCGAATATGTTTACGTTTATGTTTTGAGCTTGTAAGTTTATGAATATGTTTACGTTTATGTTTTGGGTTTATAAGTTTATGAATATATTTACGTTTTGTGAGTTTATATAAATATCTTAGCGTGTAAAATATTTCAGTTATATACGTTATTTTTTTGGCTAATCAAGTCAATTAATCAAATTATTATCATCATCTTTTTGCTATCTTTTAGAACCAAAATCCTGCTGTAACTGATCCAGAATAGATAGGCATATCGGTAATGATATCGTATTCAATATTAAGTTGTAATGCTACAGATACTCTATGTTTAAGGTATAGTTTTACACCAGTTGCAATAATGTAGGTAAAGCTATCGATATCATAATAAGAGTCGAAATCATTAGTCATAACTGTATAGTATGAGCCACCAGTTAGCACAAATGGAGATACTTGAATATCTTGAGCAGTATATGCATTTATATTTATACCAAGCAGTGCGATAGGTTTAAAAACATAGAATGAATAAGTGGGTGGTAGACAGTAATCTATACCAGCAGAGATTGCTAGAGTTACAGTTTTTTGGGGTTTTGTAAATGCACCTAAAGACATATAGTAATCTATAGCAACACAATCTAAGTGTGTGGTAGTTTGATAATTATTAAGCAGTGAAGTAGCTTTATATCCAACTGTTACAGAAGCGGTAGGTATCACACGTTTTTGTTGTGGATCGAAAACTTCTTTTTTTTTGGTAACAAACTCACTGTAATCTACTTCATCTGCTTTTAAATTTAATATAGGTGTAAATAGCATTATTGTCAGTGCCATTACTAAAGCTATTTTCACTTTTAATTCCTTTATAATAATATTTATTATCTAGAACACAAATCCTATTTTAGTACCAAGTGATGCATCAAACTCACCATATGATACATTATTGCTAGCGTCTAAAAGAGAGTATGCAATGTTTGCTTCAAACGATACAACGATAAATTTGATATTTATTTTTATTCCACCTTTTAAGATAAATCCAGGGCCACTATAATAATTGCCAAAATCTTTAGGCTCAAGATAAGAGTAAAGAACTCCACCACCTAGAAAAGGTTTGAACCCGATAATACTAGTGCTATCAACTTTACTTTGCAGTAATGCAACAAGTTCTACTTTATGTTTATCGTAGTTTAATCCAGCACAATACTGGTATCCACCAACAAGAGTTAGTAACGGTATTTTTCCTCCGACTTCGATGTCATAACAATCAGAACTATCGTTAAATGCAGTACTTAAAGATGTTCCTTTTTCATACCCACCTAAGATAAATATCCCTGATCCTGCATGAGCAGCTGTTGTTGTAAGCATAGAAAAAACTCCAAAAAAGAGTATTGTAAGAATGTTATTTTTGAACGTCATATATTTATCCCCTTATATAATATTAACATTAGTAATATAGTTGCTAATCGTAAAAATAGCAATAAGCATTATAATATTTTAAATATATGGGTTTATGTATGTATTTATAGATGGTTTAAAACAGCACACCTATTTTTAGGAGTACAGAGGCTATAAGTGCGTGAGTTGGAGATGAGGATTCTCTAAAAAAGAAAGTATATGTAAAATCAAATTCTGCTGATATTAGAAATGAGTAGAAATTATATCTAATACCTATTGAGGCATTCGTACCGATAGCATTAAATGCATCTGTTTTACTGGTGCGTAGTTTTAGAGATTGATATTTAAGTCCAGCAGTTAGATAAGGCGTTAGTCCACGTTTATTTTTATTAATCGGCTGTTGCAACAAAAGTTGTATATTTGCTTTATGAGCAGATGATATAGAGCCGTTACAGTTGCTATACCCAACTCCTATCCCAAAGGTTTTATATATAACTTTCCCAACATCAATACTTCCACAAAATAGTAATGTAGTCGCATCAAGATCAAAAGCCCCATTTGTGACAAAAAGATCTGTTGCAAATCCGATGTTTAGAAACAGTGATGATAAGTTAGTTGAGTTATCTATGTTTGTGTTAGTTACAACAGGCTCGTCTGTGATAGGTTTATCAATCATAGAGTTAGATTTAGTAGAGTTATCTATGTTTGAATTAGTTACAACAGGCTCGTCTGTGATAGGTTTATCAATTATAGAGTTAGATATAGTTGCGTTATCTATGTTTGAGTTAGTTACAACAGGCTCGTCTGTGATAATGTTAACTGTGATAGGTTTAAGAGTGTTCGTATTATTAAGAGTAGAGTTATCTATTATATCTGCATAAGCAAATTCAATCGGCTGTACAGTCATAAGTAGTATGAATAGTATAGCAAGTTTAATTGATAGATCTTTCATGGTATGTCGAACGCCTTTATTATGTAGTTAGATTGGTTATTGATATTATATTAGAAATAAAAGAATTGGTATATATTTTTTAAATAGAGGTTAAAGTATTTTAGATACTATTAATAAAGATCGTGAAAAGTTAATAAGTTTTAATAATAAGTTATACTCTCTATAACAGATTTATAAGAATTTAACTTATATTTTATCTTGCAATTTTTTTTTAAAAATGTTATTTTTAGCACTCTCTATTCATGAGTGCTAAGAGCGTATTTAATTAGTTTGGGTATTTATTTAAACAAATCTTGAGATTAATCATAATTTGGTTTTATGTACTGATATTATAAATATTTTTATTTGGAGGATTTTATGTCAAAGAAGATTTCTATCAAGCCATTACAAGATAGAGTAATTGTTAAAAGGGTTGAAGTTGAAGAGAAGACTGCATCGGGTATTATTATTCCTGATACAGCAAAAGAGAAACCACAAGAGGGCTTAGTAGTAGCTACAGGTCCTGGCAAATGTTTAGACAGTGGCACCGTAGTAAATCTAACTGTTAAAGTTGGAGATAAAGTTGTTTTCGGTAAATATTCTGGATCAGAGATCAAGATTGATGGTGAAGAGTATGTTATCATGCGTGAAGACGATATTATGGGTATAATGGTTTAATACAAATTATTATTGAATAGTAATGCAGTTTATATATTAAGATAAATTTAAGGAGTTGAATAGATTATGGCAAAGAATATTACATTTAGCGAAGAAGCAAGACAAGCCATTTTACGTGGTGTTGATCAGCTAGCTAATGCAGTTAAAGTTACATTAGGACCAAAAGGTAGAAATGTTGTTATCGAGAAAAGATACGGATCACCATTAATAACTAAAGATGGCGTTACTGTTGCAAAAGAAGTTGAATTACCAGATCCGTTAGAAAACATCGGAGCACAGATGGTAAAAGAAGTTGCATCTAAAACAAATGATGTAGCGGGTGACGGAACAACAACAGCAACTGTTTTAGCACAATATATATATCGTGATGGTATGAAAAATGTTGTAGCAGGCGCTAATCCTATGGATATTAAAAGAGGGATCGATAAAGCTGTTGAGGCTGTTATTGCAGAACTTAAAAATATATCTAAACCAGTTAGCACAAATAAAGAGATCGAACAGATCGGAACAATTTCTGCAAACAACGATCCTGAGATCGGACAGATGATAGCAAAAGCTATGGATAAAGTTGGCAAAAACGGTGTTATCACTATTGAAGAGAATAAATCAATGGAAACTGTTTTAGAAGTAGTTGAAGGAATGCAATTTGATCGTGGTTATTTATCACCATATTTTGTAAACAATCCAGAAACTATGGAAGCTGTTTTAGAAAATCCATATATCATTATACATGAAGGCAAGATATCAAGCATGAAAGATATGTTACCAGTTTTAGAGAAATTAGCTAAAACATCTTCACCATTTTTAATTATCGCAGAAGATATTGAAGGCGAAGCGTTAGCAACTTTAGTATTAAATAAATTACGTGGCACATTAAACTGTATCGCTGTTAAAGCTCCAGGTTTCGGTGATCGTCGTAAAGAGATGTTAAGAGATATTGCAGTTCTAACAGGTGGACAGGTTATATCTGAAGAGTTAGGTACTAAACTTGAAACTGTTGAGATCACTGATCTTGGTAGAGCTAAGAAAATTGTTATAGATAAAGATAACACGACTATTGTTGAAGGTAAAGGCGCTAAAGCTGATATCAATGGTAGAGTTGAACAGATCAAAAGACAGGTTGAAGATACAACATCTGATTATGATAAAGAGAAACTTCAAGAAAGACTTGCTAAATTAGTAGGTGGTGTTGCAGTTATCAAAGTTGGTGCATCAACTGAAACAGAGATGAAAGAGAAAAAATATCGTGTTGAAGATGCATTAGCGGCTACAAAAGCAGCAGTTGAAGAGGGTATCGTTCCTGGTGGTGGTATCGCATTACTTCGTGCTATTCCTGCTCTTAAAAACTTAAAAGTTAATAAAGATCAGAAGATCGGTGTTGCTATTATTCAAAGAGCGTTAGAGTATCCATTGCGTCAGATAGTTGACAATGCAGGACTTGAAGGTTCAGTTATTATCAATAAAGTTATGGAAAACAATAGTGTTAGTTTCGGTTTTAATGCATATACAGAAGAGTATGAGGATATGTTAAAAGCTGGTATTATTGATCCTACAAAAGTAACACGTTCAGCACTTCAAAATGCTGCATCGGTTGCTGGATTAATGATCACAACTGAGGCTATTATCACAGATATTAAAGAAGCTAAACCTGCTATGCCTGACATGGGTGGCGGAATGGGTGGAATGGGCGGAATGATGTAATCATTTCTTCCTTATGTTTTTAATATGAATTAGTTTTTTATATATAGCTTGCTTTATTTTTACCGTTACGGTGAGAGTAGAGCAAGCTTTTTTAATTTATGTTTATGTTGCTACTCTAATAATTTTTACGTTCGTAAAGCTTTTACAATTTCATATATTAATCGGTTCAATAATTTATTTTCTATAAGATAGTTTCAATTATCTGACTCAATTATCTAATTTAAACAAGTTATATTTTTCATAACTAATATTAAACATTGTATATTTAATCTGTTTTATATAAATAAAGTTATGTAAATTACGAAAAAATTAAAGAAAATTGAGATGATGACGATAAGTGAGAAGTAAGAGTTCTACTATATTTTATATAACGAGCAGATACTGAGTCAATCAGGTCAGTTCATAACGGAAGTAATAAATACTCTGTTTATGATTTGGCCTATTGTGGGCTTTTTTTTGTGATTAAAATTATATAATTTATAGAGAGCAAACTTATTGTATGTGGGGTTCATGGATGAGCCTTAAAGAAAACAATTCTAATTTTACAAGGAGGTAGGTAGTATGAGCTTATTCGTATATAATAATTTATATGCATCACCAGCTCAAGTTGCTTTATCAAAGGCATCAAGAGAGCAGGGGAATGTTATTAAACAGCTCTCAACTGGGTTACGTATTAACTCGGCAAGTGATGATGCATCAGGACTTGCAGTAGCAGACAAACTTGCTGGTCAGATCAGTGGTTTAAAAAGAGCTTCATTAAATACTCAAGATGGACTTTCGTATATGCAAAGTGTTGAGGGTGCAATGAGCCAGGTGAGTGATATGATTCTTCGTGTGAGAGAGCTTTCAGTACAAGCTGGTAACGGAGCATACACTGCTAATGACAGGGTAATATTACAACTTGAAGTTGATCAATTAAAAGAAGAGATTAATCGAGTATCACAATCAGCAGAGTTTAATACTAAGAAATTACTAGATGGAGATTCAACGGCGTTATGGTCGTCATCTAATCCTAATATTAATGCTATAGTTCGTGGCCCTGATATCGGGGAAGGTAACTATAAGATTGATGTTACAGGACAAACTGCTGGTAAGAATGCAATTTATAAATCAGATATCATGTCAGTTTTACCAGGTGTATTAGTTGCAGAGGTTATTGAGAGAGTAGACACAAATCTAGGTTCTGTAAGAGATCCAATCAATCTACCTACGACTGGTGCTGATGGAATAAATATCCATGTGAAAACATCTGCAGCAACAGCTGGAACAGCAACGACTGTAGACACTTATCTACAAGATGATTCTACGTGGGCAGTTACAGGCATAAATACTGTAGGTGATCCAAATTTTTCAGGTTATTTTGAATTAGAGATGCTTACATCAGGAACAGTTGGTTCTCCTCCTAACAGTGGTGTAGTATCATATAAGTATAGAGTGATGGATGCAAAGACAGGTGAAATGTCTAAATGGATAACAGCATCAACAACCGCAGGGGCAGCACCTATGAGTGCGACTTTCACGATTAATTTAAGTTCAGCATTCACTGCTACTAAAACTGGGGTTTTAACATTCAATATTGATGCAGCAGCTGTATTAACAAGTGGCGATAAATTTTTAGGTTCATTCTCTCCACCTATCCCAGCAGGTGAAACATGGGCTGCAAATGGAGGAGGAGTTGTTCAGGTATCAGGTGCGACATCTGTGACACCACCTATTCATTACTCATCTAGTAATTCATTAACTAAAGATAATAACGGTGATGATTTTGATGATTATAATGAAGTGCCTATACATATTATGAATTTAGATAGCGAGAATGGGTATACCTCAGTTGGTTCTATAACTTTAGAATTTAAAGAAGCATTAGGTGCAGGTAATAAAACATTAACAGGTGTATCAACAGTTATGATCAGGGATGAAGGTATTGCAACAAAGGATACTAAGTTACGTGATATTGCTGGTTTCACAAATGTTGATGGTGTTAATATTTTAGAACTTGGACAAGAGTTATCGATATATGCTAACGGTAAACAAGCTAAGATATTTATAGGGTATGAAGATACTATTGAAGATCTTGAAAGAAAACTTAATAATGCAATAGTTAAGGATTTAGGAATGGGAGTTCCAGATACTGTTCCTAATGCAGATGTAATTAATGCAAATCTTGTAAAATTTGTATCAAGAGATGATGTTGATCCAGGAACAGACAGAGCAGTTGAAGGGACGTTTGTAATGCAAACAGGAACATTCGGACGATTTTCAGAATTAGCTATTATCGGTGATCAAGATATGCTCAATGCATTAAATTTAGGAGTTATACAAGAACCTGAAGGATCGTTACTTGAGGTAAAGGTTACTGATGCACACACTGGTGAACTTATCGGTAATGAGAGAGTTGGTGACGGTTATTTACGAGGAATAATTGAAGGTGTAGATGTTATCCTAGATGACACGATCGGATTTAATGCAATATGGGATCCTATAACCAATAGAGTAGAGTATGTAAAAGCTTCAGGTGGAGAGACAGTATTTTTTCACTTAGTAGATAATACTACTCAGATACAAGTAGGAGCAAATGAAGGACAATTGTTAAATATATCAGTAGGCCAGCTTGACACGACTGGACTCGAAATAGATGATTTGTACGTTGTAGATTTAGAAACATCGCAACGTGCAATAACACAAGCAAACAGAGCTTTAGAAAAAATTAATAAATTTAAAGCAGTTGCTGGTTCGCAGATGAGTAGACTAGAATACACACTAGATAACATCACGAACATCTCAATGAACTTAGATACAGCAGAGGCTAGAATAAGAGATTTAGATATGGCTGAGGCATCAACAAGACTTGCAAGAGATCAGGTATTAGTGCAAACTGCAACAACAATGTTGGCACAAGCTAATCTTATCCCTCAGAATGCATTGACATTAATAAGAGGTGGATAGAGAGTTTAGAAGCACCAATAATTAAATTTTATTAAGTATTTTGATAGCCTCAATTCTGCTAATTATTTATATTATGAAATTAATATTATATATCAGTAGAGTTGGGGCGTTCTAATCTTAATATTGACTTAATATTTTTTACAATTATAATCTGATATATAGGTAATAATTTACTATTCGGGATAGGCATGTTTAATAATATTGTATATTTTTTCAAAGAGGGCATAAAGCCATTTACAAAGCTGGATTATTTGTTATATTTTGTCGTGCTTATTGGTTGTTTTTTTATATTTCAACAGTACAGCGATCTAACATTTACAACTATAAGTTCATCATCGTATTTTAAGGGACATGTATTAGATTTTTACGAATATAATAAGCAGTTCCATCACTTATATATAGCATACTACGATGATTTTGGAAGTACTGTTACTCACTATATGCCATCAACCTATATCTTTTTTGCGATACTAAACCTACCTTTTTATCTGTTTGGAATTGCACCAGATCATGTAACTGGTATCACTCCACTTCTTTTATTTTACAATAAGTCTATGACATTAATTGTTTATTTCTTATCAACATATATATTTTATAAGATCGGCATTACAGCAGGACTTGACAGAAAGAAAACTTATATAATGGTGATAATTTTCATTACTGCTCCGATAGGTTTTTTCAGTCAGATAATTTATGGACAGTACGATATTTTAACAGTATTTTTTATGTTACTAGGACTTTTGTCATTTTATAAAGGTGATAAGTATAAATATCTTATATATTTTAGTATAGCTATCACATTCAAATATCATGCGTTACTATTTCTTATTCCACTTATGTTAATAAGGGAGAAGAATATTTTTAGATTAGCAATCAATTCGTTAATAGCAGTTGCACCTTTAATGTTTTATTCTATATTATATTATGGTTCAGATGCGTTTATCCAAGATGTGCTTCACTATGAAGGTGCAAATATATTTGGATGGTTAACATATTTCTCACTTATACTACTATACCTTTATGCCTACTTTAAGAATTTCAAAAAGGAAGAGGTTTTAGAGTGGAGTGTATTTTATTTAACAGGTGTTGTGTTTATCGTATTTGGTTTATCATCGTGGAGTCCTCAGTGGTTATTGATGGCGATGCCTATTTTAGCATTAGGTACAGTTATAAGTAAACATATCAAGAAGCTTCTTGTGATAGATATATTTATGATGTTATTTTATACAGGACATACGACTTTACTATTTCCGAAAAATGTGGATCAGGATATGTTAAATCAAGGTATTTTCAGATCGTTTATGCCAGAGAACTTGAATTTATATCTACCTATCGGTGGACATATATATCCATTTTATCATATGTATTTTTATGTAGCGTTATTTACGATATGTCTTTTCCTACATTTTTTCTTAAAAGCACCGATATTTAGATTTAATTATGTTAATGAAGATATTTCTGGTAGTGCAAACCATATTAGATTAAGATTTATATTCGGTTTACTGTGCTTTATCATACCAGTTATCATATCATTTAGTGCGGCTAAATATTTTAGTTAGATTACTTAGCTAGGCTATATAGATAATGTTATGCAATATCTATATAGCGTTATGTAATATTTAGATGATATCTATGTAATCTAATATATAATTTGCTTGCAATTCTACCTAAAGAGAATTATAATAACTCCTTAATTATTTTAAAAATCACATCGATTAATTCTAAAAAGTCTAGTGCCTATGTTTGTAGGTGTCTTTTTAGTACGGTGGAAGTTTAACAAAGGAGAATTTATGTCACACATTTCAATGAAGAGCCTATTAGAGGCTGGTGTTCACTTCGGCCATCAAACGAAAAGATGGAATCCTAAGATGTCTAAATATATCTATGGTGCAAGAAACGGTATCTATATTCTAGACCTTCAAAAAACAGTTCAATGTTTTAACAACGCTTACGAATTTGCAAGAGATATGGCAAAAGGTGGAGCAACATTTTTATTTGTTGGAACAAAAAAACAAGCTCAAGATGCAATTAAAGAAACTGCAACAAGATGTAACTCATTCTATGTTAACCAGCGTTGGCTTGGTGGTACATTAACTAACTTTAACACGATCAAAACTAGAGTTGGCAGATTAAAAGAGTTAGAGAGCATTCTTAATAGCGAATACATTAAACGTTTCACTAAAAAAGAAGCATCACTACTTAAAAAAGAATATGACAAACTTGAGCGTAACTTAGGTGGAATTAGAGATATGAAATTAATTCCAGATGTTATGTTTATTGTTGATATAAGATTAGAGCAAAATGCAATAAATGATGCCCATACATTAGGTATACCTATAATAGCAATCGTTGATACAAACTGTGATCCTGATGAAGTTGATTTCCCGATCCCAGGTAATGATGATGCAATTCGTGCGTGTCAGTTAATAGCTAGCCGTATATCAGATGCAGTAATCGAAGGAAGACAGTTAAGAGAAGAAAGATTAGCTGAAGAGATCAGAGCAGCAGGCGAAGAGCTTCCTGATACTGAAAATACTCCTGTATCTATGGCAGAGGCTGAAGGTACTGCAACTCCAGTTACTCAAGCACCAATTGTTAAAACAGCTCCAGTTGCTGCACCAGTTGCACAAGCTCCAGTTGCTGCACCAGTTGCACAAGCTCCAGTTGCTGCACCAGTTGCGGCACCAGTTGCAGAAGCTCCAGTTGCTGCACCAGTTGCGGCACCAGTTGCAGAAGCTCCAGTTGTAGAAGCTCCAGTTGCTGCACCAGTTGCAGAAGCTCCAGTTGTTGCTAAAGTAGAAGCAATCAAAGAAGAAACTAAAGAAGAGGTAGATAAATAATGGCTGAAATAACTGCATCACTTGTAAAAGAGTTAAGAGAAAAAACAGGCGCTGGAATGGTTAATTGTAAGAAAGCTCTTACAGAAACTAACGGTGATTTTGATAAAGCGATAGATTATCTTAGAAAAAAAGGATTAGATGATGCTGCAAAAAAATCTAGCCGTATAGCTGCCGATGGACTTATTACAGTTTGTAAATCAGCTGATAGCAAAACAGCTGTAATCTTAGAAGTTAATAGTGAAACAGATTTTGTTGCAAAAACAGATGATTTTATCACTTTATGTAACGATATTGCAGATATAATATTAACTAAAAACCCAGCAGATGTAGATGCTTTAAACAAATTACCTTTTGAAAAATATAACTCAACTGTTGAAACGGTTGTATCAGAGAAAGTCGGAACGATCGGCGAGAATATTATTCTTCGTAGATTTTCAAGATTAGAATCTGCAAACGGTATCGTTGAAGGATACATTCACATGGGTGGAAAAATGGGTGCAATTGTTGAAATGGAAAACGTTACAATAGCTGACGTTCAGATAATTAAAGATATCGCATTGCATGTTTGTGCAATGAACCCACTATGTGTTTCTCCAGACGAACTTGATCAAGCTTTATTAAAACATGAGGAAGAAATTTATACGGCAAAAGCTAAAGAAAGTGGCAAGCCTGATAATATTATTCCTAAAATAGTTGAAGGACAAATCAAAAAGTTCACTGAAGAATCTTGTTTATTATCTCAAAACTTTGTTAAAAATCCTGATATTACTATCAAAGCATTTTTAGGTGATAAAAAAGTTGTTAGATTTACACGCCTTATGTTAGGTGATGGAATTGAAAGACGTAAAGAAGATTTTGCTGAAGAAGTTAAAAAGCAAGCAGGATTATAATTTATGTCAAATATAAAACGTAAAGTATTAAATATATCAGCAAGAGTAATTGCTGGTATAGTTTTTCTGTTACTACTTATTATATTAGTTGCTCTTGTTTTGATCTCAATATGGCGTCCTTCTACTGTAGTTTTAGTAGATGATAATACGACTGAAAAGATAATTGCATTTGGTGACACAAGATCATCGTATGTTGTCCATAATGAAATTGTGAAGATGATAGATAACGAGTCAGCAGATCTAGTCATTCATACTGGTGACATGATTAATGTAACTACTCAGATCCAGTCATGGTTAGCATTTCTGTTTATTGAAAATCAGTTATGGGATAATGGCACAGAGTTTTTTGCAGTACGTGGTAATCATGAATATGAAAAATGGATATTCAACTCTATTTTTAGAACTCCTGAGGATAAGACGTATTATGTTTTTGACAGGATGGGTATACAATTTATAATGTTAGATGCTGGTTGGCACGATAACCTTATGCATGATGAAGAGAAACAGTTAGCATGGCTTAAAGAAACAATCGTATTAGATAAAGATAAGCCTAAAATAATATTAATGCACGCACCTATGGAAACAACTGGTAAATATACAAAGTTTTATAGAGAAGGGTTGCATGAGTTATTTTTAGAAAATAATGTTATAGCTACTTTATCGGCACACGTTCACAGCTATGAGCGATCAGATCGTGATGGTATTCAATATATCGTTACAGCAGGTGGCGGAGCGCCGATGTATCCTGCAACGTACGAAAATGAATATAGTGTCATTAGAAGACCGTACAATCACTATGTACGCATAACTAGAGATAATAGCAGTGCAGGTGCTTATAGGTTTGAGGCGATAAATATAGATGGTAAAGTATTTGATAATATTACAACATCTACTAACGCATTGAATAAACAGAAATAAATATTTATAAAGATTAAATATTGAAATAAAAAATCCCTCTCTACATTATTTTAGAGAGGGTTTTTTATTACATTTTAAACAATATTTTTAAAAGTTGTGTTTTTGCTTTTGCTGTCTTTTGCAGATACAGATGAATCTGTAATGGACTTTTTAAGTTGCATAAGCATCTCTTTAATATTGTTTGATGCTAAACCGTAACTTATACTTGTTCCATTTCTGTTACCGATAATGACACTTCTGTTTCTAAGAATTGACAGATGTTGGCTAATTGTTGCTTGAGCGATAGAAAGCTTTTTACAAATTTCATTTACTGTGAAATCATGGTCAAGCAACTCAAATGCAATTCTTAATCTGACAGGATGACCTAAAGCTTTAATCTTTTCTGAATAATTTTCTAAAACCCTTCTTTCCATGTGGCATACCCTCAAAATTATTAAATCAACAATGTTAGTAGTAATTCATATCTATTATATATATATACATATAATTGAAATTGTCAATATGAAATTTAACGCAGTGTTGATTTTCTAATCTGATAGTACAACTTTATCGACTATTTATCAATAAAATTAGTATATAAATAAAAATAATATTTAATTATCAATACATTATGTTACATCAAAACCTAGATCTTCAATAATTTTTTTAATTTCATTTATAGAGATATTACTATCATCTATAGATCCTATCACTGTTTTGTTCTCTAAATTGATATTGATATTGCTGATTTTTCCAACAGTTTCTAGAGCTTCTTTAACTGCCTCGACACAATGTCCGCAGGTCATGTTGACATTAAATTTAAATTCCATAATTCTCTCCATGTCTAATTATTTATATGATATAGCAAAATAGATATATCAAAAGTATAAATTAAAATATGTATCTCAAGACTTACTTTACATGCACTTATCTGTTAATAAACTTTAAAGCATGGTATACGTATAGATATTTCTAGAGTGTTTGTATAGTAAGTTGGTTAACGGTTTCTAAAGATATATCCGTTGCCAAAGGTTACATATAATACTTACTCGTCCATTATACTATAAAAACTTTTTAAAGCAATGTAGATAGTGTTACGATACGGTTATATACATTTCTTTATATATACAAGATAGTTGATATTTAATTCAGTTCATAATAACTAAAACAAATAATATAAATGATAGCAAAGAGTTAGTTTCATAAAATCTATTTAGATGTATAAATATGATCTTATCACTGGTAATTTATATTATTTAAATGTATAATATTGAAAAGTTTAGCTGTTTAGCTAGCAATATGAGGTATGTTTAATGAGTAGTATCCACAGTATTTCTATATCTGCCAAAAAAGGTATGCGTAAGGCAAATGTTGAGAAAGCAAATTTTATAAATAATTTTGGTATAGAGAGTGATGCACATGGCGATTCGTCTTGGCATCGTCAGATATCTTTACTTGCGATTGAGTCAATTAACACTATGGTTGCAAAAGGTTTAGATGTTAAGTCTGGTGATTTTGCTGAAAATGTAACAACCCAAAATATAGATCTTCTTGCGTTTCCAGTAGGAACTAGATTAATTGTGAACGGTATTGATATGACGATTTCACAGATAGGAAAAGTTTGTCATAATAAGTGTGCTATATATTATCAAGCTGGCGATTGTGTTATGCCTAAAGAGGGTATTTTTGCAGTTGTTAATAGTGGTGGCGAGATGAAAGTTGGTGATAGTATCGAAGTTATCCCTAAGAAAGCTATATCGATTGGTATTATAACATTATCTGATAAAGGTTCTAAGGGTCAGCGTATAGATGAAACTGGTCCAGCGCTCGTTAAATATGTAACAGAGAAATTAAATCCATCATTTGTTAGATTAGATATGATCCCTGATGATACAGATAAGTTAGAGATGTATTTGAAAGATTTCGCTGACACTCAAAATTTTGATATAATTATTACAGATGGATCAACTGGTGTTTCAACTCGTGATATAGCACCTGATGTTACATTACCGTTATTAGATAGACGTCTTCCAGGTTTTGAAGAGGCGATGAGAATGGAGAGTTACAAACTTACTAAGAGAGCGTTAATATCAAGAGCAGTTGTTGGTATTCGTGGTAAAGCACTTATAATCAATCTGCCAGGTAGTGTAAAAGCTGCTGTTGAAAACTTATCATTTATAGTAGATGCGTTACAGCATACTATTGATAAGATTAATGATGATCCGAGTGATTGTGGCACTGTATAGATGAATTTTTACGGACATGATAAACAGATAGAATTATTTTTGCGTACAATTAAATCTAATCGTTTACATCATGCATATATATTTTCAGGACTTAAAGGAATTGGTAAAAAGTATTTTGCAACAAATATAGCTAAATATCTTAGTTGTGAAGAGAAAGTATATTTCTCTAAATGTGTATGTAGAAGTTGCAAGATGATAGATGAAGGTATGCACCCTGATATATATCAGTATAATAGAGAGAGTTTGTTAGCTGATAATATTAGAGAATTAATTTTAAATATATCTATGACGGCATCGGTTGGAACATATAAGATAGTTATTATAGATGATGCAGATATGTTATCTGCTACTAATCAAGTTGTTGCTGCTAACATATTATTAAAGACATTGGAAGAGCCAACAGACTCAACGATATTTTTTCTAATAACAGATAGATATGATGAAATATTAGCAACGATTAGATCAAGAGCTGTGAACATTATGTTTAAACCACTTGAATCTCATGATGTTAAAGATGCAGTAAAAAGTTTACGTCCTGATATACCGTTTATTGATACAGCTGTATCATTATCATATGGTTCAATCGGTAAAGCGTTAGATATTTTAGATAGTAATATTATAAATGTTAATCAGTTGTTAATTGATAAAGAGTTTGTCAAGTTTGTGGAATATATCAGATCAGTTCCAGATACCAAAACATTATTTATGGTTGTATCTAATATATATTCTTATGTGCTAGTATTATATAAAGAAACAGGTTATTATGAACTTTCAGAGTTAAGTAGTTATATGTTAGAAATTTTAAAAAGGTTAAACTATAATGTGAATTTGGATTTAATTAAATCTAATTTTGCATCAAAGATAGTTGAGGTATTAAGTGAAAAAATTTGAAGCAGTAGGAGTTAAGTTTAGAGATGCAGGCAAGGTCTACGACTATCTACCGAAGAATATAGATTGTGTGATAAATGAGAAAGTGGTTATAGAGGCTGATAAAGGCGAAGATATAGGAATTGTTATGGTTCTTAAACGTGAGATTGAAGTTGAAGATAACCAAGAGATGAAATCTCTTATCCGTAAAGCAACAGCTGAGGATATAGAGAAAGATGAGAACAATAAAAAAGATGTCCCTAAAGCATTTAAAGAGTGTAGAACATTGCTTAAAGAAGCTAAACTTGATATGAAGTTGATAACTTGTGAGTTCTCACTTGATAGATCAAAGTTAACATATTTTTTCACAGCAGAAGGTAGGGTTGATTTTAGACAATTGGTTAAAGACTTAGCTAGAATATTTAAAACACGAATTGAGATGAGGCAGATCGGCGTTAGAGATGCTACAAAAATGTTAGGTGGGTTTGGATTGTGTGGGAGAGAGTTTTGTTGTGCATCGTTCCTACATAAGTTCGATAACATATCAATAAAAATGGCGAAGAAACAAAATCTAATATTAAATCCTATTAAAATATCTGGTGTATGTGGAAGATTAATGTGTTGTCTTGTTTTTGAAAAAGACGGATATAATGCAGAACATTTATATGTTGATAAAGATAAAGTTGCTGATGAAGTTATCGATGATTTTGTAATAGTTGATAAAGATTAAATTGAAGGATAATAGAAATAATGTCTAAAGATAATAAAACATTTTATGTATCAACACCGATATATTTTGTTAATGATAAACCGCATATAGGGCATGCTTATACAACTGTTGCAGCTGATGTTATATCTAGATATAAAGCGTTGCTAGGTTATGAAAAATTCTTTCTAACTGGAACAGATGAGCATGGGCAAAAGATTGAAGAGTCTGCTAAAGAACAAAATATATCTCCTAAAGATTTAGCTGATAAAAACATGCAAAATTTTAAACAGTTATGGAGCAACCTAAATATAGGTAACGATGCTTTCATAAGAACAACGGATGCATATCATAAAGAAGCTGTGCTTAAATTATATAATATAATGAAAGATAAAGGTGATGTGTATCTAGGTGAATATTCTGGAGCATACTGCACACCTTGTGAAAGTTATTGGACAGAAACACAGTTGATAGATGAGAATATTTGTCCTGATTGTGGAAGAGTTACAAAAGAGTTAAAAGAGGCGTCATACTTCTTTAAACTTTCTAAATATCAAGATCAAATTTTAGAACATATAAAAGCAAATCCTGATTTCATTAAACCAGAATCTAGAAAGAATGAGATTATTTCATTTGTATCTGAAGGACTTAGAGATCTATCAATAAGTAGAGTTAATTTCAGTTGGGGTATCAAAGTTGATCAAGATAGCGATCATGTTATCTATGTTTGGATAGATGCGTTAACGAACTATTTATCAGCGCTCGGTTATTTTGATAAAGATAGCGATCGTAAAAAGTTTTGGCCTATTGATTATCATGTTGTTGGAAAAGATATAATACGTTTCCATGCTGTATACTGGCCTGCGATGTTGATGAGTGCTGGTATTGAACTTCCAAAATCTATTTTTGCTCATGGATGGTGGACTGTTGATGGAAAGAAAATGAGTAAATCAATGGGTAACGCTATTGATCCAAATTTTATAATTACAAAATTTTCAGCTGATGCTTTTAGATATTTTTTGATGAGAGAAGTTCCGTTCGGCTTAGATGGAGATTTTTCATATAAAGCACTTATCCATAGAGTTAATACTGATCTTGCAAATGATCTAGGAAATCTTGTTTCAAGAACGCTCGGTTTATTAGATAAATATTTTGATAGAGTTGTTCCAGAATATAACACTCCTGCAAAAGAAGATGATGAGATATATGAGTATATTGTAAGCAGTATAGATACGATAGATAAGCGATTAAATAATTTAGCTTTCAATAAAGCGTTGATGACGGTATGGGAAATTATATCATCATTGAATAAATATATTGATGCGATGAAACCGTGGAACTTAGCAAAGGATGAAAGTAGTCACGATCGATTAGGCTCTATATTATATTTGATACTTGATGCGATAAGATTGATCTCATACTTTATCTATCCATTTATGCCAGACTCATCTGTTAAAATTTATAAAGCAGTAACGGGTGATGATACACTTGAAAAGGTTACATCTGTTGATGATCTAAAGAAAATTAAAATTTTAAAATCAGGTGTGAAGCTTGATGAAGTTAAGCAGATTTTTCCTAGGATTGATGAAGTAGAGATGTTAAAAGAAGTTACTCCAAAAGTTGATAAAGAGATAAAGAAAGATGTTATTGAAAAGATAAATTTTACTGATTTTGAAAAAGTTGAAATTAAAGCTGGTAAAATTTTAGGTGCTGAAAGAGTTCCTAAATCTGACAAACTTTTAAAAATGTCTGTTGATTGTGGCGATGAGCCAAGAATTATTGTTTCAGGAATAGGTAAAACATTTGAACCTACAGATCTAGTTGGTAAAACAGTTGCAGTTATAACTAACTTATTGCCAGCTAAATTAATGGGTGTTGAATCGAACGGTATGATTTTAGCAGCAACAGCTGATGATGGTAAACATCAATTATTAGAGTTGCCAGAATCAATTAAGGCAGGTACGAAGATAAAGTAATGAGTGATATATTTTTAACAGATACACATTGTCATCTTAACTATATTCCGATCGAAGAAGTTGAAGCGACTATTGCAAGAGCTGAGAGTAACGGCGTAAAGCGTATGATTACGATAGGCACAGATTACAGCAAGAGTGTTGAAGCTGTAAACATTGCAAACAGGTATGATAATATATATGCAACAGTTGGTGTTCATCCTTCAGATTCTGATGGATATAAATCAACCATGCATGATGATTTTATAAAACTTGCATCAAACGATAAAGTTGTAGCGATTGGTGAAATTGGACTTGATTTTTTTAGAGATCACTCTCCACGAGAAGTTCAAGAGAAAGTGTTTATTGAATTTTTAAATATGTCTATAGAGCTATCAAAACCTATCGTGATCCATAATAGAGAATCGTCAGATAGAATGGTAGATATTTTATCATCTGAACTTGCAGTCAAAAATAATGGTGGAATTATTCATTGTTATAACGGTGATAAAAAAGTTTTAGATTGTGCAATAAGTAACGGATTTCATATATCAATTGCAGGTAATGTAACTTATAAAAATGCAGGCGAAATAAGAGATATGGTTAAATTTATTCCACTTGATAAATTATTGATTGAAACTGATTCACCATTTTTAACTCCATCTGCTATGCGTGGAAAAGTTAAAAACAACGAGCCAGCATTTGTTAAATACACATTTAGCTTTATCGCAGAGTTATTAAATATAGCAGAAAAAGAATTAGCAGATATATTAGATAAAAACACCAAATCTGTTTTTAATATTTAATTAGAGTATGTGTTAAGTTTATGAAAAAAAATATATTAGCATTAGGTGTTGAAACAAGTTTTGTGGAGAGATTGAATAAAATCTACACAGGACTTGGCATAACTATTATCGATGCAAAGACGAGTGAAAAAATCTTGTCACTGATTTATGGATACGATTTTAATCTTCTAATAGTAGACGATTCGTTATATAAATCGTTATATGAGTTAGATTTAGAGTTGAATATTAATCTTCTTAAATTTCCAGTTATAGTATTAGCTGAAGAGTTGACAGCAGATAAAATATTTATATCAAATGAGTTAGGCGTGTATGATATACTTGATATCAATACAGATATCAAAGATATTCTACTTACAATAGATAAAGCACTTAATTTTTTTAATTAAGTTATAAGGACGTGAAATATGAAATATGTTAAAAAGATTTTATTCCCAACAGATTTTTCTGAGGCATCGCACTATGCTTTATCATATGCTATTGAAATGCAGAAGATATTAAAGGCAGAGCTTGAGATAGTACATGTTTTATTTGATGAGTCAAATATCATTTCATTCTATCTTCCACAGATGATGATGACAAATATATCAAAAGAGTTTGAAGAGGGTGCACTTAAACAGTTTGAAGATTTTACTTTGAATATGCCTATTTTAAAGGATGTAAAATATGGTAAGAAATTGCTAAAAGGTACACCATATTTAGAGATAAATAAAGAAGCAGAAGAAGGTAATTTTGATTTAATTATAATCGGTACACATGGCAGAACAGGGCTGGGTCATGTATTATTTGGTTCAACAGCTGAAAAAGTTGTTAGAACGGCTCCTTGTCCAGTCTTAACAGTTAGACCTAAAGGTAAGACAGTAGATCTTGCATAATACTGTGGCGAGGGCGTTATGGCGGTATTTGTCGCTATACATAGCGTTACCACTTGCTGTATTTGATGTTTAGATGTAATAATAAGATGATTTTTACAATTTTAAATTGATTTATGGCGATATTGCGTATTGTGAAAATTCATTAACAAAACTTGTGATTGTTGTACGATTAATTATATAGATAAGTAACGAGTTGGATGATCGAATAGTAAGCTGAGTAGATGGTATATGAACTTGATAATTAATATTTGTTAATAGACGAGATTGATCTAGTGTAATTAAAATGTTTAACTTATTTAACTTATTTTAGTAAACTTAACTTAGCCTTACTTTAGTTGCTTAAGTAAACTTACTGTCTAACTTGCACTAACTTAACTTACTTTAGTTGTTTTAGTAAAACTTACCTACCTAACTTGCACTAACTTAACTTACTTTAGTTGTTTTAGTAAACTTACTGCCTAACTTGCACTAACTTAACTTACTTTAGTTGTTTTAGTAAACTTACCTGCCTAACTTGCACTAACTTAACTTACTTTAGTTGTTTAAGTAAACTTACTACCTAACTTGTACTAACTTAACATTACTTAGGGAACTTAACCTTAACTTAGGGAACCTAACTTATTAGTTTTGTATCTAACAATCAAACATAAAATTTCCAAATATATTAATAAATTTAAAAACTCTTAAATAAAAATCTATGAGATGTTAAAGAAAACTTCTTCAATTATTTCTTTTTCTGAAGCACGACACCGAATTCAAAATTTCTAAATATCGGAATAGTTAATTCTTCTATCTCTAAATTAATATATCCTAAATTATTAAGTGTTTCTATATTTTCTTTGAAAGACCTCGGAGTAAATGTCCATGCGTGTGCGTCAACATACATATCTGTGTTAAGGTATTTGTCAATTACTTTATTTAACTCTTCTTTATGATTTGAAAGATTTGGTTTTTCGCCGTGTATGCTAAAAAAATGTTTAAAAGCATTGTTATGCGCTAATAAAAACTCGCAATTTGTCGTGCTTTTTAACGAATGTTTCGTTAATTTATTAACATAGGCATCAATAATGTCAGCAATAGAGGAAGTGTTGATAAAATAATCTAAAGTAAATCTTTTATCAGGTACAATAGCTATAAATTTACCATCATCAACTAATAGGTTTTCTATAATTTTTAAATGCTTAATAAGGTCAGGGTGATGCTCAATATTATGTGAAGATATAACATAATCAAACTTTTCATCAATAATAGTTAGGTCGCCAATTGGAGAAACATAATCAATTTTAGTTGGAACTTTATCAGTAGGTACTTCATGCTTTACCGCTCTCGTATGTAGTTGCTCAGTGTTTAAAACATCAAAATACTTAATATCGTATTCACCGTTATTTTCAATTAATGGACAGAAAAAAGGACCAATTTCTAATACTTTAGATCCTTTAGGGATAGATGCAATCATCTCTTTTCTTGTTTTACATCTTAAACCTTTCAACCCTTCTTTATCTAAAAATAAATATGATATAGGTTTAAATAATTCTTCTTTCCTATCTAAAAGATATTGAGGTAATATTTTTTTAATAGTTTGTTTCAATGTCATTATTATCCCTTTTAACAAATTTTATATGTAATTATTTTTTCTGAAGCACAGCAGCGAATTCAAATGAATTAAATATCGGTATCGTTAACTCTTTCATCTCTAAATTAATATATCCTAACTTATTTAGAGTTTCAATATTATCTTTAAAAGATCTCGGTGTAAATATCCACGCATGTACATCAATATATTTATCAGAGTTAAGATACTCATTTACAACATTTACCAACTTATCTTTCTGATCTGAAAGATAAGGTTTTGTACCATGAATACCGAAAAAATGTTTAACAGGATTAGGATCTGCTTGTATTAATTTATGGTTAATTATATTTGTTAGTGAATGTTTTGTTGCTTTGTTAATGTGAGCATCAATAATATCTGCTATTGATGAAATATTAAGAAAGTAATCATATGCCAATCTTTTATCAGGAACAATAGCTATAAATTTTCCACCATCAACTAATAGGTTTTCAATAATTTTTAAATGCTTAATAAGGTCAGGGTGATGCTCAATATTATGTGAAGATATAACATAATCAAACTTTTCATCAATAATAGTTAGGTCGCCATTTGGAGAAACATAATCAATTTTAGTTGGAACTTTATCAGTTGCTACTCCCCACTCTACCGCTCTAATATGTAGTTGTTTAGTATCTAAAACATCAAAATATTTAATATTATATTCGCCGTTGTTTTCTATTAATGGACAGAAGAAAGGTCCAATTTCTAATACTTTAGAACCTTTAGGAATAGATGCAATCATTTCCTTTCTTGTTTTACACTTTAAACCATTTAAACCTTCTTTATCTAACATAAGATAAGAGAAAAATTTATAGATAGGTTCTTTTCTATCTATAATGTACTGTGGCAATATTTTGTGAATAGTTTTCTTTAAGCTTATCTTCATTAGTATCCTTTTGGCGAATATTTCATTATTTCTTTTTTAAGTACAATCTAAGGTTTAAAATATTATAAGTTGTCATTAATTCTCTTACTTAAAGTTAATACATCTTAGTTTATAAACAGTTTTGATATATCATTATAAAAAGCGAAAGCCATTAGTAAAAGTAGTAGTACTAATCCTACGGTTTGAAATCCACTAATTATTTTCTCATTAATTTTTCTACGTGTTACTGATTCAATAATTAATATAAGCAGGTGTCCACCATCAAGCACAGGAATAGGTAGAAGATTAAATACAGCTAAATTAATAGAGATGATTGCCACAAAAAATAGCAATGATCCAAAACCAGAATCAGCAGAATCAGCAGTTGTTTTAACTATCATAATCGGTCCGCCGACTTGATCTGTTGGAACTGAACCAGATATAAGTTTTCCGATACTTACAAAGATTAATTTAGAGAAATCATAAGTTCTAATAATGCCTAATTTAAGTGATTCAAAAAATCCATAATTAACTAGAATATTTCCTTCAATAGGAGAAACTCCAGCTATTCCAATCAAATTTTCTCCTTCTTCACTTTCCATAGGTGTTAGTTTTATATCTACAACTTTATCATTTCTCTCAACTTTAACAGATAACTCTTGATCTGGATTTGCTCTTATGACATCTCTTACGCCGTTCCAATCAGATATGCTTTTATTGTCAATTGAGATAATTATATCATCACGAAGTAACCCAGCTTTATTAGCAGGATAATCAGGCACTGCTCTACCGATGATAGGTGGAAGTACTAAGTTTATACCTATATCACCAATAGGCTCAGTTTCGTTCAATATATTGGTTTGATCCATAACTCCTGTCGTAACATTTTTTACTGTTCCATCATCTAAAACAATCTCAATATTTTTGTTAGGATTGATTGCGATATAAGAAGACAGTTCGCTCCAAGACTGGATATTTTCATTATCAACTTTAACAATAATATCTCCACTTTTAAGCCCAGCTATTTCAGCAGGAGAGTTGATGTCTACTGTACCTATTTGAGCTTTATAATCAGGAATACCTGATGCAAAAAGTCCCCAAAAAATTGCTATAGCAAGCAAGAAGTTAAATAATGGACCACCGATTATTATTAAAGCACGTTTAAATCTATTAACATCAGTTAAAGCTCTACCTTCTAAATTTTGTAATTCAGGTGTTTCCATATCTTTGACATCATCAGGATTTTCACCATACATTTTAACGTAACCACCGAGCGGTATCGCAGATATAAGGTATTCTGTTTCTCCATACTTAAACCCAAAAACTTTAGGTCCAAACCCTATTGAAAATTTCTCTACATAAACATTTGATAATTTTGCAAAAATAAAATGTCCTAACTCGTGTATAAAAACTAAGAAAGCTAATACACCGATAGCTATTAATATTGTCATAAATTCCTCTTAAACTTTTTAACTTACTGCATAACTTGAACTTAAATATATACTGGCACTTTAACTAGTAATCATAATTTGCACTATGATTTTAAATTTACGTTTACTCATTTATTGATACTATAACTCACTTTGATTTATAATCATGATATGAGCGTTGCTACTGTTATAACTTACACTTTGATTTATAGTTTACGTTAGCACTTTGATTTATATCGTAGTAATAATTATCTAAACTTACACAATGTGACTCAATTTTGTATAGTAACTATTATTACAACTATTCACACAACTGCATTGTTACAGTTTCATAAATTACTAAAACTATTTAAACTTTTTAATTATATCTTCAGATATTTCATAAGCTTTTTTAGAAGACTCTATTGCGTCATAAACAGTTTTAGATTCTTCAAAGTTAATCTTATCAAGTGCTAATTCTACAATTTTTGTTATATCCATAAATTTTATATCTCCCCGCATGAAAGCCATAACTGCTGCTTCATTTGACGAGTTGAGCATAATAAACTTTTTATTACTATTGCTTTCAAGCAGATCTAAAACGATCTGTAAAGCTTTAAACCTAACAAGATCTGGTTTAAAGAAAGTCATGTTTCCAACTTCTGTAAGGTCTAAACATTTAGCTGCATTTTTAACTCTATCAGGATAAGCTAAAGCATATGAGATAGGTATTTTCATATCAGGATAACCTAACTGTGCAATAGTCGATCCATCGTTATAATTAACTAGAGAGTGGATAATACTTTCAGGATGTATAACTACATTTAATTTAGTATGATCTATATTAAAGAGGTATTTCGCCTCAATAAGTTCTAAACCTTTATTCATCATTGTTGCAGAATCTATTGAAACTTTATCACCCATAAACCATTTTGGATGGTTTAATGCTTCTTCAACTGAAATATAATCCATAGAATCAGATGGACGAGTTCTAAAAGGGCCACCTGATGCGGTAAGAGTTATTGACTCTATATCTTTTGTGTTATGTCCGATTAATGATTGGAATATTGCAGAATGTTCAGAATCAACTGGAACGATATTTGATCCAGTTTCTTTTGCACGATTGATAATAATATCCCCTGCTGTGACTAAAGATTCTTTATTAGCTAAGGCTATATCTATTCCATGATCAACTATCATATAAGCAGAGTTAATTCCGTTTATACCAGTTGCTGCGTGCAGAACAATATCAAGATCTAATGTTTCAAGATAGCTTTTTAATATACTTTCAGAGTTTGGATCAGTTGTTAAAAATGAATGTTTTGCACCAGTTTCACTTTGTTGTTGATCTAATAATTTTTCATTATTATGTGCAGTTATAAACTCTATTGAAAATGAATCTTGATTTTGCATTAATAGCTCAATAGCTTGAGTACCAATAGATCCTGTTGCACCTATTATTCCGATTTTTTTTCTTTTTTGCATAATATTAATCTCTCACACTTACCAAACTTTAATATATGTATCTAAAATATTTATGTAAAGAAAAAGCAGAGGTGATGCGAATATAATAGAATCAAATCTATCATACATACCACCATGCCCAGGGATTAATGTTCCCGAATCTTTTACATTTGCAGATCGTTTAATCATCGATTCAATAAGATCACCTAGCACACCTATCGTGATTACTTCAAGGGTTAATAATATCATCCAAAGAACAGATTTCTCTAATAGATAGTGATTAATAAGTAATCCAGCTATTAAAGCAAATATAGTTCCTCCGATTAATCCTTCGATAGATTTTTTCGGACTAACAGCTTCTATTAATTTATGTTTACCGAATTTAACTCCTACAAAATATGCAAATACATCAGAACTCCATACAACAAAGTAAAGGTATATTAACCATTCATAAGATATATCTCTAATTAAAAATAAAGTTGATAAACATAGAGGTAACATAATTGATGCAACGAACGTCACAGATATATCTACAAACGCATCTTTAACAGGGTTTTTGCTAATCATTTTAATTATAAATAATGTAACTAAAAGAAGAAATAGATAAGCTATAAGTATAAGGTGTAGTTTGAAAAATATAAGATGTGGAATAACCATAGCTGACGCATATATAGGGATAGTAGAAAGTAGATGTTCGTTGTTTTTAAGTAGTGCCACAAGTTCACGAGTGATTAACATATTGATAAGTAGTATCAATAGAAAAAATATACGATGGTCTGCATATATGGTAGCATATATTGATAATGCAGAAAGTATAACCCCTGCAATAATTCTTTTAATTAACTCTGTTTTCTGATGACCCATCTTAGATTGCTCCATTTTGATTGATGTTATAATACTTTATCATATAATTATAATAAAGTTGTAATTTTTTTTTAGGTATTAGATTTTAGGTAGGAGGTTATTCATCAACCTTGCCATATCTTCTAACACGTTGAGAGAACTCTATTACGGCGTCATTAAAATCTTTTTCATCGAAGTCTGGCCATAATTTATCCGTAAACAACATCTCAGAGTATGCAAGTTGCCATAGCATAAAATTACTAATACGATTTTCTCCAGAAGTTCTTATGAGCAGATCAATATCTGGCATCATAGGGTTATAGAGATAATCGTTAAATAAACTTTGATTAATTTGATTAACTTTTATATCACCGTTTAGAACAGATTTAGCGATTGCTTTTGTAGCGTCGATAATTTCATCTTTACCGCTGTATGATATGGCGAGATTTAACACCATACCTGTATTTGATGATGAGTCTTCTCTAAGTTTTTGAATAGTATCTTGAGTTTTGTCAGGTAATCTATCTAATTTCCCTGATGCGATGAACGCGATATTATTACTTATAATAGTTTTACGTTCAGACTCAAGATATTCTTGAAGAAGTTTCATAAGGTATTGCACTTCTTTTGTTGGACGATCAAAGTTTTCAGTAGAGAATGTAAACATTGATAGATATTTTAGGTTAAGGCTCGCTGCATGAGTTATTATTTTACGAACAGCATTAGCACCTTCTCTATGTCCAGCCATTCTAGGTAGTAGACGTTTCTTTGCCCACCTACCGTTTCCGTCCATTATTATAGCTATATGTCTAGGAACAAGATTACCTTTAGTCTGTTGCAACGTTAAATCTCCATCACTTCTTTTTCTTTAACTACAGTTATCTCATCTATATTTTTAATTGAAGCATCAGTTATTTTTTGAATATCATCTAACATTTTTTTAGAATCATCTTCACTAATAGCTTTATCTTTTTCTAACTTTTTCATCTGCTCGTTAGCATCTCTTCTTTCATTTCTTACAGCTACTTTAGTATCTTCAGAAATCTTTTTAATAATTTTAACAAGATCTTTACGTCTATCTTCAGTTAATTGAGGAAAAGGAATTCTTACAACTTTCCCATCATTAGATGGATTGAAACCCATTTGAGAAGTTTGAATAGCTTTCTCAATCTCTTTAATTAAAGCAGGCTCCCAAGGAGTTACAGTAACCATTCTAGGTTCAGGAATAGATAGCGTTGCAACACCCGCAAGAGGTGTTGGAGTACCATAATAATCTACTTTAATATTATCAAACATAGATAGAGTAG
Organism: uncultured Deferribacteraceae bacterium; assembly: GCA_947041165.1. Lineage (GTDB taxonomy): Bacteria > Chrysiogenota > Deferribacteres > Deferribacterales > Mucispirillaceae > CAMQYB01. Next base: position 4,679 of record CAMRCY010000008.1, on the reverse strand, counting down.
CACGTCCAGTACGAATACCTTTAAGCTCTTCTTTATAATGTACTATTGTTTTTTCAATTTTCTCGTTTAAATCTTTAATTACTGATTGAGGCATAATATCTCTCCCTTTATTTTCCTTTAACTAATGTTCCAATTTTTTCGCCGTGTACGATATTTAATAGATTGTTTTTGCCGAACAGATCAAATACAACAAGTGGTATATTGTTATCCATACACATACTTATCGCAGTTGAGTCCATAACTTCTAATCGTTTCGTTAAGACATCTAAATAACTTATTTCATCGTATTTAGTGGCAGTGCTATCTTTTTTGGGATCAGCAGAATAAATTCCATCAACTTTAGTAGCTTTTAGAACTATATCAGCATTGATCTCAGATGCTCTTAAAGTTGCAGTTGTATCAGTTGTGAAATATGGATTACCAGTTCCTGCTGCAAAAATAACTACTCTATTTTTTTCAAGATGACGCATAGCTCTACGTCTAATATAAGGCTCTGCTATTTGACGCATTTCAACAGCTGATTGCACCCTTGTTGGAATACCTGCTTCCTCTAACATGCTTTGAACAGCAAGGCAGTTGATAACAGTTGCAAGCATACCCATGTGGTCTGCAGTAACTCTATCCATGCCTTTAGATGCAAGTGATACACCTCTAAAAATATTACCGCCACCTATAACGATACCTATTTTTATTCCAAGAGAGTAAACAGATTGAATTTCACCAGCAATATATTTTATAATATCATTATCGATACCATAACCCATATTACCCATTAACGCTTCGCCTGACAGTTTAAGAAGAATTCTATTGTATTTAATAGCCATAATGTATTACAAAACCTCTTATTATATTTTATTCAGTATATTAATATTTTTCAATATCAAATTTAATTGCCATTTAATAGATTAGTAGAAAAACTATTTAATCAGTTTTCCTATGCGATCAAGTCTAACTTTAGATTCCTCGCCTTTGCCCCAAGACCAGTAGATAACTAACGCTTCACCAACGACTAACTCTCTATCAACAAATCCCCAAAATCTACTATCAAAACTTGAATCACGATTATCGCCTAATACAAAATATGTATCTTGAGGAACAGTAAACTCCATAACATTATCTCTTGTTGATACGTTAGGTGGAATAATTATATCTGAGTTAAATTTTGTAAAATCAGATGAAATTGTTTCACCGTTTCTAATGATTTGTTTATTGATAATTTCTATTTTATCACCAGGTGCTCCAACAACTCTTTTAATATAATCCATAGATGGATCAAGAGGATATTTGAACACTATTATATCATCAACTTTAGGATCAGAAAATATATATGCAAGTTTACTAACTAATATATGATCGCCAACTAATAAAGTATCAAGCATAGATCCTGTTGGAATTTTATATGCTTGTATCATAAAAGTTTTAATTATCATCGCTATTACAAACGCTACTATAATAGAGTCAACGGTTTCTCTAACCGTACCAGCTTTCTTTATTTCTTTACTCATAATACTATTTTTAACCTTCCTAAAATATCTTATAACTACACTAAATTAATAGTAGAGATAACTAGATTATTATTTATCATCACCGATTTTCAAGACTGCAAGAAAAGCTTCTTGAGGCAGTTCAACAGATCCGATTTGTTTCATTCGTTTCTTACCTTCTTTCTGTTTTTCAAGCAGTTTTCTTTTACGAGATATATCTCCACCGTAACATTTAGCAATAACGTCTTTTCTATATGCTTTAACAGTGCTTCTTGCTAAAACTTTATTACCGATTGCGGCTTGAATAGCTACTTCAAACATCTGTCTTGGTATAACTTCTTGCATTTTTTCAACCAATATTCTACCTTTATGTTCGATATGATCTCTATGAGCTATGATCGATAAAGCATCAACTGGTTCTTTATTTATTAAAATATCAAGCTTAACAAGGTGACTTTGTTTGAACTCTGAAAACTCATAATCAAATGATGCGTATCCTCTTGAACATGATTTTAATTTATCGTAGAAATCTATCACAATCTCAATTAAAGGAAGTTGATACTCTAAGATAACTCGTGTTGGAGAAAGATATCTCATATCAGTTTGATATCCTCTTCGTTGTTGTAATAACCTAATCACAGCACCTAGATATTCAGATGGCAATATTAGTGTTGCAGATATAAATGATTCTTCAATCTTAACAATACAAGATGGATCAGGCATATCAGCAGGGTTATCAACCTCTATCATAGTTGAATCTGTTTTATAAACCTTAAATACAACAGTTGGAGCAGTTGATATTAGATTGAGATTAAACTCTCTCTCTAATCTCTCTTGAATAATCTCCATATGTAGTAGTCCTAAAAATCCACATCTAAATCCAAACCCTAAAGCAACTGATGATTCAGGTTCAAATGTTACAGCAGAGTCGTTCAATATTAATTTCTCAAGTGAATCTCTAAGTGCTGGATAATCTGTTGAGTCGATAGGATATAATCCACAGAACACAACAGGTTTAATAAGTTTAAATCCTGGAAAAGGAGAGGTTGTTTTACGTTTTTGATGAGTTACAGTATCACCGATTTTAACCTCAGTTAACTCTTTAATCGATGCTGAAATAAATCCAACTTCACCAACTGATAGTTTAGGAACAGCGATCGCTGCTGGTGTAAATTTACCAACCTCTAATGTTTCATAATCACGACCAGTTGAAAGTAGGGTGATTTTATCACCTTTAGTAATTGTTCCGTCAATAACTCTTATTAATACTATGATGCCTCTATAAGTATCATACCATGAATCAAATATCATAGCTTTTAATGGAGCTTCAGGATCACCTGATGGAGGTGGTATATTTTTAACTATCGCTTCTAAAATTTCTTTAGTTCCGATACCTTCTTTTGCAGATGCTAAGATAGCTTCTGTTGCATCTATCCCGATCGAGTCTTCAATCTCTGCCTTAACTTTTTCTACATCAGCAGATGGCAGATCTATTTTATTAATTACAGGAACAATCTCTAAATTTTGATCAACAGCCATATTTGTATTAGCGATCGTTTGTGCTTCAACACCTTGTGATGCATCAACAACCATCAACGCCCCTTCACAAGCTGCGAGCGATCTTGATACTTCATATGTAAAATCAACATGTCCAGGAGTATCAATCAAGTTTAAAATATATTTATTACCATCATCAGCGATGTATGATAAACAAACAGTTTGAGCTTTGATAGTGATGCCACGTTCTCTTTCTATATCCATAGAGTCAAGAACTTGTGACTTCATTGATCTTTCATCTAATCCGCCAGTAAACTGGATAAGCCTATCGGCTATCGTTGACTTACCGTGATCGATATGTGCTATAATAGAAAAATTACGTATATTTGATGACAATTTTAAGACTCCAATATAAACTTTAACGTACTATCTTACAATAATATGAATATATTTCAAGTATCTTTTCATTAAAAATGAAAACAGTTGTACGAACAAAATTTTTATTTGGCAAATAGTAGTATTAAATGCCTTATATTATATATGATATACAGTTTAATATTTCTTTAATTGTTTTAAAATATCTGAGATAATCTTATTTTTTAAAGAGTAATAAACCCAGCCACCATCTTTTCTAGAGTTCAATATAGTTGCATCTTTCAATATTTTTAGATGTTGCGATAGATTAGATTGCGATACTTTAAACTTTTCTTGAATAACACAGACACATAACTCTCCACTTTCCGATAGTAGATTAATGATATCCATTCTTAACGGATGTGCTAACGCTTTGAATATTTTTAACTCTTTCTCCATAATTAATTAACCTCTTAAAATGTGACGATATTAAATTAAATGCTTTTTGTGATATTAGATACTAGTTGGTACGATCGATCAACAGTTACAAATTCTTAACAGTTGTAATATTCTACAATTACAAATAGTAGATGTTGTGAATACGATCAGTTACAAATGCTAAAAAATTATAAATAACTGATATTATAAAAAACCCCACTGTAAAATTTACAAAGTTACAGTGGTTCAATTATTTGATAACAAACGATACAAGTTTTTACTTATTTAAAATATAAACGATATCAGATTAAATATGTATCCTATTATTATAATCCCAACTGTGACTAATGCAATAAATATAAATAACAGTTTTTTACTCATAACACTCTTTAGGATAATCATAGAGGGAATTGATAACGCAGCAGCACTCAACATAAATGATAATACTGTTCCAAGTGGCATACCTTTATTGTAAAATGCGTTACCGATAATCATTGCAGACATCTCATCAGTATATATAGGTACTCCCGCAACCGTTGCTAAAAGAACTGAAATATATTTTGTAGAACTAATAAAACTTTCTACAAGTTGTTCAGGGATATAGTTGTGAATAGCACTGCCAATCGCAATACTTATAACTATATATATCCAAGTCTTACCAAGTATTGACAACATTTGTTTTTTAGAATATTTAAGTCTATCTAGTTTAGTAAGTTGGTTATTGTTGTTCTCAGCACTTCCACAACTACTAGTAACCGTATTGTCGCCAGTTGCACAATTACTAGTAATAGCATTGTCGCCAGTTCCACAATTACTAGTAACAGCATTGTCGCCACTTGCACAACTACTAGTAACCGTATTGTCGCCACTTCCACAACTGCTAGTAACCGCATTGTCGCCAGTTCC